>NZ_RYDO01000010.1:0-138092 GCF_003984855.1 Flavobacterium sp. GSP6
ATAAAAGTGGCTTTTAGCAAGCCACCAACACTAAAAGGTACATCGCTCATTAGAGCAGTTAAAGTATAAACGGTAGCAGAAACAGCTGCGCCAATAGCAACTGCAACCAAAAAAGGAATTATTTCCCCACTAGGATCGGTATACATTAGTGGGTTGTTCAACACATACGCATAGCGGTTGTAGTTTTGGGTATTCTCCGGTTGCTGGATAAAATTATCGGGCATTAAGAAAGAACGTAAAACAGGATCATATAAACGACCGTTCATATGAATTAAGCCTACCTCAGAAAGGTGTTCATGACTCGTATAACCACGATCTAAGAAAAGCAATTTTGCAGCGGTACCATCTGTAGGTAAAACTATTGCTACTCCATTTTGTTGCAATTTAGCTAAATTTCCCCAAGCATCAAAATGACGGCGTTCTATGGCTAGTCCATTTTCATCAGAAATGGCAATAATACTGCCTAAATAATCGCGATGTAAGTAGTACTTTTTATCGACTATAGTTCCTGTCGCTAGGTTTTTTATTTTTTCTACATACAGTGGGGCACCATAGGCATCTCCTGCAATATAGGTACGAATGGTAATAGTTGTAGGGGTTTTAATAATCTCTACCGTACCATCATCAGTATAATCCTTAGTTTTAGTATATACTCCGGTAGTAGCTGGTGGTGTAATGGTAAAACCATAATTCATAGTTTGACGGGACAAATGCGAATTGTAAGCAAAAGTAGTACTTCCTTTATCACTCTCATTTATACTTATCGGGCTTTTGAACATGGTATAACTCACTACTTGTTTGGGTAATGTGTTGTAATAATTCTTCCCTTCGGGAGTAAGGACAATAGCACTCTTTCTGTAAATACCAGTTGCTACGTCTGTGTTATAATTTACTGAACCTAATTTATTGTTGGTGGTAATACGTCCTTTGTTATCATAGCTGTTAGAATCGCTAGTACCATTCAATGGATTCGTCCATTGCGTCAATCGATCCAAGTTGTCATAGATAAAACTTTCACTAGTGCCTAGTGTTAGGTTCTGGCGACTGTTTAATGTACCTTTTATTCCATTAAAATCATACGTATTATGCAAAATAGCTGTACTGGATAGCAGGTGTTTTTGTGAACTAAAATACCCATCAATTGTGTAGGCATTGGTAATGGCAATACCATTCCCTAGTGTCTCTGTCAACGATTGCATTTTTTCATTGGCGGTATTCCACTGCCACAATACGGCATCATTACCATCGGTAATTTTGTCCATAATGCCATTATAGGTGTTATAGTTATTCTTTGTCACCACAGTAGCCACCATCCCAGTAATCAATTCTTGAGTGGTACTGGTACTGGTAACAGGTCTGCTAAACGAATCGAATGTGATCGATTTAGATTGTGTAAATCGGCTGTTGGATTCACTGGTTGTTAACAAGCGATGCAAACTATCATAGCCATACGTGAACACATCAATACTAACTCCATTAGATTTTTTACTAGTCTCACTAGTAAGTTGATTTAATGAATTATAAACATAATCTGTTTCTATATCAGTGCCATCGCCAATTAATTTTTTCTTTATCAATTTACCATAAGCGTCATAGGTATTGGTTGTACTTCCTTTCGGAGTCGTTTCTGTCAAGGATTGACCAAAAGCGTCATAAGTATAGGAATAATTTCCAGCATTAGGATCATTCATAGCAATTTTATTACCCCATCCGTCAATACTAATTGTTACTTTATGTCCCTCATAATTAGATTGTTTTAATTGACCGTTAGCGTAGTACGTGAATGCAATTACACCACCTGGATCAGTAGTTTCTATTTTATTCCCCAAAGCATCAAGCGCTGCAGTGGTGGTTTTTCCATCATCAATACTTGCAGTTGTCAATCCTGAATAGGATAATGTTTGTATACGACCAGTAGGTGCAGTTACTTTTACGGGACGTTGTAAATAATCATATTCATAATTAGTAAATCTATTAGGGAATGAAAAATAGGGTTCACTTACCCATGATTTCCTTCCTAAAGCGTCATAAGAAACCATGGTTGAGATCATAGATCCAGCTGCCAATCCTTTTGTTGAGTTGCGCACTTCACGACCTAAAACATCATATTCTACAACAGATAATCCATTTAAATTATTGGTAGTGGTTGTAGTATATCCACCAGAACTTAATTTGTTATAGACTGTTGTTGTTGTAAGGGGTGTTGCTGAAGCATTTGATACCGATGAATTAATTAGTTTGCCCCAACTATCATAGCCATTAGTACTAACTACACCCATATAATTTGTTGATGATAGTACTTGGCCCAAAGTATTATAGGTAAACTGATTAATAAATCCTTGATGATCTGTTTTCTTTATAACGAATCGTTTAGAGTTGTCGTATTCATCAGTAATTGTTCTTGAAGCAACAGGACTTGGAGCGCCCGGAGCACTAATAGTTTTTGTTAGTAAATTCCCTAATGTATCATACGTCATATCTTCGACGAGAGCATAACCGGTATTATGACCCGTTTTTTCAGATTTGGATAATGTCGTTCCAGAATAGGTATACGTTTCACTAGTTGTTCTCGTATCGCCGGTGCTATTTGATGTTGAAGTAGCAATAGTTTTAGGACGTCCTACATAATAATTTGCCCCTACACCTGATGGGTTATTTTCATAGGTTGAGGTGGTGGTTGCTGTTCCCTGCAGGGCAGTGCCAATACTTTTTTTAGAAACTCGTTGTGTTTCTAGTCCATAATACGAACTAGAGTTGACTGAGCCGTCATAAGTAAAAGTATCTTCAGTTGTTACTCCAGTTAAATGATCAATTGTCGATTGTTTGTTCAATAAAACATTGTAAACTTTTGAGGCTGGATGTATATAAGTATCAAAAGTGTTCGTTTTGGTATTTAATAAATCTGTAGGTACTGCATCAAAAACAGTATTGGAATTAGTACTTGACCAAGAAAGAGTAGTTGCTCCTTTTAGTGTTATATCATTGTGTTGTGTTGACCAAATTTTTGAATCCGAATCTGATAAATACCAGCTGCTTCTAGAAGTCCGAATGAAACCAACAGTTCCGAAATTGAAGTTAGAAACATACCCTCTATATCTAAAATCCTGATATTTAGAAATCCCATTGATTGTAGCAGTTAATTTAGAGACCAAAAAACTGGTAGGGTTACGGATAATTTCAATGTTGGGATAGGTTACCGAATCACTTGAAGAATAAAAATCGGATGTCGCATTACCATAACTAGTATCACTTGCTTCCATTGGTTTATAATCAATAGTTTGCTTTATATTTCCACTAGCTGCAGTTACCGATATTAATCTATTTTCTTTTTCTACATTTTTATAGAATTGGTAATACTCAATTTTATTATGATGTCCTCTTACAAGTACAAGATCAGTATTGGCTCCATTGTATCTGAAATTTGAGGTTACTGGAATAGGTATATCTGGAGAGTCATTATCAAACAGTCCTGAATCATAATCATAATTGAACCCTGGATAATCTAGTTTCCCTAAATTATTTACATAGCTGGTTACGCGCCATTGTGTGTTATGATCATTTATCGTCCATTTTGGTTTGTAATATTTTCTCCAAACTCGTACAATGTCTGATTTACCATCTTTATTTACATCAATTGCATAATAACTACTAAAATCAGTTTGAGTACTATATGTTGTTCCTGTATTAGGCCAGTATTCAACTATATTGTGACTTTCTTTTGTGAAAAAATCACCACCAGATGTTTTTGGATTACTGTAATAAATATGCCACAAAGTATGCCCACTTCCTCCTTCTGAATGGGGAATCATAATATCCGTTTTCCCATCTCCATTATAATCTCCAAAAAGGATTTGTTTTGTGTCTGAATAACTGTCAATAATACCAAAACCTAGCAGTTCCAATTCGACCCATGGCGCAGCATTGAGCTGTTTAAAGCCTATTACTTTATAATTCCTGTTATAATCTATAAGTAAAATATCCGATTTGCCATCTGAATTAAAATCCATGACAAACTTTTTTCCACCCTCTAAAAGATTTCCATTAGGTATTAAAGCAAAATCTTTTTGTCCAATTGACGTGTTTGCATTAGGGTCCAAGTTAACTAGGTGAAAATCCAGTCCGTCATAATCAAAAGTTTCTGTACAATATTCATTTATTGGATAACCAGTATTATGGTCATACTCTGTATATTCGTATGTAGTGCTTCTCTGATTTCTTAAGCTTTCAATAAGAAATTCACTTATCCCATCTCCATTAAAATCACCCTCGAGGTAAGTATTGATTTTTTGTAAATTGGCTTGTTCTGCACAATAACCCTCTGAACTTGGATCTAAGAGCATTGTGTTATTGAAATTTAGACTTTTTGTATAATTCAAAGTTAAACCAGTAGCATTTAAATTATACGCTTTAAACTCAATACTATTCAGCGATTCTTTAACATAAAAAATGGACTGAAATTGATTCATTTTATTGTTTGTAAGAGTAGTTCCTATAAATATTTGGCCATCTTTGGCAGGCATATCAATAGGAGTATTTCCACTGTTTCCCAAGAAAAGGTTCGTGTACATTTTATCTTTTGCCGTAAAATCCAGTCTACCATCACCATCAAAATCACCTGCTAAATCTATTTTGTCAAAAGCTAAGTTGTTTACGTATGATTTTTCCTTTCTTTCTAAAAATCTAGGGCTAATGTCATATTCAAATTCAACTGGGTTTGATTCTTCATTTTGAGCATTAAGTTCTTTAATACTTTGTACCCTTTCGTATCCTAAAAAGTAATCTTCTATATGAGACAATTGATATTTTCTA
Source organism: Flavobacterium sp. GSP6 (assembly GCF_003984855.1). NCBI lineage: Bacteria > Pseudomonadati > Bacteroidota > Flavobacteriia > Flavobacteriales > Flavobacteriaceae > Flavobacterium > Flavobacterium sp. GSP6. The sequence goes on from NZ_RYDO01000010.1 coordinate 4,810, forward strand.
AAAATAGTGTTGTTAGTTCGTACTTCAATATTATCTAAAATCTTAGAAGCATAAGAAGGGTTTCCACCAATAAAATCGCGCTCCACACGTTGTGAATTTTTAAAATTGAATACAATTGAATTTTGAAATGCAATTCCCGCACTGGGATTCCCGCTAAATGAAATACTTGAAATGTAAAGTTGATTAGTAGCATTATACACCACATTCATATAGTTATAATCAATTCTATTGCCATTCACATCCTCATAGCGCACAATATGCCAAGCTGTTACTGAAACTGCATTTTGATAAGTGCCATTTCCAGTACTCCCATACCATGACCTAGAGCCATCCGGTGCCGTAACGACAAAGAAAGCCATATTACCCTGAACAACATACTCAATTTTAGTATTGCTTTTGTATTCCGTTTCATAGGTAGATCCGCTTCCCCAATAAGCACCTGTTTTTATAAGTAAACGCTGACCATCTAAGGCTAATTTATCATCACTATCAAAATCTACCCCATCAACAAATCCATCAATGTCTCTTCTTGTAGCCATTCGAGTTATAGATGAAATACTATTGATACTCCACCCTTGTCCAGCAATACCTCCCCGAGCTCCACTAGAATAGGTAAGATTAATTACTGGAGCGACATTCATAATACTTGGGGGTACTGCGATGGGCAAATTAAAGGAAGCTGTTCCAGAATTAGAAATTTGTAATTCTCCCTTGGTATCTGTGAAATTCTGAGCCAAACAAAATTGTCCAAACAAGAAGAGTAAAAAATAAAGTTTTTTCATATTAAATTCTATTGGATATGTAAAATATTGTAAATTGTTTTTTTTGAAATATATAAAGAGTAAACGGTACTGAAGGATAGTAACTATTTCTTAATAATTTTAATACTCTTTTGTTCATCAGTATTATAACTAAACTGAACTACATAAAGTCCACTTGGATAACCTTGAAAACTGATTGACATTTGTTTGTCGGCAGGAACATACCTTTGTAGTAACGTGCCATTTATTGAAATTAATTTAATTTCAACTACTTTTTTATCTGGCACCAATTCCCAATTAAGATAGAGTTCCTCTGATACAGGATTTGGATAATAAGAAATCTGATCAATTTTTTGTAAGTCCTCTTTTTTTAATTCTTTTACTGGTTTAGCTGTAGTTCTAGCATTACAATTAATACATATTTCCCGCAAAACTTGATTCCCAGCCTGGTCGTAACTGAATAGTATTTTATCTTGTGCGAATGATAATAGTGGAAATAATAGCATTACTAATATGTAGTGTTTTCTCATAAAATTCATTTTGATTAGTTAAAAATGAACAAAAATAAAAAACTTCTAAAATAAAAAAGGGTAGTAAAACTACCCAAAATGTTAAATTTACAATTGTACTTTAAATCAACCCACGTTTTTTGGCTTCCTTTATAATTGCTTCATTAGAACCATTCTCAATATTCAAAATAACTTTTATTTTAGCTTTTCTTTTATTAACAGCACTTAGTGAAATCGGTAAATGCATTGGCAAATTCTTGGTAGCTATACCTTTACAAATCAATTGAATAATCATTAAATTCAGATAATCTAAAAATATATAATTGGATTTATTATGCTTTATTCTTTGTAAAATATGACTACTGTAAAATACTCCTCCATTAAGCACCTTTTGGAAAATAATACTCAGATCACTATAGTTTATATCTGCTTTTTCAACAATAGCATCAGGTTTAATATTTTTTAATAGACTTTCTAATTCTAAACTGTGAAGTTGTCCTGAGATAAATATAATTTTCGCATCAGGAAATTTTGACCGTATAATCAAAGCAATATCTTCACCATTTTTTAAATTAAGAGGCTCATACTCGGCCATACTGAAATCTAAAATAGCTAACCTCAAAATATTAAAATTTGGATCTGTTAAAGTAGTATAAGCATGATGCAAAGAATGAGATACAATAATATCGGTATATAGATTTAAACTATGTAATGCCATAATGTAACAATCCGTTACCAATTTATGGTCTTCTAAAAGTAAAATAGGTTTTGCCATGTGAGTAGTGAAGATTATCGTGTTAAAAAAAATTAAGTATTAGCGGATTAGATATGTTTAAATATTCAAATCAAAAATACTAATTTGAAATAAATCCCAATTGAAATTTGTAATAAATATTATATTTTGACACTGACTAATCTGTAAAATCTATTGTAGTACTGCGACATAATCTTAAATATCAACTAGTTGTTGAATGAAATAATTGAAAAGCCGTAACTATTCAGCCTGTTCTAAAAAAAACATAGTTATAAACAATTTTAACTTTTTGCTTTTAAAAAAACAGCTTTATTTTAAGTAATTGTTTATTACTTCTTAACAAGTATTCGCCTGATTTTAGTTGCTTTTTGTAGGTGTTTGTTTCCCTTGTGTCAAACAAATAGAAATAGAACACAGATAAAAAACGTATTGCTGAATTAGAGGTCAAAGTTACCCGATTAGAATCATTAGTTGAAAAATTACTTGATAAAATCGATGACCTAACGCATCGCAAAAAACAGTCGTAATAGTTCAGTTTCATCATCAAAAGACGAACTGCGAAGCACATCACGAAAGCCAAAATTAAATAGACCTTTAAAACCAAAAAAAATAGGCAGACAACCAGGTCACCAAGGCAATACTTTGGAAATGATTGCCAACCCAGATGTTGTCATTGAGCACCAACTAGAATTTTGCAATCATTGTGGTGATGATTTGTTTGATCAACTAGCACTATTTATGCTACGCAGACAAGTTGTTGACATACCACCGATTATTCCTGAATTTACTGAACACGGTATATTTCAAAAAACTTGTCCTTGTGGCTATCATACCAAAGCTTTGTTCCCTAGCCGAGTTAACTCGCCTACCAGTTATGAATCTAATATTCAAGCTACTATTGCTTATATGCATACTAGACAATACTTGTCATTTGAGAGAATGAGCGAGCTCTTCAGGGATGTTTGTAATATCCATTTTGGAATCATCAACAACGCACTTAAGATTACGGAAGAGCCCAATTACTTAACAGAACCGTAACCACAATAGTCAATAAGGCAAATAGATAGAATCGTCTTAGATTTTTGAAGGTGTCTTTGTCAACAGATGCTGTGGCTCTGTTTTTCATAAGCATGTCGATTTACAAACCAAGCGCTTCTTTTATCAAATCGAAATTTTCAGCGCTAAATTTTATTTTTAGGGCTTCCTGTTGTCCTTTTTCAGACATTTTATTCCAGGTTTTCAAGATAATATTTTTCATTTTCTCTCGGTCGTGTTTTTGAACAAAAGGATCCAAATAAAATTCCATAAACACCAAACAAATTACATCTTCAAGGAGTTGTGTTTCGATATCTTTTTTGAGTAATTTTTTTTCGATAAGGAAAGAAACCCGTGCAATAAATGCTGTGGAATATCCTGCTTTTTCTAAAATTTCAGCAGTGGTTTTAGCGTGAAATTTTTTCAAATCTTCGCGCCATTTTAAATAGCCCACTCGATCCATTGGATAGGATTCTCGGGGCATTTTCCATCGGCAAATGTGTTGTGCTTTGGCCGAAATTTGAACAGCTTCGGATGCATTTGGATAAAAATCCATCAGCCTTTCGTACATTCGATTAGAGTACAATAGTTCCTTTGGCTGCGAAACAGAGTGGTCTATTTCATGATTTGGATCTTGTGCATTTTCTGCATCAATCCATGCGCTGGCATTTTGGAATTGTAAGATTGTCATTTGAAAGGTTTAAAATCAAAGATACATAATTAATCCAAAAAGCCAACGAATACCTCGTTACCTATAATTTTTTCAGGATAAGTCGCAATTTTTAGATCGTCTCCATTTAAATTGGTACCGTCCACAAGTGAAAAAGTTTTTTTGTGCAAAGGGCAGGCTATTTTGGGAATATCTCCCATAGAACTCAACATTCCTCTGGAAAGAGCCATTTTCATTTTATTAGGGCAGGCGTTTTGACAAGCATACCATTCTTTTTTGCATTCAAAGTTGATGATGGCAATTTGCTTGTCTTTGTATTTGAGGCAACCGCCTCTATTGCTTGGAAAACCGCTTGTTTTTCTGGCCTTGAACCAAGTTTTTACATAAGTCAACGCTATCATACGCGCGTCTGGGCTCTTCTCCAAATACGGTAATTTGATGTTTTTCCTGTCCGGGTTTTGCAATAAATTTTTCGCAAAACTTGTATCCTAGCATGCCGTTTCCGACTACTGTTACTTTAATCATAATCCAATTAATTAAGTATTGTTACGTAAATACAAGTATTAATACTTAACCCGTTGGGTGCAATTAATTTTTGATGATAATTTTCGTCAGTTCGAGTGATCCCGCTTTTGGGCGGGATTATATCGAGAACTAGAAAATTAGTATTAAAAACGGTTCTCGATACACGTCACTTCGAGTGCGAAGCGTATCGAGAAGTTTGTTCCGTTTTACTACACAAAAAACACTCGAACTGACGTTTTGAATAATTGCACCCAATGGGTTAATACTTATATAAACGTACTTAATTTAATTTTTTTATTCTACGTAATTTTAAAATTGAGTTTTTTATTTTTTAGCAATCCATCTTTCAAAGAATTCATAGGTTCGCAACATTTGATCCATTCGCTGTCTGTTGTCGCCATTGCGAGTGATTTCGTGTGTTGCTCCCGGATGGACTACATATTCAACGGGACGCCCCAGAACCTTGAGACTGCGATACATCATTTCTCCCTGAACGAATCCCGTACGACGGTCATTGCCCCCGTGAAAAATAATAAATGGTGTCTTGATGTTTTCAACGTATGTCAAAGGGGATTCTCTCGCCAGAATTTCTTTCACTTTGGGTTCCCACGGATAGCCGCCAAAATAATTAGGAACCAGTCTCCAGGCATTCCCTTCGCCAAAAAAGGTGTTCAGGTCGTACACGCCACGTTGTGCGCAGGCGGCTTTGAATCGATTGTCATGGCTGATAATCCAAGCCGTCAGGTAACCAGCATAAGAACCTCCGGTTATCAATAGTTTATCGGGATCAGCCCAGCCTTGATCGATAGTTTTATCTAAAGCGGTCAGCACATCGCTTGCAGGACCTTTGCCCCAGTCATTGATGTTACCCCGTAAAAAATCTAAACCATAACCGCCGGAACCCCTAGGATTGCTATACACTACACCATATCCTTTGCTACAAAAATATTGGTATTCGTGCCACATGCTTTCTTCACCTGGTCCCCACATAGCAGATGGCCCTCCATGAATTTCCAGCAACAAAGGGTATTTTTCTCCTGCTTGGTAGTTGGCAGGCTTCATTACCCAATACTCAATGGTCATCCCTAAATCGTTGACAAACGTTTTCTTTTCAGGAAAGGATAATTTTTTAGTTTGCACCCAATCATTAAAAGTACTGGCTTTTCTTTCTTTTTTGAAATCCGTAGTGGAAAAATACAGTTCGGATGGATTTGAAATCGCTGTTTTAGAATAAACAAGGGTTTTGTTTGCAATGTCAAAACTGGTAATGCCAATCTCACTGCTCGATAAAGAATCTACTTTTCTGGTGGCAATAGTGACTTTGTTCAGGACATTTCCACCATTGCTTTGTCCAGTGAAGTAGAGGTGTTTGTCATCAGTACTCCAAATGAGATTTGTTTTATTGCGATCAAATGGGATCGTTATAATGTCTTTTTCGGTTCCGTTTATTGGCATTATTGCTAAGGTAGGGACTGAGACGAAAGAAGTAGAACTAAAAAGAAAGGCAAGCCATTTTCCGGAATGCGATACGGAGGCATTGCTGTATCTTTTGTCCTTTTCGCCTAAGATCATTTTTAAATTAGTCCCATCACTATCCGCTAAATAAATTTCGCTTTCTAAAGAGCGATCCGGATTTTCTGCGGTGTCCATATCGCCCGAGAAAATGAGTTGTTTGCCGTCTGGAGTATAGTCAGCATTGGTAAAACTATAAAATCCTTTTGTGAGCAGTCGTGGCGCAGCATCTTTAGTCACATTGATATCAAAGAAATGGTTATAAGTCATTTCGGATGAGATAGCCGACTCACTTTGAAAGTTTAATTTGTTTAGGACGATTGCTTTTTTATCCACGGCATTTTTTTCAAGATAGGCTCTTATCTGGGATAAGCTCCCATTTGGGTTTGGTTTGTCGCTATTGGGTAACAAATGTTCATTATTGGTAAAACCAGGTTTTTCCATGGCCCAAGTTGGTATGTCATGTGATTTGTTTAGGGTAGAGTCTGCAATTAATTCTTGTAGAGAAAGACTTGATGAAAAAAGTATTTTTTTGCCATCTGGAGACCATTTTGGGTTGTTTGCGCCGTACTTATGGCTGGTCAATTGCATGGATTCTCCTCCATCTAGGGATAAAATAAAAACTTGAGATTTGTCTTCTACGGAGCGCGTAAAAGCAAGCTGCTTTCCGTCTGGACTCCATGCGGGTTTTGCAGCACCTTCTTTGCTAGTGGTCAACTGCAACGGAGTGGCTGTGTTTGCCGTGGATGCGCTATATATCTGGGTTCGATACTTATAATCCAGCGTACTAGTCTGGTCAGGCTCGATAGTGGTCAGGGTAAAGGCCACTTTTGTTCCGTCTTTAGTTAGTGTGACGTTGTTGATGGTTTTAATTTTTAGCAGATCTGTAAGGTGTACGGGTTCTGTTCCGTTTTGAGCAATAGTGGCTTGCAGCGTGGCAATAAAAAGCAGTAACAGGGAAATTTTTTTCATAGTGTAATGGTATCGCTAATTTTTATTTAATTCAAGAGAAAAGGCATACAGGCAACTAATTCTTGGTGTTACAATTGGTCATAATTTGCTTGTTCCGGCAAAAGAGGAAGTTTGGTTTTTAGTAAATATAGGAAAAAAGAACAGTGTAGTCCGATAAAAACATCAAAATAAGAGTATTCTTCTTCTTGTTGTCATTACTCTTTGATAATTCTGAGAACCTTTTTTGTAAGGAAAGCAAGAAATAAATCTTTACAAGACGCCAAGACCAGTTGTAGTTGTATCATGGCCACTGGGCGATGCTCGGTATGATTTTTGAAATCCGTATTGGAATACCTGTTTTTTCTTTCAATACAAATGTGGGAGATAAAGCGACTGAGGGAGATGTTGCTGCCGGAAAAAAAATGCAAAGCTAAATTGTAAAAGGACCTCTTTTTACTCGGTCTTTATTTTTCAGGGGTATGTGTTATTCCTTTTATAAGCCTGGTTTTCCTACTTATTTAAAAAGTGTTTTTTGCAAACAGAGAAGCGTAATCTTTTTGTAGGGGAATTATTAAAAAGATAAGAAGGGGTTCGTGTGCGATTGTGTTTTTTGCAATTAGGCCTATTTGTTTTTAATTAAAAGAATATGGAGGCAATGCATTAAACGAGAGTGCGGGCTGTTTTTATGGAGTTTGTACACGGAATAAAATATTTTTTTGGGAACAAGAGGGAACTACTGATTCCAGAAACGAAGGCGCTTTTTGAGGTCTTTTGAAGGGAATTTTATTGCTGTACGAGTATTTTGTTTCTTGCAATACTGCTTTGAGCAAGGACGAAAGGAATGTGTTTTAGATCAAGTCTTGAACAAAGTTGTTTTTGATTTTGTATAAAAACAAAAAACCCACTCGTTTGAGTGGGTTTTGTGGTACCTCCAGGGATCGAACCAGGGACACATGGATTTTCAGTCCATTGCTCTACCATCTGAGCTAAGGTACCTCGCTATTATCTCACTTTGCTCTTATTTTAGTAGGAGTTCGATGAACTTGTTTGCGGGTGCAAATATAGTATGATTTTTAGTTTATCCAAAACAATTTTAAAAAAAAATCAATTCGTACCTTTGTCCCATCAAAAAAGAAATTATGATTTTAGTAGTTGATGTGGGAAATACCAGAATTAAAGCCGCTGTTTTTGAGGGTGCTATGCTTTTGGAGGTTTTTGTTTTTAGCCAAATTGAATTGGAAAAAAATATTAAAAATATTTTAAAAAACTTTAAAAAAACAACTGATTTGGTGGTTTCTTCAGTTGGAGATCTCGGAAAACAGCCGTTTTTAGCTTTCGATAAAGAGATAAAAGTGCATTTTATCTCGAATAAGGATTCTTTTCCGTTCCAAAATAAATACGCAACGCCACAAACTTTGGGAATTGACCGTATGGTTCTTGCTGCAGGGGCTACGCTCCGGTATCCGGATCAAAACCGGCTGGTCATTGATGCCGGAACTTGCATTACCTATGATTTTATAGATCAGGAAAATAATTATTTAGGGGGAGCGATCTCGCCGGGACTGCGATTGCGCTATGAAGCATTGCATCACTACACCGCAAAATTACCTTTATTGTCTCTGGGGATTCCGGAAGATTTGATTGGGAAATCAACTTCAGAATCGATTCATTCCGGAGTGGTAAACGGTTTAGTTTATGAGATTGACGGGTTTATAAATCAATATAAAGCACGGTATTTAAATTTTATAATAATTTTAACGGGTGGAGACACAGATTTTTTGGCTAAACGATTAAAAAATACCATATTTGCCAATTCAAATTTTCTTCTGGAAAGTTTAAACCAAACATTTCAACATAAAACCAAAAATGATTAAAAAAATTATAATAAGCGCCTGTTTGCTTTTATCATTAGTATCTTTTGCTCAAGAAGGAACAGCGTCCCCGTATTCTTTTTATGGAATAGGAGATGTTAGGTTCAAAGGAACGTTGGAAAACCGTTCGATGGCAGGAATAGCCATTGAACAAGACAGTATACACATGAACTTGCAAAATCCAGCCAGTTATGCAAGTCTTAAACTAACTACTTTTACCCTGGGTGGTACGCATGCGACCACAAAAATGAAAACAGATACTGAAGCTGCAAATACAAGAAGAACGACTCTGGATTACCTGGCCGTGGGTTTGCCTATTGGTAAGTTTGGGTTGGGTTTTGGATTGATTCCGTATTCATCGGTAGGATATAAAATACAATCTATTGCTACTGATCCCTCGCAAAACAGCAAGCGTTTCAATGGTACTGGTGGTTTGAACAAGGCCTTTTTAGGAGTAGGGTATAAAGTGACGCCAAATTTTAGTGTAGGTGCCGATGTGCAGTATAATTTTGGAAAAATTGAATCTAATAACCTTGAATTCATTAGTGGAGTTCCTGTTGGAACCAGAGAATTGAATACGATTGATTTGTCTGGCGTGAATTTTAATGTAGGGATGATGTATCAGACTAAAATCTATAAAAAAATCTCTTTTTTTAGTAGTGCAAATTATACGCTGGAAAATACATTGGTGTCTAAAAACAACAGGAATATTTCGACAGTGGTTTTTAGTTCAAATTTTGATGTGGTGGTTGTAGATGCGCTGGATGATGTAAAGGGCCAAGTGAATTTGAAAATGCCGAGTAAATTAGCATTAGCAGCAGGTTTTGGCCAGGCCAGAAAATGGCTCGTAGGAGTTGGTGTGACGCTACAGGATGCAGGATCCTTGGCAAATAATTTTAATTCAATGCCAAATGTTACCTACGAAAAGCATTCGAAATACAGCATTGGAGGGTATTTTATTCCTAATTACAACTCGTTCACAAGCTACACAAAAAGGATTACGTACCGAGGGGGTTTGAAATTTGAAAAAACCGGAATGGTGATCAATTCAGAATCCATTGATGATATGGGATTAACTCTAGGCATTGGATTGCCACTAACAGGTCAGTTCTCTAATGTGAATATTGGATTTGAATTAGGCAAAAAAGGAACTACAGCATCTAGTTTAGTTCAAGAAAACTACGCCAATGTAAGTGTGAGTTTTTCTCTTAATGACGAATGGTTCATCAGAAGAAAATTCAACTAGAATAAAAAGAAGTACTTTTTCCAATTTTTTCGTCCAGGCCAACTTATGACAGTAGTCAAAAAATATTATATCAAATTAGGGGTCGCGGTTTTTGCCGGAGCGCTTTTTTTGGGGTGCGAAAGTAATTTTAAGGAAATACAAAAAATAAATTTTTCCGAGTTTGTTCCCAGTAGTGATGCTGATATGGTAAATCTCAAATATACAGATTCAGGAAGGATTACATCCATTTTGATCAGCTCTAAAATGTTAGATTATTCTAGCGTTAGCTTTCCTTTTACGGAATTCCCAAAAGGGATTGATGTTACTTTATTTGACAAAAAAGGGAAGAAAACATTTATCAAATCAAATTATGCCATTTCTTACAAAGGAACAGCAGTAATTGATCTGCAGGGAAAAGTAAGGATCTCTAATGAAAATGGACAGCTGTTAGAAACAGAGCAACTTTATTTTGATCAAAGGAATGAGTGGTTTTTTACCGAAAGAAGGTTTAAATTAACAGACCCAAAAGGTGTTTCAAATGGACAAGGAATCGATTTTAGCAAGGATTTCAAAGTGATTAATTCTCAAAAAATAACCGGCGAACTCGAAACCGCTGAATAACACAACACCCTATGAACTATTTAAAATACACACAATACGTTTATCTTGTTTTTGGAGCCTATTTTATTTATGATGGCTTCATAAAGTTAAATGCCGAGGAAGAAAATCCGTGGTTGAGTTTCATGTTTGCCGGATTAGCCGTTTTTATGTTTTTCTTTAGAAGAAAATTTGCTAAAAAGTTTGAAGACCGAAACAAAAAATCCTAATTCATGGAGATTAGTGTTATTTTCCTGTGTCTAATACTAAGTGCTTTTTTTTCAGGAATGGAGATAGCGTTTGTCTCTTCAAATAAAATATATCTTGAAATTGAAAAAAAACAAGGCGGTTTTGTTTCCAGAATACTGACAAAGCTTACTGAAAAGCCCTCCAAGTTTATCGTAGCCATGCTCATTGGGAATAATGTCACCATGGTGGTCTACGGTTTTTTTATGGGCGAATTATTGATGCGCTGGTTTGTTACTCTGGGGCTTCAGTTTTCGGATTTCTTGGATTTATTAATTCAAACCATAATTTCTACTATCATTGTGCTGATTACCGCAGAGTTCTTGCCAAAAGTTTTTTTTCAAATTTATGCCAATTTTCTATTTAAGTTTTTTGCAATTCCCGCCTATTTCTTTTTTAGTATTTTCTATTTTATAGCTGCATTTTTTATTTGGGTTTCTGATTTTGTTTTGATAAAATTCTTCAAAACCGAAGGCGATAATGTACAGCTTTATTTCAGTAAAATTGAGCTGGGGAATTACATTACGGAACAAATGAGTAGTGTTGAAGATGATGATGCCATGGATTCTGAAATTCTGATGTTTCAAAACGCATTAGAATTTTCAGGAGTCAAAGCCAGAGATGTGATGAATCCCCGTACTGAAATTATAGCCATTGACTTGTCGGATACCATCATAGATCTCCGAGAATTGTTTATAGAAACAGGCTATTCTAAAATAGTGGTGTTTCAAAATTCACTCGATGACATTGTAGGCTACGTGCATTCCTTTGATATGTTCAAAAAACCAGACAGTATCAAGGATATTGTGATTCCGGTAGAATTTGTTCCGGAAACAATCTTTATCAAAGATGCGATGAGTTTGCTGATCAAAAAACGTAAAAGTGTAGCTATTGTATTAGATGAATACGGCGGCACCTCCGGAATTATTACCGTAGAGGATATTGTGGAAGAGCTTTTTGGTGAAATTGAAGATGAACACGATTCAGATGAAGAATTGATTGAAAAAGAACTCGGTGATGGCGAATACGTTTTCTCAGCCCGGTTAGACGTCGAGTACCTTAATGATACCTATAAACTGGCTATTCCGGAAAGTGATTCGTATGGAACACTTGGGGGGTTTATTGTGAATTTTACTACCGAAATTCCTCAAAATGGAGCGGTTATCACCATTGGAGCGTATCGTTTTGTAATTGAAGAAGCAATAAATAAGAAAATAGAATTAGTAAATATGACCGTGCTAGAGTAGTTTTTTTTGTAAAATTGAAATTTCTTATAAAATAAAACGCTACTACTATAATTATTAATTAGATAATTGTATTTTCGCAACCTGAATATAAAAATTAACAACAATAAAATGGCATTATTACAAAAAATTAGACAACGTTCGCTTCTTCTGATCTTAGTTATTGGGTTTTGTTTATTAGCATTTATCATAGGTGATATATTTAGCAGTGGAGGTTTCAGCAGCACATCAAAAGATGTAGGAAGCATTGACGGGAAAGATATTTCATTTGAAGATTTTAGAGTTAAAGTGAGTAATGTTGAAAAAAGTGGTCAAGGAATTACTTCAACTGAAGCGGCTAACAGAGTATGGGAACAAGAAGTTTCGGTTGCTTTGCTAACGTCTGAATTTGAAAAATTAGGATTACGAGTAGGTGAAAAACACCTATTAGAAGTGCTGAAAGGCGATCAAAATATTGGTGGGAATCCATTGTTTTTGAATGCAGCCGGTGTTTTTGATATTGCAAAATTTAAAGAATATTTCAAAGCAAACCCTGCCCAAGCTCAGTTTTTGAAAGACAGAGAAAAAGATGCAGATCTTAATGCTAAATATCAAATATATACTACATTGATTAAAGCGGCCGTTTTTACAACGGAGAGCGAAGGCAAGTTGCAGTATGAGATGGAAGCAAATAAAGTAAACTTTGCCTATGTTGCAGGATTATATTCAACAATCAAAGACAGTCAAGTAAAAGTGACTGATGCTGAAATTGTTGATTACATGAAGAAAAATGAAAAAAAATTCAAAGCAGACGAATCTCGTGAAGTAGAATATGTCTTGATCGAAGACAAAGCCTCACCAGCTGATGAAGCCGAAGTAAAATCAAAAATAAATGCATTGTTAGCCGGAACAGTAGTATACAATCAAGCTACCGGAAAAAATGATACCTTACCAGGATTCAGAGCAGCAACTAATACAATTGAGTTTGTGAATTCAAATTCAGATGTTCCTTATGATTCTTCTTATGTGGCCAAAAAAGATTTGCCTGCAATTGATGCAGATAAATTATTTAATCTTGCTCCTGGAGCCGTTTATGGGCCTTACATATACGGGAAATATTTCTGTATTTCAAAATCAATGGGAATGAAATCAGGTGTGAATGCAAAAGCAAGTCATATATTGATCAGTTATGAAGGGACTCAAGTTCCAAATCAAAAGGAAAAAAGAACAAAAGAAGAAGCAAAAGCAAAAGCAGAAAGTATTTTAGCACAAGTTACTGCCAGTCCGGATAGTTTCTTGATGTTAGCTTTCACAGCTTCTGATGATTCATCTTCGCAACAAGGGGGAGATTTGGGTTATTTTGGTCCAAACCAAATGGTAAAACCATTTAATGATTTTGTCTTCAATAGCAGTATTGGAAAAGTAGGGTTAGTAGAAACGCCTTTTGGATTTCATATTATCAAAGTTACTGATAAGCAAGACGGAATTCGTTTGGCTACTGTAGCTCAGAAAATAGAAGCATCTGAGGCCACTTCAGATAAAATGTTTACTCAGGCAACTAAATTAGAAATGGATGCTGTGGACAAAGATTTTAACAAAGTTGCAAAAGATATGGGGCTTGTAGTAGCTCCGGCTGTTTCTGTAAAAGGGATGGACGAAAACTTTGGAACTTTAGGAAATCAAAGATCAATCGTTCGTTGGGCTTTTGAAAAAGGAGTAAAAGTAGGTACTGTAAAAAGATTTGAAGTGGCTAATGTAGGTCACGTAATTGCAAAATTAAAGAGTATTGACAATTCTGGTTTAGTAGCTGTTTCTGTGGCGAGACCTTATGTGGAACAAATACTAAAAAACAAGAAAAAAGCAGCATTGATAAAGGCAAAAATGACAGGTTCTTCGCTGGAAGCAATCGCGAAAGCAGTAGGAGCTACCGTACAACAAGCTACTGACTTGACAATGCTAAACACGATGTTGCCAGGTGTTGGTCAAGAGCCAAGTGTAGTAGGAAATGCATTTGCTTTAGCAGCAAATAAAATGTCAGCTCCAATTGAAGGAAATACAGGTGTTTATGTAGTGAAAAACAATAGCACTGTAAAAGCGCCAGCATTGAAAAGCCATGCTTCTTATGTTTCTAAATTAAAGGAACAAAGCGCTTCAGATGCTAATAGAGTAGTTCCTGCCTTGAAAGGAAATGCTAAAATTGAAGACAACAGACAAGAATTCAATTACTAGTCAAAAAGTAATTAATCACAATAAAAATCCCGATACATGCTGAATGTATCGGGATTTTTTATTTGTATGCGAAGGGACTTTTTTTCATAATTTTAGGCCTTCACAAAAAGTTGAATTTTTACTTTTCAAATGTTAATAAGTTTTAATTGAGTAAAGAAAAAAAGTAAGATTTTGTTGTAGTTTTAAATAAACTTTTAAGAAGATTCTTAAAAAAATAAATTAATAAAAAAAACCAAAAATTATGACAAACAAACAAACAAACAAACAAACAAACAAAGTGTCGTTGCTATACTGATACTTATGTTAGTTTGTTTGTCCTTTAGTTCTTGCGAAACTGAAAAATTCGATTCAAATCTAGTAAGCTCTACTTTTAAAGATGATGTAGTTATTAAAAATGGTAGATTATTTTTTCAGAGCAAAGATGCTTTTGTTAGGGTTTATCAACAATATGCTGATGAATCGGATGAAAAAATAAGTATTTTTTTGCAGCCTTTCTATGAAGAGGGGTTTTATTCATTAAGGCCTATTGTTACTGAAAAAAATGAAGATTTTTTGTACATGCAGTATAGTAAAAAAATAAATGATCAAATTCGTTACAAAAGTACCATTTCTAGTAATAAAATATCATCTTCAGCTAATATGGAAGTTGGTTTTAATTATTTGGATGAAATAGAAGATATTATTGGAGACGATACTTTCGCTTCATTACTTAATTCTGATGGTGAAATTCAAGTAGGTTTTGAAATTTATAAATATACGGACGTTGGTTTATTTATTGCGGATGAGGAAAAATATACGGTCTTAGAAGATTATTTGAATTTAAATGATATTTCTAGTGATTTAATGGTTGAAACTCCACAGACTGCTAAAGAGAGAATTTTAGATGCATACCCTAATGGAGGTGTTACATATATTGATTCTGATTTAGTTTATTTCAAAATGCAACCAATTGAAAGTAATGAGGGTAGTGTTTTTGGTGGAGTTAGTAGTTATACTCCGACTTCAAGTTCAATTGCTTCTACAGATCCTAGTTACAGCGGTTTTTTATCAAATTTAAGTGATTGCGATCCACATAGTGGAATTTTTGGAAGTCTTTTTGGAGATAATAATGTTTGCATAGATGCATATGAAACTAGACGAAGAGTTAAAACGAAAGCATTTAATTATAATTATTTGCTTGTTTATCATTTGGGAGTAAAATGTGTTAATCAATATAGAGGTTGGACTGGATTTTGGAGAGTTGAAGCGACAGATGAAATCCGATTAGTAGTTGAAGCTGCACAATTTGAATATGATGTAGATAAATTACTTAACAGTGCAATGACATATAATCAACTTCAAGAAAAAGCATATTATTTAAATGACAAAAAAATATTATATCAACCCAACTCTTTAACTATTGGAGGATATACCTATACCGATTTAAATCATTCTTCTTTAAACCAAATTTTTCAAAACGATGGTTTAGGATTGACTTTTGAGTTTTTTGGGACTGGCTGGCCTTTATTAGACGATGCAGTTCAAGGAGGAATTGACAGTAGTTTAAAAGCAAGTAAACTAAACGAATATTTTTATAATGGTTTGTATTCAAGCATAACTGCACAACTACGAAGTGCATTGGGAAATAATAGCTATACTCCTCCGGCAAATCGCACATTTGTTGCTAAATTTCCTCAAACAGGAAAAGTGATAATTCAAAAGTCAGTTCTTAATCAAGGTTTAAATATAGGTGTTAGGGAAAAATCATTTGATTTTGGCGCAGAAATTAAATTAAGTGCTGGGGATTCTGGCGGAACTTGGGAAATTTCTAACATAGGTGCTGGTGGCCAATTAATTAGACCAAAAAATTTCAAAGTAAAAATGATTGGGGCGGTAAGGCATGGTAGTGAATGGCATGGTAGTAAATTTCAAGATGGTATAGATTAATCAATATGAAAAATATTTGTGTACTATTTTTTTTAATTCAATATAATTTTCTCTTGTCACAAGACAAAATGGAATCCACTGTTAGCTATTTAAATATGACATCCCTTTCTATTACAAAAAATACAGAAAGTTATTTTTCAAAATTCGGAAAAGATGATGAAAAGAAATCAGACGGCTCTAGTTTTGATTTGAACACGATTCATGGATTAGTTTTTTGGGATTTTATAGCACTTTCTACAGGAATTAGTATTGATTATAACATAAAAGAAACGTTTTTATCAACTCCAATCCTTTTAGATATAAGAGTTTTTTCTAATCAAGATAGAGATAATTGCTTATTTGCTTATTTGCAAACCGGTAGAAATATAAAATGGTCAGATTCATTTGATGGGAATGGAACTTCATCTAAATTAGGTGTCGGATTAATTTTTGCCGATAATGAGAAGATTTCATACTATGTTGACTTGTTTAAAAAGTCTAAAGACATAGAATTAATAAAGCACCAAAACGAAGGGAATTATAAGATTACAGCCTTTGGCTTATCGTTTGGAATAATTTTTTAACTAAAAACAAAAAAATGAAAAAAATAATTTATTTATGTTTGTTGCTACTCTTTTGTGACGTAGCTAGTGCGCAAAACGAGGGTTTAGAAAAATCTATTTATAATGTTCAAGCTGGTTTTTTTGGCCTTTGGATAAATAATGAATCAAAATTGTCGAACCAATTAGTGCTTAGGTCAGAAATAGGTTTTGATGGTGGTGTACGTGGTGGAGATTTTGTCGGAAAAACAATTTATGCATTAACACCCAAATTAGGTTTAGAGCCAAGATGGTATTACAATATTGTAAAAAGAGAGGCTACAGGAAAAATTATCAAAAATAACAGTGCCAATTTTTTGACACTTGGGATTAATTATTATCCCGATTGGTTTGTTATTTCTAATAGAGATAACGTAAATGTATCTAATCAAATGACCTTAATTCCAAAATGGGGAATCCGAAGATCGATTTCTGAAAGTAATTTTAATTATGAATTAGGAATTGGTTTAGGTAAAAGATACTATTTTGAAATACGAGAATGGGAAACCGCTGCTGATTTACATTTAAGGATTGGCTATACTTTTTAGTCTATCAGGATAAATTAAAAATCCCTTTTGGTATAAAACTAAACGGGATTTTTTTTGTTTATAGAATTATCTCTTTGTACGAGATGATAGTTTCATATCCTTTTGAAATAAAATAGTCAGTTGGATTTTCAATTGCAATTGCCATTACAAAATCGCCTCCCCAAGCTCCCAGGCTTTTTATCACGCCATTGAAATCTGGAAACAAAGACTCTTTTATCGTTTGTGTTTCCAGAACAATACTCATTTGTACTTCGTGTTTTTGTAGTGCTGCAGCAAAAGATTGAATTGTAGTCGCATTCAAAACTTCAGAGGTTATCACGTCATTTAAAGCAATCGTTCTCGGGAGATTATTCTTTTTATTCATATCGTAGGCTGTTATTGCGCTTTTGCTGCTTTGCTTTTTATTCAGATAGACAAAGTAAAGATTGTTAGTAAAATCCGGATTAAAAGATACTTTTTCAACAATAGGAGTACCTTTTTCCAAATGATAGACAATAGGGGTGTCGTTTTGTGCACAGGCAATATCATAACCACTACCTCCAAAACTGTTTTTAAGTAATGTAAAAGCATCGATGTCTAACCACTGAGCAATGTTGTTTATCAAAGTCGATGACGTGCCCAAACCCCAGCTTTTGGGAAAGCTAAGTTCAGTCGTGATTGTGTATCCCTCTGAATTTAAAATGAAACCCGGATTTAATTTGAATGCCTCGTGCAAAATAATCTTAAGTGTAGCCTTGACCGATTCATTTTTAGTTTGAACTTCCTTTGAAATATCAGAAAATAAAAGAGTGTCTTCAAACCAAATACTTCCATCTGCATCATAACTTTTCCAGATGATTTCCTTATTATTTCCCTTTTCTATAATGAGGTTTTGCCCCATTTTTGTTGGTAATGCAAACGCTTTGGCGCCATCAAGGACTAGATATTCACCTGTGATTAAAAGTTTTCCGTTACTGTAAAATGTTTTCTTCATTGTCTTTGCGAGGAACGAAGCAACCTTATTCTTTGTTGCTTCAAGATAAAATTATTTTCTTAAACTTTCAATATAGGTGACCACAGCGCTATGCGAAACGGCATTTTTTCTAAAATGTTTCTGGATTAAAATACGTTCTTCATCAGTAGCTTCAAATTGGTTGATGATGTTATTTAAATGCATTTTCATGTGTCCTTCCTGAATTCCTGTGGTAGTCAAAGAACGCAATGCGGCAAAGTTTTGGGCTAAACCGGCTACGGCTACAAACTGCATTAATTCCTTGGCAGAAGGTTTTTCTAACATTTCTAAGGATAATTTTACCAATGGATGTAAGGAAGTCAAACCACCAACAGTTCCTAATGCTAAAGGGATTTCTAGCCAAAAAGTAAAAATACCATTTTCTATTTTGGCGTGGGAGAGACTGGAATATTTTCCGTTTCGGGAAGCATAGGCATGAATTCCGGCTTCGACAGCGCGGAAATCATTCCCAGTTGCCAAAACTACCGCATCTACTCCGTTCATGATTCCTTTGTTATGCGTAACGGCTCTGTACGGCTCGACTTCGGCGATTTGTACGGCTTGCACAAATTTCTCTGCAAATTCTTGAGGATTTAAAATGTGTTTTTCTTCCAAGTCAGCAATCGGACAAGAAACTTCGGCTCTTACGATACAATTAGGAACGTAATTCGAAAGGATACTCATTACTACTTCAATCTCTTTTTCTGATTCGGTGAATAGACTATAGTTTTGGACTTCTTCTTTTAAGGTTTTAGCAAACTGTTCCAGACACGAATTGATAAAATTAGCGCCCATGCTGTCTTTGGTTTCAAAAGTGGCATGCAGCTGAAAATAATGGGGCAATAAATCGGTTTTATCTTTTAAAATAATGTCTAAAATTCCGCCACCACGTTTTTGCATATTTGTGGTAATCGACTCGGTTTCTGAAAAGAATTTATTTTTGTGTTGGACAAAAAACAAATTCAATTTTGAAACATCACCTTTATAAATAAAATGAACCTGACCAATTTTTTCAGTATTGATTACGGTTGCTTTAAATCCGCCACGCGTGGACCAAAATTTAGCAGCTTTTGCGGCAGCGGCAACCACAGAACTTTCTTCAATAGCCATGGGAATCGTGCTGTATTTTCCATTAATCAGGAAATTAGGAGCAACTCCAAGCGGTATGTAGAAATTGGTTATCGTGTTTTCGATGAATTCATCGTGTAATTTCTGTATTTTTTCATCAGAATTCCAGTAGTTTTTCAGCAAGGCGATGGCTTCTGTGGGTGTTGAAAAATATTGATCGGCAATCCATTTAATTTTTTCTTCTTTGGATAGTTTAGAAAATCCGCTAATGGCCTTATTCATTTTCAATTGATTATAGTATAATTAAATGCAAATATACGGTTTTAGCCGTTTTAGTAGCAATCCTATTATCCTCAATAAAAGGGGGTTTAAAATATTGTTTTTAAGATTTAACACATATAATGTGAAATTATTGTAAATTTTTCACTAAAATTGACGGTTTTTATATTTAAATAAATATCATGTATTCAAGAAAAATTATTGCATTATTTTTATTCGTTTGTTTTGCAGTTGCAGGGCAGCAAAAAATCACCATTGATGCCATTTATAACGGCACTTTTCGGGCGCAAGGCATGGATGAATTGCAGTCGTTGAAAAACACAAATCAATATACGGTTTTGAATACCGACAGACAGTCCAGAAGCATGCAGATTGATTTGTATGATTTTGCAACTTTAAAAAAAGTGTCCACATTAATAGATACAAAATCGTACGCCGAATTATCAGGAGGGATTGACAGTTATACGTTTGACGCTTCAGAAAAAATGATTCTATTGGCTTGCAATACCAATCAAATCTTCCGCCACTCCTTTACAGCGGATTACTATTTATATGACATTGCCAATAAGAAATTAAGAAAACTATTCGATTCTCCCGTTCAGGAGCCTACTTTTTCACCTGATGGGAAAAAGATTGCATACGCCAAAGAAAATAATCTGTATGTACATGATTTAGCTGCTGATAAATCAACTCCAATAACTACAGACGGACAAAAAAACAGTATTATTAATGGTATTACGGATTGGGTTTACGAAGAAGAATTTGCTTTTGTAAAGGCTTTTGACTGGAGTGCTGACAGCAAAAAAGTAGCCTACATACGTTTTGACGAAAGTCAGGTTCCGGAATTTTCAATGTCAATGTTTGGAAAAGACTTGTACCCAACGATGCAAACGTTCAAATATCCAAAAGCCGGGGAGAAGAATGCTCTAGTTTCTTTACATATTTATGATGTAAATTTGAATGCAGTAAAAAACATAAATCTTGGGAATTATAACGATTTTTATATTGCCAGAATGAAATGGACAAATGATGAGAATACACTATCAGCACAGGTATTGAATCGCCACCAAAACAATTTGGATTTGTTGTTTATCGATGGAAATTCAGGAGCTGTAAAAGTAGTTTTGAACGAAAAAGACAAAGCCTACGTTGATGTGACAGATAACTTGACTTTCTTGAAAGACAACAGTTTTATTTGGACCAGCGAAAAAGACGGTTTCAATCATATTTATTTATATGATAAAAATGGAAAATTGAAAAACCAACTGACCAAAGGAAAATGGGAAGTGACGAATTATTACGGTTTAGACGAAAAAACAAATACAGTTTTCTATCAGTCGGTAGAAAACGGATCTATTAACAGAGATGTTTATAGAATAGGTCTTGACGGAAAAAACAAAGTCCGTTTGTCACAAAATACAGGAACTAATGCGGCAACATTCAGTCCGAATTTCCAATACTACATCAACACGTTTTCTAGTGCGTCTCTACCTCCGACGTATACATTGAACGAGGCCAAGGCTGGAAAACAAGTACAAGTTATTGAAAACAATGAATCATTGGCTACGAAACTAAAAAACTATGATTTACCGGCCAAAGAATTTTTTGTTTTAAAAACAGCAAAAGGGAATGAGCTCAATGCTTGGATGATTAAACCAAAAGATTTTGATCCAACTAAAAAATATCCTGTTTTCATGTACCAATATTCTGGTCCAGGTTCTCAGCAGGTTGTGAACGGATGGGGAAGTTCTAATGAATATTGGTTTATGATGTTGTCGCAACAAGGATACATTGTAGCTTGTGTTGACGGGCGCGGAACTGGCTTTAAAGGAGCTGATTTCAAAAAAGTAACCCAACTGCAATTAGGGAAATACGAAGTAGAAGATCAAATTGATGCTGCGAAAGTAATAGGAAATTACGCATTTGTTGATAAGGCTAGAATTGGTATATTTGGCTGGTCGTATGGTGGTTTTATGGCGTCTAATTGCATCATGAAAGGAAATGATACGTTCAAAATGGCAATTGCTGTAGCTCCTGTGACGAACTGGCGTTTTTATGACAGTGTGTACACGGAACGTTACATGCAGACCCCACAAGAAAATGCTAGCGGATACGATGATAATTCCCCAATAAATCATGTAGATAAATTGAAAGGGAAATTCCTTTTGATACACGGTTCAGGAGATGATAATGTGCACGTTCAAAACTCCATGCAGATGATGGAAGCTTTGATTCAGGCTAATAAACAATTTGATTCCCAAATTTATCCAGACAATAATCACGGAATTTATGGTGGGAAAACCAGAATTCAATTGTACACAAAAATGACTAATTTCATCAAAGAAAATTTATAACAGCGCTTTATGACGAACGACGCATTGATTAAAAAAGATTTTTTTGGACATCCAAAAGCGCTTTTTATATTGTTTTTTACCGAAATGTGGGAGCGCTTCTCCTTTTATGGAATGAAAGCCTTGTTGATTTTTTATCTGACAAAGTACCATTTGTTTTCGGATACTTCGGGGAATTTATTAATTGGTAGTTACGCTGCTTTAGTGTATGCCGTTCCAGTGTTAGGAGGTTTTATTGCTGATAAATATCTGGGATTTAGAAAAGCCATTGTTTTTGGTGGGATTATGTTGGTGTTGGGTCATATAGGAATGGCTTATGAAGGAAATGCTGCCACACAATCCATTACCGGCGCAATTACACGGGACGAAACCGCCTTGCAAATATTTTACTTTTCATTATCGTTAATCATTGTCGGGGTTGGTTTTCTTAAAGCCAATATCTCTTCATTAGTGGGAGAATTATATGAAAAAGGCGATAAACGAAGAGATTCTGGATTCACGTTGTTTTATATGGGAATCAACTTAGGATCTTTTATGGCTACGCTAATATGTGTTTGGTTGGGCGAAACGTACGGTTGGAGTTATGGTTTTGGTGCAGCTGGTGTCGGAATGTTTTTTGGACTATTGACTTTTATTTCCGGCAGAAAATTATTGATGGGAAAAGGAGAATCAAACAACCCTTCTTTCCTAGAAAACAAATTGTTTGGATTTAAAAATGAGTGGTTGATTTATATTGGAAGTGTTTTGTCAACGGTATTGTTTTGGCAAATGGTCCAAAATCACGATGCAGTTTCATGGGCTTTAAAAATTGCGGGTGGAATTTCTTTTATTTATATTGTTTATTACGCAGCTACACAACTCGATGGTAAAGCACGTGATCAGTTGATTGCGTTAACTATTCTGATCGTATTTACTATTGTCTTCTGGGCATTGTTTGAACAAG
This sequence comes from Flavobacterium sp. GSP6, assembly GCF_003984855.1. NCBI lineage: Bacteria > Pseudomonadati > Bacteroidota > Flavobacteriia > Flavobacteriales > Flavobacteriaceae > Flavobacterium > Flavobacterium sp. GSP6. The sequence continues at coordinate 27,602 of NZ_RYDO01000010.1, forward strand.
CGTATACTTCCATGAATTTATTTGCTGACCGGATTTTAGACCGAACTATATTTGGTTATGAAGTTTCTGCCGGGCAGTTCTTAAGTTTTAATGCCTTGTTTATAATATTGCTAGCGCCTGTCTTTGCTTGGATTTGGCCGAAATTAGGGAAATACAATCCGAATACAGCTGTAAAATTTGCATTAGCATTAGCATTAGTAGGACTAGGCTTTGGAGCATTAGTGATGGGAATAAACCTTTCTGGTGCTGGAAAAGTAGCAGCGATTTGGCTAATATTGGCTTATTTTTTACATACTTGTGGAGAATTGAGTTTGTCACCAGTAGGACTTTCTGCGGTAACCAAATTATCTCCGGTAAAAATCGTTGGGTTTATGATGGGCGTTTGGTTTTTGGCAACAGCCAGTTCTGAATTTATTGCGTCTATTTTAGCAAATATTGCTTCGGTAGACACCTCAAATGGTACAGCACCTGATTTAAATTTAGCAAAGCAGAGTTATTTAGTGCTTTTTGAATATTTATTTTATACGGGTCTTGGTTTTGGGGTTGTTTTACTGCTGCTTTCACCAGTAATCAAAAAATTAATGCACGGAGTTGATAAGGAATTAAACAATTAATAGGATGAGTGAAAATACAACAGATCAATTTTTTAAGAATACCGTTTTAGGACATCCTGCGGGATTGTTCGTTTTGTTTTTCACAGAAATGTGGGAACGATTTTCATTCTACGGAATGCGTTCTTTGTTGATATTATTTTTAACCGCTTCCTTTACAGATGGTGGTTGGGAATGGACTCGCGAAAATGCTTCTGCCTTATTTGGATCCTATGTAGGATTGGTTTATTTGTCCACAATGTTAGGGGGGTATTTTGCGGATAAAGTAATTGGTTTTAGATGGGCTGTTGTTGTTGGGGCAAGCTTAATGACTTTAGGGCATGCTTCTATGGCTGTTGAAACAGAATTTTCTATTTATTTAGGATTAGTATTGTTGGTTTTTGGGAATGGTTTTTTTAAACCCAACATGACCTCTATCGTGTCCGAAATGTACAAAGACCGTCCTGAAAAGAAAGATGGTGCGTATACTTTGTTTTATATGGGAGTTAATGCCGGAGCGTTCTTTGGGATTTTACTTTGCGGTTATTTAGGAGAAAAAGTGGGTTGGACTTACGGTTTTGGTTTAGCCGGAATTTTTATGTTCTTTGGAATGTTGCAGTTTTGGCTGTCTCAGGATATCTTTGGAGATATTGGTTTAAAACCAAATAAAGAAAGCAAAGCGAAAGCAGAAGCATTAGATACTGACAAAAGAAATCCTTTTTCGCCAATACAATTGGCAGCAATAGCCTTCTCTTCTATATTAGCATTATTATGGCTTATAAATGATCCTGCTTCAAAAATATCCGGGGGCAAAATAAATATTTTTTCTTTCTTAGGTCCTAATGGAAATGCGATTGCAATTGTTTCAGCTCTACTTGTATTTATTGTATTGTTAATTTATAGATTTACTCAATATTCTAAAATTACTAAAGAAAAATTAATAGCGGTTACCTTTTTTGCCTTTCTTACCATTTTCTTTTGGGCAATTTTTGAGCAGTCACCAAACAGTTTGACCATTTTTGCCAGTGATTATACGGATCGTGTTTTAACAGGCAATTGGAGTGTGGTGTTTTTAGTGATTAATTCGTTAATTACTATTTTACCGTTGGTTATTATTACCGGGGTTTTAATTTTATTATTTAAGCAAACATTTAAACTTTATGCTGTTGCAAATATGATCCTTAGTGTCAGTTTTATAATTATTTGGGGAATAGCACTATGGATGTTGACTAAAGATTATTACACTGCGGGTTATCTTACTTTATCAGATTCAACATTGCAAGCATTGAAAATTGATAAAGTAACTACTGCATTGACAGAAGTTCCTGCCACTTGGTTTTCTACTTTAAACTCGTTATTCATAATCTCTTTGGCTCCATTGTTTTCAAAATGGTGGGAAAGTAAATACAATCCTTCTGCAAATTTAAAATACGGAATCGGAATGGCATTGCTAGCGCTTGGTATGGCTTGTGTCGCTTTTGGGGCAAGCGGAATCGAAGCGGGTGCAAAAACAGCTTCAGTAAGTATGATCTGGTTGATTTTAGTTTATCTTTTCCATACAATGGCTGAGCTGTGTATCTCACCGGTAGGATTGTCGTATGTAAGTAAATTAGTTCCTGCCCGTATGATTGCCTTTATGTTTGGAGTTTGGTACTTAGCAGTAGCAATTGGTATGAAAGGTGCAGGTATGTTTGGTGAAAATATAGATAAAATCGCCAATGAACACGGATTGAGTTACTTCTTTTGGATGTTGACTATTATCTCTATTGTAGTTGCTTTGTTCTCTGTTTTGATGACTCCAATAATTAAGAAATTAATGCATGGTGTTCGATAAATTTTAGGCATCATTTTTGATTTGTCCACCGTAAATAATATAGATATGAAGAAAGGTATAATAACGTTGTTATTGTTAGTTGGTTCATTTGCTGCTGAAGCACAAGAATTAGTGTGGGAGACTAATGTCAATAAGGCTCTGGAAGTTTCAGCCTTAACTAAAAAACCATTATTAATGTTTTTTACCGGAAGCGATTGGTGTGGTTGGTGCATCCGGTTACAAAAAGAGGTCTTGAAGACTCCTGAATTTGCAGCTTGGGCAAAAGAAAATGTCGTTTTGGTCGAATTAGATTATCCAAGACGAGTACCACAGACTGAAGAGGTAAAAAAGCAGAATAATGAATTACAACAAATTTTTGGCATACAAGGGTTTCCAACTATTATACTCGCAAACGGTACTACAAAAGAAGGGAAAGTCAATTTTGAAGGTATAGGCAGTACGGGGTATGTAGCCGGCGGTCCAGCAGCCTGGTTAGCAGTTGCAAATGGTTTTTTGAAAAAATAAAATATTAATTCAATTTATAAAATCCCTTTTCGCCTGTTGCGTGAAAAGGGATTTTCTGTTTCTCGCAACTGGCTTTCCATTGTTTTTGTATGGATTTAAAGTTGGACGCATCAGCCACAACTAATTTTGGCTTCATTATTTGGAGTAGGCGGTCCATATTTATTTTAGAGGATTGTGTCAATACAATAACATCCGGATTGATGTTTTTGGGATACACTCCGGAATGGTCTACAATAAATATTTTTTCGCCTTTAAAATACAGGAAATTTCGGAGTTCTTTTTTCTGTCGTAAAGTGCTCAGGTTTCCAATGCGATAGGATTTTATAAGACTGTTTTCTTGTGCCGTTTTTAAAAGACTGTCATTGGCGTAAACAATGATATTTGCTCCATTTCGTTCAGTGATCAAGGTATTCTTTCGGCTGTTGAAAACAATAAATTCCTGCTCGTTTTGCACGTTCCAATGGGTTGTAAAACAAGAAAATTGCACAACTATAATACAAGTTAAAGCGATTGCTAATTTGTGGAAAGTTGGTTTTTTAAACCAAATGACAAGGCTTATTAGAGCTAAATAACTGCTGAGTAACAGGTATAAATTAAGCGGAATATCTTGAATTATAAACTGTTCTATCGAAGCTATTGCGTTGATAATTTTGTTTAAATAGTAAATACTGGTTTCCAGCAGGTGGGAGAGAAAAACCGGAATAAGGTCAAATGCGGCCAAAATCATTACCAAAACGCCTACTATCATTATGAAACTCAGTACTGGAATAATGATTAGATTGGTCACAAAAAACAAACCCGGAAACTGATGAAAATAATAAATACTCAGGGGTAAAGTACCTATTTGCGCCGCCAAGGAAACGGTGAGAATGTTCCAGACGTATTTTGAAGCTTTGTTTTCTGGTTGCCACACAGAGGCCAAAAGAGGTTGCAGCCAAATAATGAAAAACAAAGCAATGTAACTCAACTGAAAACCAACGTCAAATAGAAACGAAGGCTCAAAAAACAAAATCAATAACACAGAAACTAATAAAGTATGGTAAATATTGACGCTTCTGCGCAGATGATTCCCAATAGCCACAAAGGAAAACATAGTCACCGAGCGAACTACTGATGGTGCTAAACCTGCAATTATACCAAAAATAGACAAAGATGCCAGAATAAGGAGTAGTTTAAGGAACGAGCCTTTTTTTGTATTTGGAATCGGCTTTAGAATATAAGTTACAAAAAGCAAAATGAAGCCAATATGCAGTCCTGAAACGGATAAAATATGTACGGCTCCCGCATACTGGTAATCCCGTATGATATCAGGTGAAATATCTTGTTGTTGCCCCATGATCAGAGCAATGGCAACATTCAATTCCGTTTTATTGAAGTTGTTTTTTTCTAAATTCCGAATAATTCGCGTTCTCAATTTTGAAGAATAGTACCAGATATTTTTCGCTGTTTTATTTCCAATTTTTATTTCATCACCAGCAGCAAACAGTTGTGCATAGATTTGTTTGTTTTCAAGGTATTTGCCGTAGTCAAATTGATTCGGATTCATAGGTTGTTTATTCCTTGACAACGTGCCTTTGATTAGCAAAGGGGTTCCTGCTGCAAATACGGGGTTTAAATGATTTTTTTGAACGTTAAGGAGCAATCGGCCAGACTGTTCTTTTTCATTAATATGGTTGACAAGGACTATATAACGGTCGCTAAATAAGGAGCTTTTCAGCTTTTCTCTAACAACAACAGAAATAGAATGAGGCTGCTCAAAAGCATTTGTATTGTGGGTGTAGTTGTCCTTTTGAAAATAATCCGTGTGGGTTACTTGTGTAGTGGTTCCAATGATAAAAGACAAAAAATAAGTGGCAATACCAAAATAAGCGGTACGGGTGTTGCTTTTTTTGGATAAAAAAAACAACACCCCAAAGAGACTCATAGCGGTTAAAAGTATAACAATGACTGCTGCTAATGGAGGATGAAGGTAAAAAGCGAAAAGAAGTCCTGAAACAAACCCAATTGTTATTCTTGCCAAAGGAAATTGTAGTACTTTCATGACTCTAAAGTACATATTTTTAGTACGTAACGAATTTATTTTTTTTGAAAATAGGTAGAAATAGAAACACAGGGATTAGTAATGAAGAACTCGAGCTATAAAACCCTGTTGAGTTGAGCAAATCTGGTTTTGTAATACACTTCTTTTGTGGAGGAAATCATAACGCCTCTTGAGGTCGACGCATGAATGAATTTTATCTCGTCTTCATTGACTTCAATGACTATTCCTACGTGGTTTATTTGTCGGTTTCTATTGGTTTTAAAGAATATCAGATCCCCTTTTTTAGCTTTTTCTTGTTCATGATCTAAAATAATACCGTGTTTTGATTGTTGAATCGAGGTGCGAGGTAGACTTATTTCATTTGAATCAAAGATGTTGACCATCAAGCCGGAACAGTCAAAACCTGATTTTGTTGTCCCGCCATACCTGTATTTCACACCAATATTTTCAGCAGCGGCATCGATTAATTGTTCGACCAGACGGTGTGCTTTCCTTTTTTCGGATTGAATGGATTGCTCTTTTGGGTCTGCTTTTTTCGAGTTGGTTATCGGGGAAGTTGATTTACAAGCCGTAAAAAAGGTAAGAACCAATACAAGAAATAGAAAATGTTTCAAAAGAGTGTAATTTTTTTGTAAAGGGAGCTATTTATAAATAAGAGATAATCTACAGTAAATCAGACACGATGAGTTTTGCTGTTTTTTCACTAGCGCCAATGCCACCTAATTGCTGTTCTAATAACGCATATTTTTCTAAAAGAGTATTGCGGTGGTTGATTTCTAATATCTTTTTGAGTTCTTCTCGAATGCGTTTTGGATTGCATTGCTCTTGAATTAGTTCGGTCACCACCTCCTCATCCATAATTAAGTTGACTAATGAGATGTATTTCAGGGTAATAATTCGTTTAGCAATTTGGTAGGAAGCCCAGCTGCCTTTGTAGCAAACTACTTCCGGCACTTTGAAAAGCGCTGTTTCCAGTGTTGCCGTTCCTGAGGTTACTAATGCAGCTGTTGCATTACGCAGTAAATCATAGGTTTTATTAGAAATGAATTTAATGTTTTCTTGAGTGATGAATTCTTTATAGAAAGAAAATTCCTGACTTGGCGCCCCTGCAATCACGAACTGATAGTCTGGAAAATCATTTGCCACACTGAGCATGACTGATAACATTTTAGTTATTTCCTGTTTTCGGCTACCGGGTAAAATTGCAATTATCGGTTTGTCGTTTAATTGGTTTTCTGTTCTAAAAAGGATTGAATCAACTTTGGGTTGGTTGTGGATGGCATCAATCAGTGGATGCCCGACAAATTCTACCGGAAAATGGTGTTTGTCTTCATAGAATTTTTTTTCGAAAGGCAAAATCACATACATTTTATCAATATCACGCTTGATAGCTGTAATTCTGCTTTCTTTCCAAGCCCAAATTTGTGGAGAAATGTAGTAGTGCGTTTTCATTCCTAACGCTTTTGCCCATTTTGCAATCCGTAAATTAAAACCAGGATAATCAATGAAAATAAGAATGTCCGGCTGAAATTCAAGAATGTCTTTTTTGCAGACTTTGATGTTGCTTAAAATAGTTTTCAAATTAAAAATTACCTCAATAAAGCCCATAAAAGCTAATTCTCGGTAATGTTTTACTAAGGTTCCGCCTGTTGTATTCATTAAATCGCCTCCCCAAAACCGAATGTCAGCTTTAGGATCTTTTTTATAAAGTGCTTTCATTAAATTGGAACCATGCAAATCGCCTGAAGCTTCCCCTGCTATAATGTAGTATTTCATGTTTGTTGGATTAGAAAGGTATAAATTCAGCATTTAAATTTATAAATTCAGGTCTGTTATAAATGGTATGTCAATTTACAAAGGTAAACTAATAAGCCTTCTTAAATAAACAAAGTGAGTACTGTCATTAGTATGATGGCCAATACGACACCACGCGCCATCATTTCTTTATTCATTTTTAGCAGAATGCCAAAGGCTATCAACGTAAGGATGGATCCCAGTGTGATGATTTTTCCTAAATTTCCCTGCGCTTTTATGATCTGAATTCCAATGATAAACTGGAAGTCAGTAAAAAAGGTAATAAAGAGATAGCAACCAACTAGTGTAGTGAGAAATCCTACCAAAATCCCCCAGACTAAATCGTTCTTATTCATTCCATTTCCAGGTATTAAGTTGCTGTATGGCATGATGTGCTGTCAAGTCAAATTGAACTGGAACAACTGATATGTATCCATTTTCGAGCGCCCATTCGTCTGTGTCTTCGCCTTTGTCCTGATTGACAAATTCTCCTGCCAGCCAATAGTAATCCCTTCCTTGCGGTGTTTTTCTTTTATCAAATTTTTCTACCCAAAGTGCTTTGGCTTGGCGACAAATACGAATTCCTTTGATGTCCTTTTCGTTTAATTTTGGGAAATTAACATTTAAAACGACCCCTTCTGGAAGTCCATTTTCTAAAACTTCTAAAGAGATTTTGCGTATAAAGGTTTTGATCGTTTCAAAATTGGCGTTCCAGTCATAATCTAAAAGAGAGAAGCCTATAGCTGGAATTCCCTCTATTCCTGCCTCGACTGCCGCACTCATGGTTCCGGAGTAAATTACATTTATGGATGAATTTGAACCATGATTGACACCGGAAACACATAAATCTGGTTTTCTTTTTAGGATTTCATTTACAGCCAGTTTCACACAGTCCACTGGAGTTCCGGAGCAGCTGTACTCTAAAAATGGATCACTATCTTTAGAGATTTTATTCAAATACAACATGCTGTTTATGGTAATGGCATGCCCCATGGCACTTTGTGGATTGTCAGGAGCAACCACGACGATTTCGCCTATTTCTGCCATAACGGCAATTAAGGCTCGAAGTCCCGGTGCCGAAATTCCGTCGTCATTCGTTATTAGAATTAAAGGTCTTGTTTTTTTCATTATATCTGTTTGTAAAAAGATTGATTATTTTTGATTTTCGGAGTATATGTAATCCCCCTGAATGAAATCACTAAACAAAATATAAAAATAGGTTATGTTGGTTGATTTAACTTAAAATAATAAAAACAATTTATATCTTTAACAAAAATTTATGGGGCTACTGCTGCGGTTGGCATAGTTTTTACCATAATTTAGATTAAAAATTCATGAATACAATTCTTAGCTTTATGAAAAGAAATTATAAAATCATACTTGTTGTTGTATGCCTTTCGTTAACATTGTTTGCTTTTAAATATAATGCATCAAAAGAGAACGACCCTGAAAAAGATAAATTGCTCTTAGAGTTATTGACTTTTGTAATCCAGAAGGGACATTACAGTCCTGCCGATATTAACGATACTTTTTCAAAAGGAATCTATAAAGATTATATTGAGGCTTTAGATCCATCTAAACGTTTTTTCCTGCAATCCGATATCGATGAATTTTCGAAATTTGAGTTGTTGTTAGACGATCAGTTGTTGAATAAAGACTTGTCTTTTTTTAATCTTACCTATGATCGTTTGATGAAAAGAATGGAAGAGAGTAAAAAGATTTATAAGGATGTCTTGAGTGAGCCTTTTGATTATTCTGTTGATGAAAGCTTTAATATAGATTATGAAAAGGCTCCCTATGCTAAGAGTGCAAGTGAATTAAAGGATAAATGGCGTAAGCAAATTAAATTATCAACTCTTTCTTCTCTGGTAGATCGTTTGGCTTTACAAGAAAACAAGACTAATGAGGCAAAACTGGATGCTGCAATACTGAAAAAAGAGGAAAAATTAAAAGAAGAACTTTCTAAAGAAACAGCAAAGGACAGCACGGTAACCCCAGATAAACCAAAGACTTTTGAAGAATTAGAAAAAGAAACCAGAAGAAATTCTGGAAAATCATTAGATGAATATTTTGGGTTTATAAAAGATTTGGATAGAAATGATTGGTTTTCTGTGTATATAAATTCTATTACGGCTCGTTTTGATCCGCACACGAATTATTTTGCTGCCGAAGAAAAAGAACGATTTGATGTAAGTATAAGCGGAAAGTTAGAGGGAATTGGTGCCCGTCTCCAAAAGAAAAATGATTTAACTGAGATTTCGGAACTTATTTCCGGTGGTCCCGCATGGAGAGGGAAACAACTGGAAGCAGGAGATTTAATAATGAAAGTAGGGCAGGGCTCCGGAGTTTCAGTTGATGTTGTTGGGATGCGGCTTGATGATGTGGTAAAGAAAATTAAAGGACCAAAAGGTTCGGAAGTCCGACTTACAGTTAAAAAAGTAGACGGAACAATCAAGATTATTTCTATTATCAGAGATATTGTTGAAATTGAGGAAACGTACGCCAAGTCAAGTATCGTGAATAAAAACGGGATGAAATATGGGATAATTTATTTGCCTAAATTCTATATTGATTTTGAAAATAAAGACGGTAGAGATGCCGGTAAAGATGTTGCTATTGAAGTCGAGCGACTGAAACAATCCGGTGTTGATGGAATTGTTCTTGATGTTCGCGATGACGGAGGCGGATCATTATCCACGGTTGTAGATATTGCAGGCTTATTTATTGAGCAGGGTCCCATTGTTCAAATTAAATCAGCAGGAAGAAAAAAAGAAGTGTTGTACGATCGAGATAAAAAAATAGAATGGGATGGCCCTTTAGTAATTATGGTGAATAGTTTTTCTGCCTCAGCTTCTGAGATCTTAGCAGCTGCAATTCAAGATTACAAAAGAGGAATTATAATTGGGAGCAAACAAACGTACGGTAAAGGAACCGTTCAAAATGTGATTGACCTGAACCAGTTTGTGCGCAGTAGCTCCGTTGGGGATTTAGGTGCTATTAAGACCACCACACAAAAATTTTATAGAATCAACGGTGGTTCTACTCAACTAGATGGGGTACGAAGTGACATCGTTATGCCGGATCGTTATGCCTACTTGAAAATGGGAGAGCGCGATATGGATAATGCAATGCCTTGGGACAAAATTGATCGGGCTGACTACAGTGTTTGGACTAATAATGACAACTTTAATCAGGCGATAACAAATAGCAAAAACCGTATTAGTAAAAATGCACAGTTTCAATTAATTGAAGAGAATGCGAAGTGGATTGATAGTAGAAGCGAGGAGAATGTGTATAGTTTGAATATTGATACATTTAAAATCGCACAATCTGAAATTGAAGAAAAAGCTAAAAAATACAAACCAATTGTAGATTACAAAAATCTACTTACGTTTACTTCACTGCCTCATGAAGCAGATGCAATTAATAAAGACGCTTCTTTAAAAGAAAAAAGAGAAAGATGGCATGAAGCTTTAGCAAAAGATATTTATGTTGAGGAAGCACTGAATGTATTAGAAGATTTGCAATCAAAAGCAATTTCTAAAAAAAGCATTCCTGTTAAAATTAAAAAAGATAAATTAGCGAAATCTTAGGTAGTTTTTCAGCAAGTTTCAGTCAATAATAATAGAAAAACCCTGTACATTCTTAAGAACGTACAGGGTTTTTCTATTTGGGTAATTGTTTTTTCGAGTTTTGTAACTCAGTGAAGGAGACTAGATAAGTAAATCAATGCTGTTTATCTATCAATTTAGTGTGCTAAAATGTTACTGAAAAAGACCGGATTTATTGCAAATTACCATCTGAATTTTGGTATTGACGTATAACTTTAGGATTCAATTCAATGTAACAATAAGATAAATATATTTATTGTTTAGGTCTTTGATTCAAAAACAAAGAGTAATAATCCATAGTGAGGTTCGTGGATTACTTTTGTCTTAAATTTGTCAAATTACCATTCATTTACTTTATTGGCATCCATTTTTATAAATATAAAAAGCAATATTGTAAAACCCCAAAGACCGGAACCTCCGTAGGAAAAGAAAGGTAAGGGTACGCCTATGGTGGGGAAAATACCGGCTACCATGGCTATGTTTACAAAGAAATGAGTAAAAAGTACGCCTGCAACACAGTAACCATATACTCTGCTAAACTTTGTTTTTTGTCTTTCGGCAAGGTATATTATTCGAAGAAGTAAACAGGCAAAAAGGGCGATTACAGCCAGAGAACCCAGAAATCCCCATTCTTCGCCTACAGTTGTGAAGATGTAATCCGTGTGTTGTTCCGGTACAAAACCACCTTTGGTTTGTGTTCCTTCTAGGAATCCCTTTCCAAACCAGCCTCCAGATCCTATGGCTATTTCGGATTGATTGGTGTTGTATCCAATTCCTTTGAGGTCAACAGTTTTTCCTAAAAGAATATTAAAACGATCTCGGTGATGTTGTTTGAACAGGTTGTCAAATACATAATCTACAGATAGCACAAATCCAGAAATCAGGGCAAAGATAATACTGCTCAAAACAATATTTCGGTCTGCCAGTCTTGATTTGAAATGAACCAATATTATAATTGCTAATCCAATAAGTATTACATATTCTGGTTCTAATAATAAGGTAAACACAAATAAAAGAATTGTAATAAATCCAGTCCAAACATACCAAGCCGGAAGTCCTTCACGATACAAAACAATGATGAATATGCTGTATATCAATGCGCTTCCAGGGTCTGGCTGAGGCAAAATGAGTAGCACAGGTAGGAAGATTATGGCAAGAGCCTGTATTTGTCTATTGACTTCTTTTAAATTAATTTGTGTGTCACTCAAATATTTGGCTAATGCTAATGAAGTGGCTGCTTTTGCAAATTCAGAAGGCTGGATCGTGAAGCTTCCAATAGCATACCAGCAACGTTGACCAGCAATTGTTTTGCCAAATAAAAACAGCCCGGCTAATGTGAGTAGTGATACTCCAAAGATGATACTCGCATATTTCTCATAAAATTTCCCGTCAACCGAGAGTATTATGAATATTAATGGAATGGTCAATACGATGAAGATCAGTTGTTTTTCATAGGTGTCTTGCATCGAAGACATAGAGGAGGAATAGATATTTAACCAGCCCAAAATAACTAATACCGCATAGATGATTATGCTTATCCAATCAATATTATTTGTGATACTTTGGTTTTTCATTACATTTAAATAACTTGTTTTTTTACTTTTGAGGTATCTGTTTTAATCCTTACGGCAGGAATTGTTCTTTTATTTAAAAGCGAGTCGCTAATGCGTAATTGCAATTTGACTGCGTCAGAAAGTCCACCTAATTTGGCATATTGACTTTGTAAGCTGGTTGCAAGTATTCTTTTTTCCAGATCTATCCTTGTGATTTTTTGTCTTAGGTATTTTTCAATCATCAAACTGGCAATTGGTCCCGCTATTGTTGATCCAAATCCCCCATTTTCAACCATGATAGCAATGGCAATTTTCGGATTGTCTTTTGGTGCAAAAGCTACAAATATGGAATGATCTTTAAGTTGAATTCTTTTGCCTCCAATTTTAGCAAAATTTTCAGCTGTACCGGTTTTACCACAAATATCTATTCCTTCGACTTTAAGTGCGCTAGCAGTCCCCATGTTGTACACATCAAACAAACCGCTAATTATGGGTTTGAAGTGTTTTTTGTCGATGGTAGTGGTGTGTTTTGTCGTGAATTTTTTATCAATTTTGTGGCCTTCAATTTTTTTGATGATGTGAGGGGTGTAATAATAACCTTCATTTGCAACAGTTGCCATCATGTTAGCAAGTTGTATGGGTGTCATTAGAACTTCGCCCTGTCCTATTGAATTAGAAACGATCGTGGTACTTCTCCACCCTCCATTTGGATAGATGCGTTTGTATGTTTTAGAATCCGGAATATTTCCTCTTTTACCTGTTGGTAAGTCATATCCCATAAATTGTCCCAGTCCAAAGCTTTTTATGTGGTTGCTCCAAACATCAACAGCTGTGGCCGGTTTTGTATATTTGTTTATTGTCTTCATATACGCTGTGGCAAAATAGGAATTGCAAGATTCATATATACCTCTGTGCAGCTGAAGAGAACCTCCTCTACAATGGCATCTCATAAATCGACCTCTTGCATAACTAAAACCATTATTGCAGGATACGCTTGTGTTTTCATCTATTACACCTTCTTGTAGAGCAACTAAGCCAGTTAAAATTTTAAACGGTGATCCTGGCGGATATTCAGCTAGTAATCCTCTGTCATACAGTGGCTTTGCTATTGAATCATGGTATAGTTGGGTGTAGTTTTTAGAGCGTTGTCTTCCTACCAATATTCCTGGATCATAAGAAGGAGCGGTTACCAGTGCTAGTATTTCGCCAGTGCGAGGTTCTATAGCAACAATTCCGCCTCTTTTATTAATCATCAATTCCTCTCCGTATTTTTGAAGTTCGGCGTCAATAGTAAGATTTATATCTTCTCCTTGCACGGCTATAGTGTCGTATTTCCCTTCTTTATAGGAGCCAATTTCCCTATTGTATTTGTCTTTTTGAATGTATTTAACCCCTTTTACCCCGCGTAAAAGATCTTCATAGCTTTCTTCAACTCCCTGTCTTCCAATTAAATCACCGCTATTGTAATATGGATTTTTGGCTACTAGTTTTTCATTTACCTGAGTGATGCCCCCAAAAACATTGGCTCCAAAATTTACTTCATAATCACGAAGGGAACGTTTTTGAAAATAAAAACCTTCATATTTTCTTATTTTTTCTTGAAAAGCTGCAAATTCACTTTTATTCAATTGTGATAAAAAAACAGAGGGTAACCGCGGACTATATATTCTAGCTTTTTCAATTCTTTTAATGAAATCTTCTTTTGAAATTTTCAACAATTGACAAAGTTCTAAAGTATCTGTGTTTTTTAATTCTCTAGGAATGACCATAATGTCATAAGATGCTTGGTTCGCAACCATTAATACGCCTTTACGGTCATAGATGTAGCCTCTTTCAGGATATTCATATTTTTTTTTAATTGCGTTATTTTCAGATTTTAACTTTAAGGTGTCATCCACTATTTGCAAATAAAAAATACGCAATATTAGTAAAGAAGTAGCAAGAATGATTAGGGAAGGCAATAGTGCTTTTCTCATCTTTTATTAGGCTTAATAAGGTATATTATAATTATGCAAATAAGGAGTGTGAATATGGTACTCAATAAAGTTCGTAATACGACATCTAAAATAAAGCTAAATTGAAAAGCTTCCAGCAAAAACATCGTAAAATGATGAATGGTAACCGATAGTAATAAAAAAGAAAATCTTTCTGGGGTTAATACATCATTCAGTTTTATAGTTTGGTATTCATAACTTAACCCAAAGGAGAACTTAAAAACAGAAGGTCTAAAGTAGGCTAATACTAAGCAAGCGGTCGCATGTGTTCCTCCAGAATTACTGAACATATCCATGATAAGGCCTAGTAAAAAACTAGCAATTAGTAGTCCTGATTTATTTCCATTTACGGGATAAAGTATGATAAATAACACATAAGGAAATGGGCTTATATACCCAAAAAAATTCATGTTATTAAATATGATAATCTGAATTGCTAATAACAAAAGGAATCGGGAAATATTGACTAATAGTGCGCTATTCATCCTTATTTCTTTTTTCTAAATTAATAATTTCTTCACGATCTTTACGCGTTATAATATAAACGTGACCTAGATTTGTCATATCGTTAAATAATTTAACATTTATGGTGTAATAATTAGTCTGATTGTCTATTTCTATTTTGTCAATAGTTCCTATGTTGATGTTTTCTGGAAATATTACAGATTGCCCCCCTGTTACAATGGTATCTCCTTTTCTAATAGCGGCTAATCTAGGAACATCTATCAATTGTACAAAGCCAGTACTTTTTCCGTTCCATATCAAAGATCCAAAATGATTGGATTTTTTGATTTTAGCATTAATTTGAAATTTCTTATTTAAAATGCTAATCACAGTGGCATAATTAGGGGAGGTATTTTCTATGATTCCTATAATTCCTAAGCTGTTTATAACGCCCATGTCTGGTTTCACACCTTCTAGTTCTCCTGAATTTAAGGTTAAATAATTTTCGTGAGTACTATAAGAATTGTGTATTACCTTAGATACTAATATATCTCCTGATTCGATCCCTTTTAGACTGTCTAGTTTTTTTATTGCAGTGGTATCTTTTTTGTTAAATATAAGACTCTTTAATTTTGCGTTTTCAAGCGCGAGTGCTTCATTTTCAGTTTTTAAATTCAAATATTCATTAAGGTTGTTTACCTTTTCATAGACACCTCCGCTTAGAAAATTTGCAGAACTAATTATTTTACTTCTGTGAAAGGAGTGGGATTGAATGGTAAGGGATAATGAAATACCCAAAAGCAGCAAAAACAGTAACCGATTACTGTTTTTAAAAATAAAATTAAATATTTGCTGCATTTTCTAACGGTATAATATAAATAGCTGTCTGTTTTATTTTGGAATCTAATAGTTGTTGCTGGATGCTATCTCAGTCCTGTAAATTGACAAGAGTAGCTATAACAAATTACTTGATTAAAATACTTTTAAATTTAGCAATGTTTTTTAGTGCCATTCCTGTCCCTCTTACTACAGCTCTTAACGGATCTTCTGCAATGTAAACTGGTAAATCAGTTTTTTGTGAAATTCGCTTGTCAAGACCTCTTAACATGGAGCCTCCACCGGCAAGGTAGATTCCTGTGTTGTATATATCGGCAGCTAGTTCTGGGGGAGTTTGTGATAACGTTTCCATAACGGCATCTTCAATTCTTTGAATTGATTTGTCTAATGCTTTTGCAATTTCTCGGTACGATACTTCTACCTGTTTTGGTTTACCAGTAAGTAAATCTCTACCTTGAACGGACATGTCTTCAGGAGGTGTTTCTAAATCTTCTATTGCTGCGCCAATTTGAATTTTTATTTTTTCAGCTGTACTTTCTCCAACAAAAAGATTGTGTTGGGTACGCATATAATATACGATATCATTTGTGAATACATCACCAGCTATTTTTACTGATTTGTCACAAACAATACCACCTAAGGCGATTACGGCAATTTCAGTTGTTCCACCACCTATATCTACAATCATGTTTCCTTTTGGTTGCATAATATCAATACCAATACCTATTGCTGCTGCCATAGGTTCGTGTATTAGGTATACTTCTTTACCGTTTACTCTTTCACAAGACTCTTTTACGGCTCTCATCTCCACTTCGGTAATGCCAGAGGGAATACAAACGACCATTCTTAACGCAGGAGTAAACATTCTTTTCTTTAGCGCGGGTATGCTTTTGATAAACATACTTATCATTTTTTCTGAAGCATCAAAATCAGCAATTACACCATCTTTCAAAGGGCGTATTGTCTTAATGTTTTCATGTGTTTTACCTTGCATCAAGTTGGCTTCTTTGCCCACAGCAATGATTTTACCAGAAACTCTGTCTCTGGCAACAATTGATGGACTGTCTATTACAACTTTATCATTATGTATGATTAAAGTATTAGCGGTACCAAGGTCTATCGCGATATCCTCAGTCATGAAATCAAAAAATCCCATAAATTTTTTGGGGTTAAAATGTTATAAATTTGAAACGCACAAAGTTAAACAAATTAATGTTTAAAATGACGCGTTCCCGTAAATACCATTGCAAGTTTATTTTCATTGCAATAGTCAATGCTCAAATTGTCTTTGATGGATCCGCCTGGCTGAATTACCGCAGTAATACCTGCTTTTTTAGCTATTTCAACACAGTCTGGGAAAGGGAAAAATGCATCACTTGCCATTGAGGCTCCATGTAAGTCAAATCCAAAATTTTTAGCTTTTTCTATCGCCTGTACTAAGGCATCAACTCTGGATGTTTGTCCTGTACCGGATGCAATAAGTGTTCCGTTTTTAGCAAAAACAATCGTGTTTGATTTGGTGTTTTTACAAATTTTGGAAGCGAAAATTAAATCCTGAATTTCCTGTTCAGTAGGAGCTGTTATGGTAACGGTTTTTAAGGCTTCTTTATTGTCAGTTACCGTATTTCTTTCTTGAATTAAAAGTCCGTTCAAGCAGGTTCGTGCCGTTTTTTGGGGTAACGCAACCTCGTTCTGAACTAATAGGATTCGGTTTTTCTTTTCTTGTAAAATAGTCAGGGCCTCAGTATCATATTCGGGGGCAATGACCACCTCACAAAATAATTTGTTTATCTCTGTTGCAGTCGCTGCATCAATTTTAGTATTGGAAATTAAAACACCTCCAAATGCAGATGTCGGGTCACAAGCTAATGCGGCTAAATAGGCCTCAGTAATAGTTGTTCGTGTCGCTAAACCACAAGCGTTGTTGTGTTTTAATATGGCAAATGTAGGGCCGTCATTGTTGAATTCAGCTATCAAATTTACAGCCGCATCTACATCCAACAAATTATTGTATGATAATTCTTTTCCGTGCACTTTGTTGAACATGGCCTCAAAATCTCCAAAGAAAAATCCTTTTTGATGTGGGTTTTCACCGTATCTCAGCACTTGACCGTTAGGAATACTTTCTTTGTAAATGGTTTCGTCAGTATTAAAATAATTGAAAATTGCAGTGTCATAATGCGATGAAACATGAAATGCTTTTGTTGCCAATAATTTTCGGTCTTCCAATGTTGTGGCGCCATTTTGATCGATAATTAAATCTAAAAGCAAGCCGTATTGATCTACCGAAGCCACAATTACGGTATCCTTGAAGTTTTTTGCAGCAGCACGAATTAAAGAAATACCACCAATATCTATTTTTTCAATGATGTCTGCTTCACTTGCTCCTGAAGCAACCGTTTTTTCAAAAGGATATAAGTCAACAATGACTAAATCAATTTGTGGAATGTTGAATTCTAGCATTTGTTGTGCATCACTCTCATTATCTTGGCGATTTAGTATTCCACCAAAGACTTTTGGGTGTAATGTTTTTACTCTTCCACCCAAAATAGAAGGGTAAGAGGTCACATCTTCAACGGGTATTACGGGAATTCCTAAATTTTTTATAAAATCCTCAGTCCCTCCAGTAGAATAAAGTGTAACATTTTGACTGTTTAGTTGTCTTACTATAGGTTCTAATCCTTCTTTTGAAAAGACGGAGATTAATGCAGATTGAATTGTTTTAGTTGTGCTCATTATGTAGTTATAGTTATAAAATGCAAAAATAGTTTTTTAATGTCAAAATTAAGCCATTTGAAATTGAGATAATTGTAATTTTTACGGCTATTGCAACGGGAAACATAAAAATAGCGCTTTCACAATGTAACGAAACGATTTTTCATTAGGTTTCTGATTAATATTTATAGAATTTTACTTAACACTAAATAGATTGTATGTTAGTTTACCTTCGATTATTAAAAGAGAGTTTTAGCTTTGCGATGAATGCATTGCGCAACAATAAGTTACGAACGCTGCTTTCTTTGTTAGGCGTTACTATTGGGATTTTTTCTATTATAGCGGTACTCGCTGCTGTAGATTCTTTGGACAGAAAAATCACTAAAGATTTGAGTAGTTTAGATAAAAATACGATTTATTTGATGAAATTTTCTTTCGGGCCTTCGGAAATTCCACAATGGAAAAGAGAACAGTTTCCTAATGTGAAGTATGATGAATACACCTATATGAAAGGTGCAATGACTAACACGGATCAAATGGCCTATCAAATATTTATCAGAAGAGAATCTATTAAATTTGATTCAAAAACAGTTAGTGATGTCAATATAGTTCCTGTTTCTCAGGAGTTTATAGATATTCAGGGTCTTGAGTTTGAAAGCGGACGATTTTACAATGAATCCGAAGCCAATTCCGGAGCTACAGTTGTTGTTTTGGGGAATGAAATTGCAAAATCACTTTTTGATGATGCAGAACCCATTGGAAAAAACGTGCGGTTGTATGGAAATCGTTTTACGGTCATTGGGGTTTTGAAGAAACAAGGAGCGGGTTTGTTTGGGGATAGTAATGACACCTCAGCTTATATTCCAGTCAATTTTGTGCGACAACTATACGGGGATAATAATACTGCTTTGACAAATGTTATTATTTTTAAACCTGAAAATGGAGCTGACATGGCAGCTTATAAAGAAGAAATAGCACAAAAATTAAGAAGCTTTAGGGGATTGAAAGCAGGTGAAATAGATAATTTTTTCATTAATGTTTTTTCTGGATTTACTGACCTTATTGATGGTATCCTTGGGCAAATGAATCTTGTAGGATGGGTTATCAGTGGCTTTTCTCTGCTTGTAGGTGGTTTTGGAATTGCTAATATTATGTTTGTTTCTGTAAAAGAGCGTACGAATTTGATTGGGATCCAAAAATCATTGGGAGCCAAAAACAAGTTTATATTATTTCAGTTTTTATTTGAAGCGATAATATTATCAGTTATTGGTGGTTTGATAGGATTGCTCTTAGTTTGGATTATTGCGCTTATTGTAACAAAAGCCTTAGACTTTGAGTTTGTCTTAAGTATGGGTAATATTGTCCTAGGAACAGGATTAGCGGCTATAATTGGTCTAATATCCGGAATTCTACCCGCAATTGCAGCTTCTAAATTAGATCCGGTGGAGGCTATTCGTACCGGGATATAAAAAACTCAGGTTTGTGTAATCCTTTTTTGTAAACACTTAATTTTAAATATAATGGCATAACAAAAAACAGCTTCCAATATTTTTTTGGAAGCTGTTTTGTTTGGTATAAAGAGAATGTAGCGCAAATATAAAATCCCAATTGCTTGGGATTTTATTTATCGAATATCATTGTTCTGAATCAAATCAATGTACAAGTTGATCTTGTCTTTCAATTCTTTTCTTGGTGTGATAAAGTCTAAGAAGCCATGTTCGAGTAAAAACTCAGCAGTCTGAAAACCTTCTGGTAAATCTTTACCAGTTGTGTCTCGTACTACCCTTGGGCCAGCAAATCCTATTAATGCGCCTGGTTCAGATATGTTGATGTCACCTAGCATCGCGTAGGAAGCAGTTGTTCCTCCAGTTGTTGGATCTGTGCATAACGAAATATAAGGCAGTTTTGCTTCGGCAAGTTGTGCTAACTTAACAGATGTTTTGGCTAATTGCATTAAAGAATAGGCAGCTTCCATCATTCTGGCTCCACCTGATTTTGAAATCATCACAAAGGGCATGTTGTTTTTGATGGCGTGATCAATTCCTCTCGCTATTTTTTCACCTACAACTGCACCCATAGAACCACCAATGAAGGCAAAATCCATACAGCAAATAACTAAATCTTTACCTTTTGATTTTCCAACTCCCGTGCGTACTGCATCCTTGAGTTTGGTTTTTTCCATTACATCTTTCAAACGATCTGCATATTTCTTGGTATCAACAAAGTGCAAAGGATCTTTAGATGTCATATTCTTGTCTAATTCAACAAATTCATTGTTGTCAAATAAGATTTGAAAATATTCAGCACTTCCAATTCTGACATGAAAACCATCTTCGGGACTCACAAATAAGTTGCGAGCTAGTTCATCGGCATCAATGATTTTTCCGGTTGGAGATTTGTACCAAAGTCCTTTTGGAATATCCATTTTGTCTTCGGTAGCGGTAGTAATCCCTTTTTCTTTTCTTTTAAACCAAGCCATTTCTTTAGTATTCAGTGTTCAGTAATCAGGTATTCAGTGTTTTGTAATCAGTTTTAGTGTTCCATTATCAGCATTTGAGATCTGAACACTAAAAACGGACCACTATTTTTATAATGTATTCACATTGTTCAAGTCAGCAAATGCTTGCTCAAGTCTTGTGTTGAAAGTAACTTCACTTTCACGCAACCATTTTCTTGGGTCGTAATGTTTTTTGTTTGGAACATCAGCGCCTTCTGGGTTTCCAATTTGAGTTTTCAAATAGTCAATATTTTTAACCATGTAATCACGAATTCCTTCTGTAAATGCAAATTGCAAATCAGTATCGATATTCATTTTTATTACCCCGTAGCTGATCCCTTCTCTTATTTCTTCTAATGTAGAACCAGAACCACCGTGGAAAACGAAATCTACTGGATTAGATCCTGTATTGAATTTATTTTGAACAAAATCCTGAGAATTTTTCAAGATTTTTGGAGTCAATTTTACATTTCCGGGTTTGTACACTCCATGTACGTTTCCAAAAGCAGCAGCAATTGTAAATCTTGGGCTTACTTTTGAAAGTTCTTCGTATGCGTAAGCAACTTCTTCCGGTTGTGTATATAATTTAGAACTATCAACATCAGAGTTGTCTACACCATCTTCTTCACCACCTGTGATTCCAAGTTCGATCTCTAATGTCATTCCCATTTTACTCATTCGTTCTAAATAGCCTTTGCAAATTTCGATGTTTTCTTCGATAGGCTCTTCAGATAAATCAATCATGTGAGACGAAAACAATGGTTTTCCGGTTTTAGCAAAATGTGCTTCGGAAGCATCTAATAGGCCGTCTATCCAAGGTAATAATTTTTTCGCACAATGATCCGTGTGCAGTATTACGGTTGCTCCGTAAGCTTCCGCCAAAGTATGAATATGTAATGCACCAGCAATTCCGCCAGCTATAGCTGCTTTTTCACCAACATTCGAAAGTCCTTTACCTGCATTAAATTGTGCTCCTCCATTAGAAAACTGAATGATAACAGGAGCATTAAGTTTTGCTGCAGTTTCAAGGACACCATTGATTGTATTTGATCCAGTAACGTTTACTGCCGGAAGTGCAAATCCTTTTTCTTTTGCGTAATTGAAAATTTCTTGTACTTGATCTCCTGTAGCTACGCCCGGTTTAATAGTATGTGCCATTGTGTTTTTTTTAGTTATTTTTTAGTTTTTAGTTTTGCAAAAATAAGAATTATTTAGCATTAGAACGGGTAATTTATTCCAAAATTTAAAACAGAGTTTCCAAAATTATATTCTTGAAACCATCTTTTACGGGTTTCGTTGGCAGGATTATAGGTTTTAAATCCTAAATCAAAACGAATTACAAAAAAACTCAGGTCATATCGAAGGCCGAATCCCGTGCCTAATGCAATGTCTTTTAAGTCGCTGAAACTGGTAAATGTTGATTTCTCATCCACCACATTATCCAATACGTTCCAAATGTTCCCGGCATCAGCAAAAAGGGCCCCTTTTAAATTGCCTAATATTTTAAATCTAAATTCACCACTAATGGCAATTTTCATGTTGGCTTCATTAAAATCATCTACAGCTCCGCTACTCCCGGGACCTAAGCTGTATGGTTGCCAGGCTCGGTTGTCATTTGAGCCCCCAGAAAAATAACTCCTTGAAAAAGGAATGTAATTTGAATTGCCAAATGGGACTGCAATACCAAAAAAGGATCGAAAGGCAAAGATCTTTTCTTTAGATAAATCCCAATGTTTGATGTATTCAAATTCTGTTTTTAGGTATTCAGAGTATTCTAAATTAAATATCTCATAATTACCGGTGACATTTTCTTTTTGATTTGTCGTTTTTGCAAAAGCTGACAATAGTGTTCCCGCTGATTCTATTTTTGTTCTAAAGAGATAAAAATCATTGTCTAATAAGTCTTTCTTTGTTGTTTTTGAAAACGTAAAACTTGTAGCGAGTATAAAATCGTTTTCCGTAAGTCGGAGTCTTCTTTCCTCAATGCTTTTTACACTTTCTATATCAGCACTTTCTAATGGTTTTAAGAAACTCGCATTGCCTGATAAGACATCACGGGTAAATCCAGTTGTGCCTCTTTCAATGACTAAATTCCTATCGATATCATTGTTGTAGTAGTTAGGGTTGGTGTTGTATTGCTTCCCTATGGCATTCAATGCTCTGTAAGAAGAGTTGTAAACAAAGAAATAATTATTGGGATTTAGATTGCGAACAAACTGGGTGTTGAACAGGTCAAATCGGGCAGTATGGTTTCTTTTTGGAGTCCAATTGTACGATAGTGCTCCCGTGAAATTTTCTTTGTCTAACCCCAGATTTCTTTGTTTTGCAAAACCGACTGTGATTAGTGTGGAGGGAATCATGCTTTTTGGAATGATTTTTTCAGTGCTAAAGGGAATGAAAATTCTAGGAATATTTAATTTTAAATCCAACCCGTACTCGGATACATTAAAAAAATTATTATTTGGATTGGCAAGATCTTGTGAGGAACCTATATTGCCACGGGCTGCAATTTCCAGTGTTTCAGCACCATTAAAAACATTTCTGATTGTTTCTGAAACACTCAATCCGATACCAAAATCCTGAATGTTTGAATGAGTAACATCTAGTGTAGTCCCAAAACTATATTTTTTGCGGGGAGTCAGGTATACTTTAGCGATCAGCGATTGTGCAGTACTGTCTCTTTTGTCAACTTCATATTGTATGGAGGGGTAGTTGAATACTTTGAGGTTGTTCAGGTAGCGTGTGGTCAAGACTGTTTTGTAATCAGCATACAAACCTCCCTTTGTAATGAATATGGCGTTAGTTATCGCGCGAGGTTTGTATTTTAATTTTTGATGGCTGTATAAATTGAAGTTTTTGTAGGTTGTACTATCTGTAATAGTCCGGTTGTTATTCTCTGAGGAATAGTCCGTATAAATATTTACATCACTTATTTTATAAATTTTAAAAGGCACCGTTTTGCTAGAATCCTGATCTTGGTACGAATAATTATTAATGACCAGGTTTATATTTGCTTGATTTACTTTTTTAATCGTGTCAATATCAAAAGTAACGTAGTTGGACTGAAAATAATAGGCTCCGTTATTTCTGAAATGAGTGGTAATTCGGTTTTTTTCATTCTCAAAATCTTCTGTTTTGTATTGATTGCCTGATTTTAGAAAGGTATTGGATTTATTGGTTTGGTATAAAGAGTCTAATGCTGGAGTTAAAATAGTGGTTTTTAAAGTATCTAGGAAAAAGGCATTTCCGGGCGTTATGGCGTATTTTATTTTAGCTTTTTTAAGGCTCAGGGTGTCTATGTTGTAATTTGCATTTACATTAAAATAGCCATTGTTGAAATAGTAATATTTCAATCGCAATACTGATTTGTCAGCTCTTTCTTTGTCGATAATTACAGGAGGCTCTCCTGTTTTTTTTAAAAAATTATGGATGCCATAATATAAAAAAGACTTTCCGAGTCTGTTGACTTGTTTTTCAGACAGCCATTTGGATTGTCTTTTGTATTTTTCGGGATTGTTAGCAAACTTAGCCTGATAGGTTGAATCTGGATTTAGATTGGCAAGATTGTAAAGGTTCAAGCGCAAACGATAGCCCAGCAAGGTACTGTTTGGTTTTTGATACAACTGATTAAAAATAGTTTCCTCCTTAATGGATTTGCCATTGGCCTCGATTTCATTTTTTGTAAGCAGCAATTTCCCGTCAGGAACTCTTTTTACAGCGTCACAAGCGCAAATTAGTATTGCAATTACAATAAATGCAGTTATTTTTGTAGAAATTTTTTTCAAGTGTTCTAAAATATTTAATTCAAAAGTACATTATTTTATGGTTAGTAAAAACCAAATAAAGCTTATAACGAGTTTGCAGCAAAAAAAATATAGGATAGCCAATAAATTATTTTTTGCCGAAGGTGTCAAAGGAATTGAGGAACTATTGGATTCTAATTTTGAATTGGAACATTTGTTTACCACCCAAAATGATTTTGATTCGGTAAGCCAAGAAAAAAAAACCATTATTTCAGAAAATGATTTAAAAAAAGTTACAGCATTGGCTACTCCGAATACGTGTTTAGCCGTTTTTAAGATGCCAGTAGAAAAATCAATTACTGAAACCGGTTTGATTCTAGCGCTTGATTCTATTCGGGATCCTGGAAATTTAGGGACTATATTGCGTTTGTGTGACTGGTTTGGGATACAACAAGTCTTGTGTTCAAAGGAAACGGTGGATCTGTATAATCCAAAAGTGGTTCAAGCAACCATGGGTTCCATTGCCCGGGTGAATGTTAATTATGTTGATTTGAATGTTTTTTTAGCGCAGACAAAACTTCCAATTTTTGGGACCTTCATGGATGGAGAAAATATTTATAAAGCAACTCTTCCTCAACAGGGAATTATTATCATGGGGAATGAAGCTAATGGAATTTCTCCGGCTCTTGAAAATGAGGTCCACAACCGACTCACAATTCCTCGTTTTGGGAATCTTCAAAAAACGGAAAGTCTGAATGTGGCTGCAGCAACAGCAATTGTCTTAAGTGAGTTTTGTAGAGGCTGATAGCAACGCGCAGTCATAGTTTACGGGAGAACTTAAAACGGCCAAACTACTTTTTAATGGAAAGTAAAATTAATTAAAATGGCTCTGGTCTTTAAGGCTTCAATGTTTCCTGTCCAAGGACTGCTGGGGTCATTGTCTCTAATTAGTTCGTCATTAAGTCCAAAAACACCTCTTATGGAAGGCGAAAATATAAAATATTCGGAAAAAAGGTCAATTCCAAAGCCTAATTCATAATTAGTAGTCCATGATTTAACTCGAAAGCGTTCCTGCAAATTATCATCCATCAACTTAGAGTTGCTGGATAAGTTTAAAGTAGCTGACAATCCTCCCACTAAATAGGGGCGAATATTGCCCGTTCTTAGGGAGGAAAATTTCAACAATAAAGGAAAATGAATGTACGTGCTGTTCACTTCTCTAAGCGCATCGCCACTGTTTGAAAAATCAGGGTAATACAAGTCTCTTTTTGTGTAATACAATCCAGGTTCAAATCGCAAGTTAATGTATTCCTGTAATTTTACATCACCAATAATTCCCACATTGAAACCGGTTGTTTTTTTGACCAGTATATCAGGGCCTTTCATTTTATAATCAATTTTAAAATCATAGGAATTGAATCCTAAGTAAAAGCCATAATAAACTTTCTTTTTTTGAAAATTTTCCAAATTAACAATGGGATCTTTGCTGAAAATAGTTCGAGACTTTTGGGCGTATCCGTTTAGAATAAAAGCAAAAAAGAGTAAGGCAATTATTTTTTTCATGTTATTTTTTAGAAGCTGAGTAAATGGTGGCCACACCAAAGGTTTGCGGTAATGCTACAACATCTATAAACCCAATTTCTCTTAAAATATTGTTTAACGCCTCACCATAAGGAAAAGCGGCAGCTGATTCAGATAAATAACCGTAGGCAACGTTATCCTTAGAGAATAATTTACCTATCAAAGGCAGGATGTTTTGACTGTAAAAAGTATAGCCTTGTTTGTAAGGCGTTTGGTCTGGCACTGACGTTTCTAAAATTACAAATACACCATTTGGTTTTAAAACTCTTAAAATTTCAGCTAATCCTTTTTCCAGCGTTTCAAAATTTCGAACACCAAAAGCAACGGTAATCGCATCAAAATAATTGTCTTCAAAAGGCATGTTTTCTGAGTCGCCCAAAATCATTTCAATAGTAGCAGTAAGGTTTTTGGCAGCAATTTTTTGGACGCCAACTTCCAGCATTCCGGCAGATATGTCTAAGCCAATGATTTTTTCAGCATTGGTTTGTGCCATTAAAATCGCTAAATCTCCGGTGCCCGTAGCAATATCCAGGATTATTTTTGGATTGGATTTCGCAACCATCTGCAAAACTTTTTTACGCCATTTTATATCAATTCCAAAAGAAATGACACGATTCAATTTATCATAGTTGCCTGAAATGGTGTCAAACATTTGAGCAACCTGTTCTTTTTTACCTAAGGCAGAACCTTTATAAGGAGTTATCTTTTCTGACATTTTTTTTATGCAAATATAATACAAACGGGATGAACTAAAAACGAGTTCTTTAAATTAGAAGCAAGTTTTGTTTTATGTGCCGGAATGATTTTTTGCGTATTA
Source organism: Flavobacterium sp. GSP6 (assembly GCF_003984855.1). NCBI lineage: Bacteria > Pseudomonadati > Bacteroidota > Flavobacteriia > Flavobacteriales > Flavobacteriaceae > Flavobacterium > Flavobacterium sp. GSP6. The sequence continues at coordinate 54,157 of NZ_RYDO01000010.1, forward strand.
AATAAGACTAAGTCCGTTAAAATAAGAAACATTTTTTTATTTGAAATATCACTAAAAGTGGGTATTGTATCTCCGATTTTTATTGCGCAAATTTGGTATTCAAGAAAGAACCATATTAAATGATTAAAAAAGAGTCAGTGAACCTAATCAAATGGATATTTTTAGCGCTATTTATCTCATTTGTTCTTGTTAGCTGTTTTGAAAATGCTGTTTTACAAGGCAGTATTGTAGTTAAAGCGCATCATACGTTCTTAGGATTAAATTTGTTTTTGGAAATTTTAATTTTTTTCGTCTTTAGTACCTTCGTGGTATTTGGTATTAAAGGCTTTTTTGAGATGTATTCTCAAAAAACATCAAACATTATAATCTTCGTTTCTGGAGTGTTACTAGTGTTTGTAATTTTTATATTAGTTTATCAAATACTGTTTCAAGACTAGGTCATTGCTCTTAATCAATGGTTAAAAAAAAACATCCCCAAAAGGATGTTTTTTTATTTTATTTCCTAACGAATGTCTGGTAGGAATAATCGTAAAGATGCTTTTCATCCTTCTCATTAAATTCCGAAACTATTATTTTCCATTCGGACTCATTAATCGCAGGGAATCTGGCATCGCCTTCAAAGGAGTGATGTACCCGTGTGATTTCTATTTTATCAGTAAAAGGAAGTCCCAAAGTATAAATTTCGCCGCCACCAATTATAAAGGTGTCTTGGTCTTTTGGACAAACTTCCAGTGCTTTTTCAATACTATCAACAATTATGCATCCTTCAGCGTGATACTCTTTTTGTCGGGTGATTATGATGTGGGTTCTGTTTGGTAATGGTTTGGGAAAACTTTCAAATGTTTTTCTCCCCATTATGATATGATGCCCGGAAGTAAGTGATTTGAATCTTTTAAAATCGTTGGGCAAATGCCAGATTAATTCATTGTTTTTTCCTAGCGTATTATTCTCGGCTACGGCCGCAATCATTACTATCATAATTATTTAGGGTCGTCGTTAGATACTTGCGTCTGTAATTGGTCTATTTTCTTTTTTTGCAAAGCGACCAGGCGGTCTATTTGTTCTCTTTCCCAATCTTTATTCATAAATCGATCCGTGATGAAAATTTTTATAAAATGCAAAATAAAAAGGAATAGCCATATTGTAATAACCCAAAGATACCAATACGAGACTACCGTACTATCAAGGAAATTATGAGCAACAAATAGCAATAAACTTCCCAATACAAAAAGAACAAAATGAAAATACAATCGTTTCTTTTGTTTTATTCTTCGTCTTGCATATTCATATTGTTCGTGTAATTCTTTTTCCATCGCTCTGATTTTAGTTTATAAAGGTAAAATTTATTTTGCAAAGTCACTATTTTGCCTCAGGATTATTTCAACAGAAAACGTATTCTGATTTTTGAATAGTAAATTTACGATCCTTTAAATTATTGAATTTATCAAAAATTAACATAGTTTACGGCATTCCATTAAAACTTCACAGGAGCCATTGAAACTTCAATATATTACATTTACTTTGTTTTATAAACCTATAAATGAATATGTTATGCCGATTAAAAAACAATTTGTAAAAACAAAGCCAGTTTGTAAAGTTACTTTTTCGGTAGCGGCAAAGGCAGCAAGTCATGCTTCTGTTGTGGGTGATTTCAACAATTGGAATGTTGTTGAAGGGGTTTTAAGCAAATTAAAAAATGGAACTTTCAAGGGGGTATTTGATGTGGCCAAAGACGCCGCTTACGAATTCAAATACGTTATCGATGGTGTATTTGTCAATGAGCCAGAGGCAGATTCTTTCAAATGGAATGCGTTTGCAGGAAATGAAAACGGTGTTTTAGTAGTATAGCTAAACACCGTTTTTTATTGTTTTATACCGCAACACTTCCTTTTATCGCGGCATGAGGTTCATAGCCTTCAAGGGTAAAATCTTCAAAACCAAACGCGAAGATGTCTTTTATATTGGGATTTAAAATCATTTTTGGTAATGGTTTTGGCTCACGGGTCAATTGCAATTCCAGTTGTTCAAAATGGTTGTTATAGATATGTGCATCGCCAAAAGTGTGAATGAATTCACCAGGTTCTAGATCACAAACCTGTGCAATCATCATGGTGAGTAACGCATACGAAGCGATATTAAAAGGAACTCCTAAAAAAATATCAGCGCTTCGCTGGTACAACTGACAAGATAGCTTACCCTCAGAAACATAAAACTGAAAGAACGCATGACAAGGCGGCAAGGCGGCTTTATTGTTGCTTACATTTTCGTCAAATGATTTTGTCGTGTCAGGCAGAACCGAAGGATTCCATGCTGAAACCAGCATTCTACGGCTGTTAGGATTCGTTTTTAACTCTTTAATTAATTCCGATATTTGATCAATTTCTTCACTATTCCAATTGCGCCATTGGTGGCCGTAAACAGGTCCTAAATTTCCATTGGCATCAGCCCAAGCATCCCAAATTTTAACGCCGTTTTCTTGAAGATACTTAATATTTGTGTCTCCTTTTAAGAACCAAAGCAATTCGTAGATAATGGATTTTAGGTGTAGTTTTTTAGTAGTGACCATCGGGAAACCTTCATTTAAGTCAAAACGCATTTGGTAACCAAAGACACTTTTTGTCCCGGTTCCCGTACGATCTCCTTTTTGACAACCGTTTTTCATTACGTGTTGTACTAAATCTAAATATTGCTTCATTGTCTCTTGATTCTATTGTGCGGTAAGCGGTTGTTCGTTTTTATATACTTTTCCGTCTTTCATTACAAATACGACCTTTTCCAGAGTTTTGATCGCATTCAAAGGATTTTCATCCACTGCAATGATGTCTGCCAAAAAGTTTTCTTTGATTTGACCTGCTTCATTTTCAAGCCCTAATAACATAGCATTCGTAATCGTTGCTGATTGTATCGCGGCTAATGCAGGCATTCCGGCTTCAACCATATATCCAAATTCTTTTGCATTTGTACCATGAGCAAAAACGCCGGCATCAGTTCCAAAAGCAATTTGGACTCCTTTTTTATACGCCTTGGCAAAAGTAGCTTTCAGTTGTGGGCCAACTTCTCTGGCCTTTGGAACTACGATGTCAGGATAAAAACCAGTAATTTCTGCATTTTTTTCTACTTCTTTTCCAGCCGTTAAGGTAGGAACTAAATAAGCATCGTATTTTTTCATTAATTCCATTGTCTCTTCACTCATAAAGGTGCCGTGCTCAATGGTTTTTATACCGCCCAATATGGCTCTTTGCATTCCTTCGTCGCCATGGGCATGGGCAGCGGTGAGCATGTTGTAATCTTTGGCTGTTGTGGTGATGGCTTTAATTTCCTCTAGAGAGAACTGCGGATTTTTACCGCTTTTTGCCACGCTCAAAACACCACCTGTAGCTGTAATTTTAATAACATCAGCTCCTTCTTTATAACGCTCTCTCACTGCTTTTACTCCTTCTTCTGGAGAATTGATTACGCCTTCATGTGGACCTGGATCGCCTACCAGTTTTCGGTTGCTTCCGTTAGTAGGATCTGCATGACCGCCTGTTGTAGCAATTGATTTTCCGGCAGTAAAAATTCGAGGACCTTTTACGATTCCTTTATTGATGGCATTTCTTATGGAGATATTTACTCCGGTTCCACCTAAATCCCTCACCGTAGTGAATCCGGCTAGAAGAGTGATTTCGGCACATCGAACGGCTTGAAATGCAACATCAGCTTCGTTGTCTATATATTTTGACATGTAGCTCTTAGTGTCATGTTCGCCTTCTATGTGAACATGTAAGTCAATAAGACCCGGTAAAACATATTTGTTTTTCAGGTTGATCTCAATGTCTTCAGGCTTGACTTTAGCGATAAAACCCTCTTGTACTTTTGTAATTTTGTTTTTAGAAACAAGGATCGTTTGGTTTGTTAATTCTTTACCTGATAGTGTATTTAAAATTTTTCCACAATGCAGATAATAGTCTTGGGATGAGGCAGCTGAACAAATAAATAATGTTGAGAGAAGTAGGAAGTGGTTTTTTTTCATAGCTTATTTTTATCAATTTTATAAAAGAAACATGGTACTAAGTGTTTTTGGTGAATTTAAGTGTATTTATTCAAAAACAAGCGATTCAATCCTTTGAAATTTAGTAACAATCTGATTTCATTTCAATCCTACGGAAAGTAAAAATGGGTACAATTACAATTCTCTCTTTGAGATTTCATCTCTAATTTTTGCGGCTTTCTCATAATCTTCGTGCGACACGGCTTGATCTAACAATTCATTTAATTCCGGCAGACTGTGTTTAGAATAGGTTTCTCCGGATTGATTGCTTTCTTCTTCACGACCAAAAGTGTCCGGATTAGAAAGTACATCGTCAATTTCCTGCGAGTCTTTATTAGGATCTAAAGGATTTGATTTTAAATAAATTCCGGCTTTGTCCAGAATGTTTTTGTAAGTGAATATAGGTGCGTTAAAACGCAATGCTAACGCAATGGCATCTGAAGTTCGGGCATCAATAATTTCTTCAATTTTATCCCTTTCGCAAATGATACTCGAATAAAAAACACCGTCCACAAGTTTGTGAATAATGACTTGTTTGACTACAATGTCAAATCGTTCTGCGAAGTTTTTGAACAAATCATGGGTCAGAGGACGTGGTGGTTTTATTTCTTTTTCCAATGCTATAGCGATGGATTGGGCTTCAAAAGCACCAATGACAATGGGTAATTTTCGTTCTCCGTCAACCTCATTCAAGATTAATGCGTAGGCTCCGTTTTGAGTTTGACTGTATGAAATTCCTTTTATAGATAGTTTAACTAAGCTCATAATTGATGTAATGGGAAAGTACGAGGTACTTTTTTTAATAAAAATCAAGCAGCAATTATAAAAAAGAAATGCTACTTAAAAGCAAAGATACAAATATCTTATTTTTAAGTAGCATTTAAATTAATGGGATGCTATAATTTATGAATTCTGAGCTTTGAAAGCTTTAAACTTCTCAATCAATTGCGGTATAATTTCAAACGCGTCACCTACAATTCCGTAATCCGCTACTTTGAAAAAAGGCGCTTCGGGATCACTGTTGATGACCACTTTTACTTTAGAAGAGTTGATTCCCGCAATGTGTTGAATCGCTCCTGAAATTCCAATTGCAATATAAAGGTTTGTAGCTACCGGTTTTCCTGTTTGCCCAACGTGTTCTCCGTGAGGTCTCCATCCTAAATCAGAAACTGGTTTTGAACAAGCAGTTGCAGCGCCAAGAACAGTCGCTAACTCCTCTACCATTCCCCAGTTTTCCGGACCTTTCAATCCACGTCCAGCCGATACTACAATATCCGCATCAGCTATTGAAACTTTTCCAGAAACTTTTTCAACTGATTCTACTTTTACACCAAAATCAGCTTCTCCAATATTTGGGTTAAAATCTTCCTCGGTTAATGTTGAAGGTGTTTCAAAAACTCCATACGAGTTTTTGGCAAGCCCAAGTACCTTTACGTCTGTGGCAATTTCAGTGATATTGAACGCTTTGTTTGAAAAAGCATTTCTTTTTACTTGAAAAGGCGACGTTGAAACTGGTAATCCAACCACATTTGACGCATAGCCGGCTTCTAAAGCTACTGCAACAAGTGAGGAAAGATAAATACTGTCTGTAGTGGATGAAAGTAAAACTAACTTTACGTTTTCTTTTTGGGCGGCTTGTTTGATCACATCAGCGTATGCTTTTGCAGTAAACCCGGATAATTTATCGTTGGTTACTTTTAATACTTTGTCTACTCCGTATTTTGATAATTCAGAAACATCCCCAGCATTTACGGTTACAGCCGTAACAGTGGTTCCTAGACTTTCGGCTACTTTTTTTGCATAGGAAGCCAATTCGAATGCTACTTTTTTAAATTTTCCTCCCGAAGCGTCGGGAGCGTATTCCGCGTATATTAATATTGACATGATTTTTTTATTTTAGTCTTAAAGTTTAAAAGTCTAAAGTCAAAAAGGGAAATTAGTGTAAACTTCTATTCATTTGACTTTTGACATTCCGCTTTATGACAGTTAGATTACTTTTGCTTCGTTATGTAATAAATTGATTAATTCATCTAAATTGTCAGCAGCAATCAATTTTACGGCTGATTTAGGAGCTGGTTTTTCAAATTTTACTGCTTTTGTATTCACAGCAGCGTCAACAGGCTCCAGTATTGTTAATGCTTTTGTTCTTGCAGTCATGATTCCTCTCATGTTTGGAATACGCAAATCTTTTTCTTCCACCAAACCTTTTTGTCCTCCAATGATTAATGGTAAAGTTGTAGCAACGGTTTCTTTTCCACCATCAATTTCACGAACTGCTTTTACATTAGTTCCATCAACAGTAAGACTTGTACAAGAATTAAGGAAGTTGTATCCTAAAATCCCGGCTATCATTCCAGGAACCATTCCGCCATTATAGTCTAAAGACTCTTTTCCGGCAATGATTACATCGTAACTTCCGTTTTTAATTACTTCAGCAAGTTGTTTGGCTACGAAAAATCCGTCAGTAGGAGTTGCGTTCACACGAATGGCTTCGTTAGCGCCTATTGCCAGCGCTTTTCTTAAAGTAGGTTCGGTTTCTGGACCTCCAACATTTACAACAGTAACCGTTGCGCCTTGTTGTTCTTGGAACCAAATAGCGCGTGTCAAACCAAATTCGTCATTTGGATTGATTACATATTGAACTCCATTGGTGTCAAATTCAGAATCGCCGTTGACAAAGTTAATTTTTGAAGTAGTATCAGGAACGTGACTGATGCAAACTAATATTTTCATACTGATATATTTAATTATTCGTAATTTCTTTTACAAATTTAAAATATTAATTTGAATAATATACTATGCATGCATAATATTTTACAGAACTACTACGTTTTCGTAGCCCGGATAGCAGCGGCATCCTTCTTGTGGCTCCTTTAGCCACAGGAAGATACAGCGGAGAGCCGGAAATAGCTCCTGAAAATTATCGCTATAAATCCTGAATTAATTTAGAGTAATTTATGCTTTTAAATGATATTAAATATTTATTTTTGCTTTTCGAAAATTATCCTTCGACTGCGCTCAGGAGGACAAAATATAAAAAAAATATGAGAACGATACAATTTAGAGAGGCCATTTGCGAAGCGATGAGTGAAGAAATGCGTCACGATGAGTCCATATACTTAATGGGTGAAGAAGTTGCAGAATATAATGGTGCCTACAAAGCATCTAAAGGTATGCTGGCTGAATTTGGCGAGAAAAGAGTCATTGATACTCCTATCGCTGAGCTTGGTTTTACTGGTATTGCAGTAGGATCAGCCATGAATGGATGCAGACCGATTGTGGAATACATGACGTTCAATTTTTGTTTAGTAGGTATTGACCAAATCATAAATAATGCTGCCAAAATGCGTCAGATGACGGGTGGACAATTTAATGTGCCAATCGTTTTTCGTGGTCCAACAGCTTCGGCAGGACAATTAGGAGCAACGCACTCACAAGCGTTAGAAAACTGGTTTGCGAATACTCCGGGTCTTAAAGTGGTAGTTCCCTCTACGGTTTATGATGCCAAAGGTTTGTTGAAAGCGGCTATTCGTGATAACGATCCTGTGATTTTCATGGAATCTGAACAAATGTATGGGGATAAAGGTGAAGTTCCAGATGGCGAATATGTAATTCCGCTTGGAGTTGCTGATATCAAGCGTGAAGGTACGGATGTGACAATTGTTTCTTTTGGAAAAATCATCAAAGAAGCACACATTGCCGCGGATGAATTAGCCAAAGAAGGAATTTCTTGTGAAATTATCGATTTGCGAACTGTACGTCCTATGGATTATGAGACGATTTTAACATCGGTTAAAAAAACAAATAGATTAGTAGTTCTTGAGGAAGCATGGCCTTTTGCAAGTGTGGCTTCTGAAATTACCTATATTGTTCAAGAACGTGCTTTTGATTTCTTGGATGCGCCTATTCAACGCATTACGACTGCAGATACGCCAGCGCCGTACTCTCCGGTTTTATTGAAAGAATGGTTGCCTAATGCTGGTGATGTAGTAAAAGCGGTTAAAAAAGTACTGTATAAAAAATAGTCAGTTGGAATCGTTTGAGTTGGAATAAGGGCTAATAACCCGTTTTTTAATAATCAATTAATCCTGCGGTCTTAATTAACTATATTTGAAACTTCATCAATTCTTTAATTTGATGAAGTTTTTTTTTGAATGACTATGAAAGCGCCATGACAGAAGCTGTCTCAAACACCAATTAAGATCTGGCGATACCATATTCCTACAAAAACAAATATTATCTACATATGAAAAAGAATCTCTTATTGTTTCTGCTTTTGTTGTTGGTCTCAGCAACTACTAGTTTTGCGCAAACAAAAGTGAGTGGTGTTGTGGTTGATAAATCCAACCTGCCCATTCCATTTGCCAATGTAGTTTTCAAAGGTTCCAGTGAAGGAATTGTGACTAATGAGGACGGTAAGTTTTACCTGGAATCCAAAAAAACATATACTACTTTACTCATATCCTCCGTTGGGTTTTCTGAAAAAGAAATTTACTTAGATAAACCGGTAAATTATAATTTCAAAATTCAGTTGAATGAAGCCGAAAGTTTAAACGAAGTAGTGGTTTTTGCCGGAAAAACATCAAAAAAGGACAATCCTGCGCTCGATATTCTGAGGAAAATCTGGGAAAGGAAACGTAAAAACGGGTTGTATCAGTTTGACCAATACCAGATGGAAAAGTACGAGAAAATAGAATTTGATATGAATTCTATTGACAGTGCTTTTATGAAAAGCAAACTTTTTAAAGGGATGGAATTTATATTCGATCAAATGGATACGTCCCGAGTAACCGGGAAAACCTATTTGCCTATTTTTATAAATGAATCACTCCATGATGTTTATGGAGACAACAAATTAAATAAGGTAAAAGAAAAAATTAAAGCCAATAAAACGTCCGGATTTGATGGAAATCAACAGATTTTATCTTTTATAAAAGACTTGTATTCAGATTATAATATCTACAATAATTACTTGACTTTTTTTGACAAAAGCTTTACAAGTCCGCTGTCTAAAACAGGAATTGATGTCTACAATTATGTACTGAAAGACAGTTCGTATATTGATGATAAATGGTGCTATAATATTGTCTTTTATCCAAGACGAAAAAACGAATTGACTTTCAAAGGAGATTTTTGGGTGAATGATTCCACATTTGCCATCAAGAAAATCAATATGGCAGTGACCAAAAGTGCCAATATCAACTGGGTAAAAGATATTTACTTAGAGCAGGAATTTGAAGTAGTCAGTGACTCGGTTTTCTTGTTGACCAAGGATTATTTGATGTCTGACTTTGCTTTGAACAAAAAAGAAAATTCGAAAGGTGTTTATGGAAAAAGAACTAGTTTTTACCGGAATCATCAGTTCAATACAGTATTGCCTGTTGCTTTTTATAAAGCCGAAGTCAATTATATGGATGACGAAGTCTATAAAAAAACCGAGGAATACTGGAATGAAAATCGATTTGAGAATTTAAGTAAGGATGAATTAGGCGTTTATAAAATGCTTGATACGTTGCAAACAGTAAACCGATTCAAGCAATTATATAGTACGGTTTCTATTTTAGGAAGTGGATATGTAGAGTTCAAAAATTTCGATTATGGACCTGTTTTTTCTACATTTGGATACAATGAAGTAGAGGGTGTACGGTTGCGAGTAGGAGGAAGAACCTATTTTGGTCCTAACGATCCTTGGCGCATTCAGGCGTATACTGCGTATGGGTTTGATGATGACAAATTTAAATACGGATTTTCCGGAAAATGGATGGTCGATAAGAAAAATAGGATCATTTTATATGGAGGAAATAGGCGAGACATTGAGCAAATAGGAGCTAGTTTAACAACTACAAACGATATTTTAGGCAGAAGTTTTGCTTCTTCAGCAGTGTTTTCATCAGGTAGTAATGGGAAACTAACAAACATCAATTTGACTAATATGGCAATAGAAATGGAGCCTATTAAAAATTTAGTATTGCAAGCGGGAATTTCCTATCGCACACTCGAGTCTGCGTCGCCCACATTTAGTCTGGACTATTACACGGATATCGCCAATGGAATTACAAAAAGCGATGTCAAACAATCTGAAGCAAACTTTCAAATTGAATATTCTCCAAAACGCAAAACAATTGGTTTTGGTGTAGAAAGAAGTAATGTAGACAGTCCTTATAGTCGCTTTTTTGTTAATTACAGTCACGGCTTCAAAGGACTTTTAAACAGTGATTTCAAATACGATAAGCTGCAATTGTATTATAAACAACCCATTATTATTGGTCCCTTAGGAAGAACAAATATCATTGTAGAAGTGGGTAAAACCTTTGGGAAAGTGCCATTGGGATTGTTGAGTGTAATTCCAGGAAACCAAACCTATTTTACCATAGAAAATACGTTTAGCAACCTTAATTTCTATGAATTTGTCTCGGATCAATATGCTACTTTACAGTGGAATCACAATTTTAACGGGCGTATTTTTTCCAGAATACCGTTCATGCGCAAACTCAATTGGAGAGAATTAATTTCCATAAAAGGCGTTTATGGAAGTATTTCAGATGAAAATAGAGCCATTAACGCATCTGGATTAGTTTACAATGCACCTGAAAAAGGCTATTGGGAATACAGTGCTGGTATTGGAAATATCTTCAAAGTATTCCGTATTGATTTCGCCTGGCGTGCCAATTATCTCAACGTGCCAGAAACGAATCGTTTTACTGTTAAAGGGTCGTTTGGGTTTAATTTTTAGGAGCTATTCCGGCTGTACACTATATCTTTTTATAAGGCGAATAAAAATTGCCTTATAAAAAGGATGCCGTTTCCATCCGGGCTAAAAAAACATCAGATTATGCAAGAAGCCATCGACTACCTTTTAGAAAAAGATGCTATTTTCAAAGCAATCATTGAACAATACGGAATGCCTGTTATTCCTAAAAGACCGCAAGGTTTTGAGACTCTGGTATTGTTGATTTTAGAGCAACAAGTATCGATAGAGTCCGCTAAAGCCACTTTTTTAAAAATAAAAACTACTCTAAAAACGGTAACACCGGAAATTCTTCTTCTCGTATCGGATGCTGAGTTTAGGAATCTTGGCGTAAGCCGTCAAAAAACGTCTTATATCAAAGCTTTGGCGACAGCCTTAATAAATAAAGAACTTGATTTAGAAAGTTTGCCAGCCAAAACGGCTCTGCAAGTGCGCGAAGAACTCATCAAAATCAAAGGGATAGGAAACTGGACCATCGATATTTATTTAATGTTTTGTCTGCAAGAGCCTGATTTATTGCCATTAGGCGATATTGCCGTTGTACACACAATCAAGGAATTACTGGATATTCACGACAAAAATGAGATGCAAGTTCATACGTTGAAATGGAGTCCGTATCGCTCTTTTGCAACCTATCTTTTATGGCATTATTATTTAAAGAAAAGAAATAGAACCGTTTTTTACTAAAGTGCTGTCTCTTAAAATTTAATCAAGAGATAACATAGATTTTTCATTGTTGAAAGGGATTCTTTACTTATTTTTGCAACCATAAAATATAGAAAAGAAAAACTAAAATGACTGCAGACAAATTAACAACTTTCGATGTCTTAATCGAAATACCAAGAGGAAGTAGAAATAAATACGAATATGATTTCGAAATAAAAAGAATGCGTTTTGACAGAATGTTATTCTCGTCAATGATGTATCCTGCGGATTACGGATTTATTCCGGAAACATTAGCCTTAGACGGCGATCCATTAGATGTATTGGTTTTGGTAAACGAACCTACTTTTCCCGGTTGTGTTATGGAAGTAAAACCCATTGGTGTTTTCCACATGGCGGATGATAAAGGACCGGATGAAAAAGTTATCTGTGTACCGGTTTCAGATCCAATCTGGAATTCATTGAATGATCTGTCAGACATGAATCCACATTTATTAAAAGAAATTGAACACTTTTTTCAAGTGTACAAAGATCTTGAAAACAAGAAAGTAGATGTAGGCGGCTGGGGAGATGTAAATGAAGCCTATGCAATTATCGCAGAGTGTACGGAGCGATTTAATCAAATTGAGAATAAACCAGAGGGATTGTTTAGTATTAAATAATTTTACGCCATAATTTTTACAAAAAAAGCAACATTCTGTTAAGAGTGTTGCTTTTTTTGTTTAAATTCGTTTTGTTACACTATTAATTTTAACCAAAAACCAAACCGAAATTATGAATACAATTATGATTTATTTGCCTATTGCGATGGCATTTATTGGACTGGCATTTATGTTTGCTAAAAGAAAATGGGTATTAAAACAGGATCCGGGTGATGGTAAGATGAAAGAGATTTCGGATTACATTTACGAAGGAGCCTTGGCTTTCTTGAAAGCAGAATATAGGTTGTTGACGTTCTTTGTCATTGGAGCCAGCATAGTTTTAGCCGGAATTTCTTTTTTCGTTCCTACTACACACATATTAATAGTGGTTGCTTTTGTTTTTGGTGCTTTTTTCTCGGCTTTAGCTGGGAACATGGGAATGAAAATTGCAACAAAAACCAATGTTAGAACCACACAAGCCGCCCGTACCAGTTTGCCTAAAGCTCTAAAAGTTTCTTTTGGCGGCGGAACCGTAATGGGATTAGGGGTTGCGGGATTGGCTGTTTTAGGATTGACCACTTTCTTTATTTTCTTTTTTCACTTTTTTATGAATGGCGTTTGGACTTCTGCGGAAGACATGACCATTGTATTAGAAACATTAGCCGGATTTTCTCTGGGAGCAGAATCAATAGCCTTGTTCGCTAGAGTTGGTGGAGGAATATACACCAAAGCTGCCGATGTTGGAGCTGATTTGGTAGGGAAAATAGAAGCTGGAATTCCGGAAGATGATCCCCGTAATCCGGCTACAATTGCGGACAATGTAGGGGATAATGTAGGCGATGTTGCCGGAATGGGAGCTGATTTATTTGGTTCTTATGTCGCAACTGTTTTAGCGGCCATGGTTTTAGGAAATTATGTAATTAAAGACATGGGCGGAACTATTCAAGATGCTTTTGGAGGAATAGGACCTATCTTATTGCCAATGGCAATCGCTGGTTTTGGTATTTTATTTTCGATTATCGGAACAATGGTGGTAAAAATTACAGATGATAATGCAAAAGAAGCGCAAGTGCAAAGCGCTTTAAATAGGGGAAACTGGCTTTCAATAGGGTTAACCCTTATTGCCTGCTATTTTTTAGTACAATACATGTTGCCACAAACCATGAAAATGGATTTTTTTGGAGAAGGAACTAAAGAAATTTCATCCATGCGTGTTTTTTATGCTACAATTGTAGGTCTGGCAGTAGGTGGACTCATTTCGTCAGTAACTGAGTATTATACAGGATTGGGTACAAAACCTGTTATGGCAATTGTTCAAAAATCTTCAACTGGAGCAGGAACAAACGTAATTGCAGGATTGGCAACCGGAATGATTTCTACGTTTCCAACGGTTTTATTATTTGCAGCTGCAATTTGGACTTCCTACGCATTAGCAGGATTTTATGGTGTGGCTTTAGCTGCTTCAGCGATGATGGCAACAACGGCCATGCAATTGGCAATCGATGCTTTTGGACCCATATCGGATAACGCCGGTGGAATTGCTGAAATGAGCGAATTGCCAAAAGAAGTACGTACCAGAACGGATATTTTAGATGCTGTAGGTAATACAACTGCAGCAACCGGAAAAGGCTTTGCTATTGCTTCGGCAGCATTAACTTCACTAGCTCTATTTGCTGCGTATGTAACTTTTACAGGAATTGACGGAATCAATATTTTTAAAGCACCAGTTTTAGCAATGCTATTCGTGGGTGGCATGATACCTGTAGTTTTCTCGGCATTAGCGATGAATTCTGTCGGGAAAGCCGCAATGGACATGGTGTATGAAGTACGTCGTCAGTTCAGGGAGATTCCCGGAATTATGGAAGGAACCGGAAAACCGGAATATGCTAAGTGTGTTGATATTTCGACGAAAGCTGCATTGCGCGAAATGATGTTGCCGGGAATATTGACAATTGGTTTTCCAATTGCAATTGTTTTGCTTGGCAAATTAGTTTACGGAGACAACAACCAGCTAATCGCCGAAATGTTAGGGGGTTATATGGCCGGAGTTACCGTTTCGGGTGTGCTTTGGGCTGTTTTTCAAAACAATGCCGGTGGTGCTTGGGACAACGCTAAAAAATCTTTTGAAGCGGGAGTTCTTATTAATGGTGAAATGACCTATAAAGGTTCTGATGCGCATAAAGCGGCCATTACTGGCGATACTGTTGGAGATCCGTTCAAAGATACTTCTGGACCATCAATGAATATTTTAATTAAATTGACCTGTTTGATTGGTTTGGTAATTGCACCAATTTTAGGTAGTGGCAATCATACATTGGCTAATAAAGCCGCATGTTGTGCTGCTTCTGAAATGTGTACTTCAATATCTAAAGAAGAGTGTCTTGCTAAAGGATGTGACAGTAAAACGTGTAGATTTATGAATGCTTCCGCAGCAGTAACTGAAATGGTTTCGGAAAAAGTTACGATAGAAAAAACCAATGTTGATGGAGAAGTAAAAGCAACTATTAAAACTAATATTAACGGTAAAGAAGACATTCAAAGTTTTGAGGGAACTGATGCCGAAGTTCAGGCTAAGATTGATGCTTTAAAGTAATCAATATCTTGTAAATAAAAAATGCCTCGCAATTTAGACTGCGAGGCATTTTTTGTTTTTATGTATTTTATCACCAGTTTCTACTCCCTCTCCTTCGGAGAGGGTTGGGGAGAGGATTCTAAAACAATCCATTTAATTCTGCGTCGATACGGTTAAAAATAGTTCCTAAATCTTCGGGATTATCAACAAAATTCATGTTATCCACATCAATGATTAATAGTTTTCCTTTGTCATAGGTTTGAATCCAGCCTTCGTAGCGTTCGTTCAAACGACTCAAATACTCAATGGATATTGAGTTTTCATATTCACGGCCGCGTTTATGTATCTGTCCAACTAAATTAGGAATAGAACTCCTTAAATAGATCAATAAATCAGGGGCTTTAACAGTAGATTCCATTAATTCAAAAAGAGACGAATAATTCTGGAAATCACGATTGGTCATCAAACCCATTGCATATAAATTAGGAGCAAAAATATGGGCATCTTCATAAATAGTTCGGTCCTGAATGATTTTTTTGCCACTTTCACGAATTTGCATCACCTGACGGAAGCGACTATTCAAGAAATAAATTTGTAAATTAAACGACCAGCGCTCCATTTGGTGATAAAAATCATCTAGGTACGGATTGTCTACTACGTCTTCATAATGTGGTTCCCACTTAAAATGTTTCGCTAATAAGCGTGTCAAAGTTGTCTTTCCAGAGCCTATGTTTCCTGCTATTGCTATGTGCATTACGGTAGTATGATTTTATAATTTGTAATTCCTTCAGCTGTAAAAATAGATAAAATTTGGTCTTTGTAATAGAATTTTTTAAAGGATTTTTCTGAAATTTCAATTTCAGTTTTTTGGTTTTTTTCCAAATCCTGCAAAATTAAAATCCCATTTTTAGAATAGATGATCTGATTTTCATTTATAATTTCAATCGAGTCAAAATCAGAAACTTTTTCTTTGTTTGCTATTCTGCCAAAAATATCGCAAGTGTACCAGTTGTTTTTACCGTCCATCCAATAGAAGATGTTGAAATCTGAAGCGTAATTCTTAATACTTTCAGTAAAAGGAACTGAAATAGTTTTGTAATCCTTGTTCAAATAATCATATAATCCCAGTTGCTGATTCATACTGTTGTAAACCCACAACTGATTTAGAGCAGCAATACCAATTGCAGTGGCTACGATTGGAATTGTATTTTCTGAAAAATTGATTTTCTGAGTTTCATTCAATTGATTGTCCAAGATGATAACTGTATTGAAATTTTCGTAAAATAAAACAATTTTCAAAGGGTTATGCAAATCTATTTTTGTGATTCTACCCAAAGAAATATTTTTGTATTCTAAAGTATTCCGTGTTCCAATTTTAGAAAAAACATTGTTATGGATGGTGTAGTAAAAACCAAATGAATCATAACCTAAAAACGCATCTCCATCAAAACGAATAGAATCGATTTTAATGGCTGTTAGTTTTTGGTTCTGACTAAAAATTACTGAAAATGAAGCGATAAACAGCAATAATATTACTTTTTTCATACAGCGAAATTACAATTAAACGGTATATAATTTTGATTGTTTTATTAATATTTTAACAGAATACTTGTAACAAAAATAGTATTTTTCACTCTTATTCATTAAAACCCAATAGTTATGTATAAAGTAATTTACGCAATAATAGTAACAATTGCATCGTTTTTGGGGCTTCGCGCTCAGGAATTTCAAGGAATGGCAGTGTATGAATCAAAAAGCAGTACCTCCGATTTCAAAACACGAATGGAAGGCAATAAGGATATGACTCCTGATATGCAAAAAATGATTGAGGAAAGAATGAAGAAAATGTTCGAAAAAACATTCATTCTTAATTTTGATAAATCGACATCAATTTATAAAGAAGAAGAAAAGTTAGAGGCTACAGGTCAAGCTGGAGGTGGAATGCGCATAATGAATGCAATGAGTGGCGGCGGCGGAACTTATTACAAAAATGTAAAAGAGAAAACCTATACGGTTGATAAAGATTTTATGGGAAAAGAGTTTTTAGTAAAAGATTCTTTGCCAAGTCTAAAATGGAAAATGGAAGCTGAAACGAGAGTAATAGGCGGATATACCTGTTACAAGGCAACCGCAATTAAGGCGGCAAGTGCTACTGATTTTAGAAATTTCCGACCTAAAAAAGAGGAAGCCAAAAAACAGGGTACTGAAAAAGCAGATGATAAGGCGGCTTCAGATAAGAAAACGAACTTTATGGATGCCATAGAACTTCCCAAAGAAGTTACAATAACGGCTTGGTACACTCCGGAAATTCCTGTTAGTCAAGGACCAGAAGGATATTGGGGTTTACCGGGATTAATTCTAGAAGTTAACGATGGGAAAACCACAATTTTGTGCTCTAAAATTGTCTTGAATCCAAAGGAAAAAATAGAAATTAAAGCATTAACAAAAGGAAAAGTAGTTTCTCAAAAGGAGTATGACGATGATGTCATAAAAAAAATGGAAGAGTGGAGAGAAATGAATCAAGGGCGTGGTGGTAGTTCTACGGGAACCTTTCGAATAGGCGGATAAGATAGTTTTAACAAATTAATTTGCAGCCTTGACCACGAACATTTATAATTTGAATGTTGGGATCAAGGCTTAATTTTTTCCTCAACTTAGTAATAAAAACATCCATACTCCTACCATTAAAAAAATCATCTTCTCCCCAAATTTTATTTAAAATTAAAGAACGTTCAACTATTTTATTTTTATTTTCAGATATTATATTTAATAGAATTGCTTCACGATGCGTTAAGGAGATTGTTGTGTCAAGGTACTGTAAGGTTTGTTTAGTAAGATTAAAAATATAGTTGCCAATCACTATGTTATCCTCGTTTTTGATAGCAGTATTTCTGCCAAGAAGAGAATGAATTCTAACGATTAGTTCTTCCATGCTAAAAGGTTTTTTTAAATAGTCATTACCTCCAAAATTAAATCCATCGACTACATCTTGTGTTTGTGATTTAGCAGTGAGGAAAATTATCGGAGTTTTATTATCTAATTTTCGAATATCTTTAGCTACTGAAAAACCATCTTTTTTAGGCATCATGACATCTAAAACAAGTAATTCTATTTTTTCATTTCTAAAAACTTCAATAGCCTCTTCGCCATCTTTACAATGAATGACCTCAAAATTTCTAGTTTCTAAACTTTCCTTAATGATTTGTGCTAAAGCAGGTTCGTCTTCGGCTAGGATTATTTTTATTTTTTTAGACATGAGCTAATGTTATTTTAAAAATGTTTTTGGAGTTTACGATTAGTTCAAGTGTTCCCTGATGTTTCTCTATGATTTTTTTGGAATAATATAAACCTATTCCAAAGCCTTTTACATCGTGAATATTTCCTTTCGGAATTCTATAAAATTTTTCAAAAATCTTTTCATGTTGGTTTTTATCAATTTCAATTCCATTATCTTGAACTGTTATTTCTATCTTTTTTTTGTCTGATGTTAAGCAAACTTCAATCTGAGGACCTCCATATTTTAGGGCATTATCGACCAGATTTGAAAATGCATTTTCAAAATGAAATGAATCCACCTTCAAAATTAATTTTTCCTGATTAGAAATAAAATTAATTGTTTTGTTTGAAGTGTTCAATAGGTGTTTTTCAACATTTTTCTTTAATAATTGAACTATATTAATTGGTTCTTTGTTTAGCGTAAGATTGTCAGATTCTAACGAAGCAGTCTCCAAAAGTTTTTCAACCATAATGGCTAATTTTTCTAATTGCTGGTATGCTATGTCTAAGTAACGATTTGTTTTTTTAGGATCATTAACGGAATTAAAATTCTTGATTCCTTCTATTGCCGAAGAAATGGTGGTGATTGGCGTTTTAAATTCATGAGTAATATTGCTGATTAAATCGTTTTTGATTTCATCAATTTTTTTCTGACGGTTTATAATTCTTAAAAGATAAAATAAAGATCCGACAATGGAAAGCGATAACAGTAACGAAAGAATTATTTCAATCATGCTTCTTTTTAAAAGTAGTACCGTAGGATCAGAAAATGAAATTTTCAGTTTATCGTTAATGGGAAGGTAGACTGATTTTGAAAAAGTAGAAAGAGGTAATTTCACTGATTTGAAGGAAGTGTTTTTTTTAAATTTATCAAAAAGAGTGTTTAATTTAAAATGCTCTAAAGTATAATCTACAACAATTTTTTTTCGAGAAAGTTCATTATCTAAAATTTTACTTAATTTATTGAATGCAACGGAATCTGTAACCATAGATATTACAATTCTACTTCTTGAATCTTTTATTTGTAAGAGGCTATCTGTTGCTTTTTTTCCTCGTAATATTAAAACTGAGGAATTCGTTTTAGATTTTGGTTTAGTATAGGTAACTATTTTATTGTCATTTTCTTTCTCGTTTTTAATGATTTTCGAATCCAATTTTATCAAATTACTTGTGTCTGGAACCGAATGAATTTTGGATTCTGAAATTTTTAAAGATGTAGTTACAGATGCTGTTTTTTTAGATTTTATTGAATCAACTTTTGGAATTTTATTTTGATTCCTTTTTGCTTTATAATTTTTAAAAACTGTATCAAGTTTTAAGTCATCCATAAATTGCTCTTCGGATATGGAATCATCTCGGTTTACAAAAGCGATATAATTTTCTTTTGACTGTTCTATATAATAGTATTCAGTACTGTTGTCAAAAGCAATTTGTACATCATTAATTAATCGTTGTTTGTTTTCTTTGTAGTTTTTAATATTCCAATATACTTGTAAACTGATGGTTGCCAAAATAGTTAGGCTTACAAAAAAAATAATAGCGGCGTAATTTTTCACTTTCATTTTTCAAATATAAGAACTAAATGCTTTTGAATTGACCCATTAACAATCGTTAACTTTGGTTAACTATTATTGTGGTTATTTAGAACTTTATTTGTCATCTAACTAAAAAGCTATAAAATGAAAAATTTATTCAAAGTAATTTATTTAACAATAATTTTAACTACTGTCAATTTAACCGTTGCTCAAAACTTTAAAGGCAAAGCAATTTATCAATCTAAAATTAAATCCGAGGAAACTGACGGTGAGATTAAGTCTGAAAAAGATGCAGAATTTGAGAAGGCAGTACAAAAAGAATGGGAGAAAGTTTCCCAAAAAACATATTCATTAAGTTTTAATAAAACAGAGTCTTTATTTGAAGAAGAACAAAAGCTTGAGCCTGTGGGACAAAGTGATAGCGGAATGATTATTAGTATTACCATTTCAGGAGATGGAAAGAAGTACATGAATCGGAAGGTGCAAAAACAAATTTTTGAAGGCGAAATCTTCGAAAAAAAATATCTTATCACTGATGAATTAAAAAATTGGGATTGGCAATTAAAAGAAGAAACTAAAAAAATAGGGGATTACCTATGTTATAAGGCTGAGGTTGTAATTCAGGTTACTGCTGCTCAAAAAGAAGAGTATCAGGATTATTTAAAAAATAAATTTAAACAGAAAACAAATTTATTTGAAATGAATGAGCCCCAAAATAATATTGTTACTGCTTGGTATACCTTAGAAATCCCGGTTAATCATGGACCAGATAAATATTCAGGTCTACCAGGTTTAATTTTGGAATTAAATAATGGAGAAGTTAAATTTTTATGCTCTAAAGTAGTTTTAAATAGTGAGGATAAAGTAAAAATTAAAACTCCAAACGCAGGAAAAGTATTAACTCAAAAAGAATTCGATAAAGAAGAAAAAATGAAAATGGACAGCATGAAGGATAAGGATGGAAATATCATTTTTAGAACCTTCACGAATTAGTTGTTTTTTGTAACGAATTAAACCTTTTTATGACCAACTAGTCATACTCATAAAACCAGTCAATGAAAAACCAGTACCTTTTTTTATTTTTCTTTATAACTTCATTCTCCTTTGCTCAATCCATTAAATTTGAAGGTCTCATAACCGATTCAAAAGCGACAGGTCTTGAAATGGCCAATGTTATGGCAATAAATAAAGAAACAAAAGCAATGGATGCCTATGCCATAACAAATGACAAAGGAAAATTTCTTCTTAATCTAAAACCAAATACAGCGTATAATATCAAAATCAGTTATTTGGGAATGCAGAATAAAGAGTTGGAAATCACCACAACTTTAGAAAACAGCATTAAAAGCATTGCGCTCGAAGAAGGAGGAATTGAACTCGACGGTGTTGAGATTGTCCGTGAAATGCCGGTTTCTATAAAAGGCGATACCATTGTTTACAATACTGATTCTTTTAAAACGGGCGAAGAGCGAAAGTTAGAAGATGTCTTTAAGAAACTACCCGGTTTTGAAGTCATGGCCGATGGTCAAGTGCAAGTTGAAGGAAAAAAAGTAACCAAATTATTTGTCAATGGCAAACCATTTATGGATGGCGATACTAAACTAGGATCCAAAAACATTCCGTCGGATGCAGTTGATAAAGTGCAAGTATTGCGAAACTTCAATGAGGTATCTCAGATGAAGGGATTAGAGAACAATAATGACGACATCGCACTAAATATTAAACTCAAAAAAGGAAAAGATAAGTTTTGGTTTGGGGATGTGAGTGCCGGTTTAGCAAATGATAAAGGGTATATTTTTAATCCAAAAGTATTTTATTATTCTCCTAAAACTAGTATCAACTCCATAGTAAATTTGAATAATATTGGGGAGGTTTCTTTGACTTCAGCTGATTTTTTCAGGATAAATGGGGGTGCTAGGAATACTATAGGCAGAAGCGGAACTTCTTTAAATCTGAATCGGAATTTCTTTGGGCTTTCTGGTGGTGATAATGTTGCTAAGGCAAATGACAAATTCGGAACTTTAAACGTGAATCATTCTGTATCAAAAAAATGGACCTTGATTGGTTTTGCAGCGTATTCTTCTACATTCAATCAGTCGATTACGAATTCTGATCGTGGTATTTTTGAACCCAATACAACGAATATTGCAACGCTAGAAAATAGAAAAAACAAAACCGATTCCAGAAATAATGCTTTTATCTCTAAGGTAGGTTCAAAGTATAAAGCCAATGATAATTTTCAACTGGATTACGATGTTTTCTTTAGAAAAAACGATCAACAGGATGTTAATAACAGTCAAAGTAATTTTAGCTCTTTTGCTAATGGAAGTTCTTTTAGCAGCTCTAACACAGTTATAGCATTTCAAAATCAAGCGCCAGTTTCTTTCAATCAAAGTTTGAATTTATTTTATACACAAAATCCCAAAAGTACATGGGTAATTGAAATACAGCATCAATATGAGGATGAAGATCCCTTTTACAATCCGCAATTATCGGTTAATCCATATCAAAATAGTAGCTCTCAAGATCCAAATGATCCAAGCGCTGTTTTTGTCAATGAAAATAGTTTAAATATTGAGCAGTCTCGATTTGTAAAAACCAATAAAGTGGATGCAAAAGCAGATTATTATTACCAAATTTCTAATAAAAGTATATTGAATGTAACAGCAGGAAATTCAAATGCTTTTCAAACATATAATTCAAGTCTGTTGCAAATCTTAGAGGACAAATCTGTTAATTCAGTAGAACAAGCGGCGTACAATAATGACGTGCGGTATGCGTTTAATGATGTTTTTTTAGGACTTCATTACAAGTTTATGGTTGGTAAGTTTACTTTTAATCCAGGATTTTCGGTTCATCAATACAACACCAACAATCAGCAATTAGGTAATCCGTATCAATTAAATTTTAGTCGCTTTCTTCCTGATATGTTTGCCCGTTGGGATTTAAAAAAATCAGAAAATATAACCTATAATTTTAATGTTCAGAATGGTTTTAATGATATAAACTCTTTAGTCGAAGGGTATATTTTTACTAATTTCAATAGTATTGTAAAAGGGAATTCCCAACTGCAAAATTCACTGGTTACCAGTCATAGATTGAATTATTCAAAGTACAATTTGTATAATTTCACTACAATTTTTGGAAATATTTCATACACAACCACAAAGGATCCAGTGGTGAACGGTATATCATTTCAAAGTATTTATTCTACTTCAGACCGTTTAAATTTAGACGCAGAAAATGAAAACTTGAACGGGAATTTGTTTTATAGCAAGAGTTTTAAGAAGTATTATAAATTAACAGGCGGTGTTAATGCAAGCTGGAATAAAAATTTCGTTTTAAACCGAAGAGTGACTAGTGGTACTGCGCAGGAGTTTATTCAAGGAATCGAAAACGTAAATCATAGTTACAATCTAGCATTTGCAACGCAATTCAAAAAATATCCAAATATTGATTTAGGATATCGAATTAATTTTTCTGAGCAAGCTTCAAACAAGTTTATTACGCAAACGCCAACGGTTAAGCTGAACTACTATTTTTTGAATGGGTTAAATGTTAATTGGGATTATTCATTTAATCGCTTTAAAAATGAAACTTCAGGGTTAACAAACGATTTTGAAATCATGACGGCAAGCTTAAATTACATCAAAAAGGACTCGAAATTTGAGTATAGAATACAGGCAAATAACCTTTTAAATACGAGATCAAGATTAAACAATTCCTTTAGCGTAAATGGCTTTAATGCGAATGAAACGATTATTTTACCACGATTTGTGACCTTTATTTTAAAGTACAATATATAGCCAAATTAAAAAGGGGATTTTGCATTGCAAAATCCCCTTTTTCTATACTATAAATGTTGTATTACAATCCAAAAGCAACTTTTACTTGATCTACAAAATCTAATTTTTCCCAAGTGAATAAATCAACAGTAACCGTTTTGGTTAATCCGCCTGGTGCAGAAAATGTTTTAGTTACTGTTTCTGGAGTACGCCCCATGTGTCCGTAAGCAGCCGTTTCGCTATAGATTGGATTTCTTAATTTCAAACGTTGCTCTATAAAGTACGGGCGCATGTCAAAAATAGCTTCTACTTTTTTAGCAATTTCTCCATCGGTTAAGGTTACTTTTGAAGTCCCATAAGTTTCTATAAAAATCCCCATTGGTTTAGCAACACCAATTGCGTAGGAAACCTGTACTAAAATTTCGTCAGCAACACCTGCTGCAACTAGATTTTTAGCAATGTGACGAGTCGCATAAGCCGCACTTCTGTCTACTTTACTAGGGTCTTTACCAGAGAATGCACCACCACCGTGAGCACCTTTTCCACCGTAAGTGTCTACAATAATTTTTCTACCTGTTAGTCCAGTATCTCCGTGAGGTCCTCCAATTACAAATTTTCCCGTTGGATTGATGTGGTATTTAATTTGATCATTAAATAAATGAGCACTCGTTGGATTTTTTGCAATGATTCTTGGAATCAAAATTTCGATGATGTCTTTTTTGATTTTAGCAAGCATAGTAGCTTCTTCGTCAAAGTCATCGTGTTGTGTCGAAATTACAATAGCTTCAATTCGAGTTGGTTTGTTGTCATCACTGTATTCTAACGTCACTTGAGATTTAGCATCCGGACGCAAATAAGTGATTTCGTTATTTTCACGTCTTAAAACAGCTAATTCTTTTAATAATTTATGAGATAAATCAAGTGCCAAAGGCATGTAATTTTCTGTTTCATTTGTTGCGTAACCAAACATCATTCCTTGATCACCAGCACCTTGCTCTTCAGGATTTGCTCTATCAACACCTTGATTGATGTCAGCAGATTGTTCGTGTATAGCAGAAAGAATACCACAAGAATCCGCTTCAAACATATAGGCGCTTTTGGTGTAACCAATTTTCTTGATTACATCGCGAGCGATTTGTTGCACATCTAAATAGGTATTTGATTTTACTTCACCTGCCAAGATTACTTGACCTGTAGTTACTAAAGTTTCGCAAGCTACTTTTGAGTCAGCATCAAATGCCAAAAAATTATCAATTAATGCGTCTGAAATTTGATCTGCAATTTTGTCTGGATGTCCTTCGCTTACAGATTCTGACGTAAATAAATAGGCCATAATAATTATTATTTTAAATTAAGCGAGAAAAAATAATTGCTAAAAAGGACTAAAGAAGAGTTTCTGCTTTAGCATTTTTTCTACTGAAAAACGTTCAGTATTCATAATGAATTTGTTTCATTATGAAGAGGTTGCAATCAGTTCAAATTTTTCCTCTTGTATTTGGTTGCAAATGTATGAAACCATTTTGAATTGCAAATTAATCTTTTGTTTTTTTTGAGAATAAATATTTTTCGGGTTCTAAATTATTAAGAAAAAATAATATTTAAAATAGTTTCGCTATTATTTTCTTAAACTTATTTGGATATTTAAAAAATAATTTGCAATTTTGAAATTCTAATAAAGTAAAAATGAAATTTAATATTTGTAATATGTTTAAGGTCGCACAGGAAAATTCCTGAGGGTTGCTTATTGCATAATTTAAATCAAATTATATATCAAAAGCTTCCCGGATAACGGGAAGCTTTTTTTTTGAATAGTAATAAATAGAATAGATTTTTTAGTCACAAAAAGCCTCGATGAATAACCTAAAAAGCCAAAAAATAAATAACGCAACAGTCAATAACATGATTTGTGTCAATGCCATTATGTGTATTCGCGGCTGTTGATTCCAAAAGTAAGTGTATAACTTAAAACCCTTTTGGATATGGATCTAAAAGGGTTTTTTGTTTTTCTGATTTTTTTCAAATCTCACAACAATTCATACAAGGAGACCAAAAATGAATATTAACACCTAAAACCTAAAAATTATGAGCACAACAAAGTATTTTACAAAGACATTTCGGTTATTAAAAAGTATTAATTTCAGAAATAAAAAAGAAAAGGAAAACGATTCTAAGAATGAATTGATTCATCCTAGATTTGAGATCTCAAAGAACGATGTTTTGGCACAAAAAATAGTACCTAATTCATTGCTTTTCCTAATGTATTCCCAAGAGAATGAAGCGCTTTTTATTTAATAAATCCGAATTTATTTTTGGTTTTGAGATTTTCAAAGGATGTTTAAAAGTGTTGTTTTGACGAAGTAAGAAAACGGGATGAATATCCTCATTACTTCGTCAGAATAACAATTGCGTGTGAATTGTTTTTTGTATTTATGGAGCCCAAAGAAATAAACGAATCCACATAAAAATTTGGTTGTTACAAAAAATAGTGGTTAATTTGCTTCTTTAAGTTCAAAAACGTATTGAAATGTTATAAAGAAAGGCAGAGGGATTAGACCCGATGAAGCCTTAGCAACCCTTCGATTTATCGAAGAAGGTGCTGCATTCTACCACGCTCATCGTGGAAAGATAACACTAAGAATTAGTCTAGATAACGCCTGACTTTCTTTATAATATTTCCAAACACAGATCAAAAATCATAAAAGATTTGCCATTGGAAAATAAACCAACCTCTATTACATTTCAAAATTTCACCACTAAAAGTGGCGCTTTTTATCCTACCTTAAACGTAAGTTTTCAAGTTTTTGGGCCAGAATTGCATACGGCACCAATTGTTTTGGTCAACCATGCTTTAACCGGAAATTCACAAGTTGTGGGCGAAAACGGTTGGTGGAATGATTTAATTGGAGCACACAAAACCATAGATACAACAAAATATACAATACTCGCATTTAATGTTCCCGGAAATGGTTTTGATGGTTTTGAGATCGAAGATTATTTGGATTTTACTGCCAGAGACATTGCCAGGATTTTTATTGAAGGGATTCGGGTTCTGGATATTAAAAAACTATACGCTATTATTGGGGGTTCTGTAGGTGGCGGAATTGCTTGGGAAATGGTCGCTTTAGAGCCAAAAATCACACAGCATTTAATTCCTATCGCAACGGATTGGAAATCGACGGATTGGCTAATTGCCAATTGCTTTTTGCAGGAACAAATTCTCAACAACTCTTCAAAACCTATTGAAGACGCTCGCACTCATGCTATGTTATGCTATAGAACTCCGGAATCATTTGCTGCAAAATTTCAGCGAACCACCAATGAAGAATTGGAGATTTTTAATGTAGAAAGCTGGTTGCTACATCACGGCGAAAAATTGCAGAAACGTTTTCAAATTTCGTCATATAAAATGATGAATCAACTGTTGAAAACAATCGATATCACCAGAGACCGCACATCATTCGAAGAGATAACTTCAAAAATTGAAGCCGAGATTCATATTATTGGAATCAATTCCGACCTGTTTTTTACGGCAAATGAAAATAAAGCAACGTACAAGGATTTAAAAAAATATAAAAAGAGGGTTACCTATCAGGAAATAGTTTCCATCCACGGACACGACGCTTTTTTGATAGAATACAAACAATTACACAATTTGCTTCAGGATATATTCTAAGCCAAAAAACAGAACACAATGAAAATATTAAAATTTGGAGGTAAATCGTTATCGAATGGCGATGGAATAAATAAGGTGGTTGCAATTATTATTGATAAAGTAAATCAAGGCGAGGAAATTGCTATTGTGGTTTCGGCGCGAGGAAATGCTACGGATGAATTAGAAGAAATTTTAAGTATTGCCGCTAAAAACGGAGTTTATAAACCTCTTTTTGATGATTTCAAAAAATACCAACAAGACGAATATCAAGACGTAGATTTATCCGAAGAGTTCCATGTTCTTGAAAAATTATTCGAAGGCGTCAGTTTAATTGGTGATTACAGCAACAAAATAAAAGACCAAATTTTATCAAAAGGGGAACTACTTTCGGCAAAATTACTGACGGCAATTTTGGTCGAAAATGGGATAAATGCCCGTTTTGCAGATACTCGGGAATTGATAAAAACCGATTCGAAATTTGGTGATGCACAACCTTTGGAACAAATTTCGAAGGAAAATGTCATCAATTATTTCAAACAAAATAACGGAACAACCGTAAATATTGTTACAGGTTTCATTGGTTCAAACACAAATAATGACACGACCACTTTAGGAAGAAACGGCAGCAATTACACCGCTTCGTTGATTGCGAATTATTTGAATGCGGCCGAATTACAGAATTATACGCACGTAGACGGAATTTATACCGCTAATCCGGATTTAGTAGTTGATGCAAAGAAAATTGACCATTTGTCGTTTAATGAAGCCAATGAAATAGCCAATTTTGGTGCGACGATTCTTCATGCCAAAACGATCATTCCTTTGTTGGAAAAAAACATTCCGCTTCGTATCTTGAATACGTTCAACCATGAAAATAAAGGGACGTTAATCACTTCCAATTCGAACAAGGAAGGGATTAAAACACTTTCGGTACTTGAAAATGTTTCGTTAGTGAACCTGGAAGGAAGAGGATTACTGGGAAAAACAGGTGTTGATGCCCGTATTTTCAGAGTGATGGGTGATAATGATATTAGCGTAAGCATCATTTCTCAAGGTTCGTCAGAAAGAGGAATTGGTTTAGTTGTTGCCACTGATAAAGCGACAAAAGCAATGATTGAATTAGAGAAAGAATTCGAAAATGATTTCTATTCGAAAGATGTAAATAAAATCACGGTGACGGATGATGTTTCGGTGATTTCTATTATTGGTCAGGATTTAAGTACTTTTCACAAGCCTTACACGGCGTTGATAAAAAATAAAATTGTCCCGATTCTTTTCAATAATACCGTTACGGGTAAAAACGTGAGTTTGGTGGTCAAAAAATCGCAATTAAACAAAGCTTTAAACGTGATTCACGGAGAGATTTTTGGAGTAGCTAAGAAAATCAATATCGCTATTTTCGGACATGGATTAGTTGGTGGAACGTTGATTAACCAAATATTGGAATCGGCAGCAACTATCGAGAAAAGAAAAGATATCAAACTGAATGTTTTTGCAATTGCCAATTCAAGTAATGTACTTTTGAATAAAAATGGCGTTACTCCAAATTGGAAAAATGAAATCCAGAACAATGGCTTTTCTTATACTATAGATGATGTAATTGCCTACGCAAATGAGCATCACTTGGAGAATTTGATTGCGATTGATAACACGGCAAGTGCTGAATTTGTTGGAAATTATATAAAATTAGCTGAAAACAGTTTTGATTTGATTTCGTCTAATAAAGTGGCCAATACGTTAAGCTATAGTTTTTATAAAAAATTACGAAAAGTGCTGGCGGATAATCAAAAGAGTTATCTTTATGAAACTAATGTTGGAGCAGGATTGCCATTGATTGATACGATTAAATTATTGCACCTTTCAGGAGAAAATATCACGAAGATTAAAGGTGTTTTTTCTGGAACATTAAGTTATTTGTTCAATAATTTTTCATCAAAAGAGGCTTCGTTTAGCGAAATATTGAGGGAGGCCATTGACAATGGGTATACCGAGCCGGATCCAAGAGAAGATTTGTGCGGGAACGACGTAGGTAGAAAATTATTGATTTTGGCACGAGAATTAGACTTGCAAAATGAGTTTGAAGAAATTGATATTCAAAATTTAATTCCAGAACATTTGCGTGAAGGCGATGTTTCGGATTTCTTGAATAAATTGACCGAGTTTGATCCAATTTATGCTAAAATAAAAGCCGACCAAAAGCCCAATCACGTCCTGCGATACATAGGCGAATTATCGGGCGATTTGCAAAATGACAAAGGTAATCTAGAAGTAAAATTAGTTTCCGTACCTTCGGATACTGCTTTGGGAGGCTTGAAAGGTTCTGATTCTTTTTTCGAAATTTACACGGAATCCTATGGCGATCGACCAATCGTAATTCAAGGCGCAGGTGCAGGATCTGCGGTAACGGCGAGAGGTGTTTTTGGTGATATTTTGAGGTTGTCGGATAAAGGGTAATGATAGTGTTCAGTGATCAGTTTTGAGTGATCAGTAAAAAAAAAACAATTAATATGAATGTTATCTTTATTGTTATTGGAATGAATGTTTCAATTCTATTTTTGTTTGATAAAAGTAAATTAGATGATAAAGAATGGTTTTATAAACTATTAATTTTCAATGGTATCTTGTTTTTAATTGCTTTGACAAGTGTTTTAATAGGTGTTGGAACAAATACAGCTATTAATTCATTATTTATACCATTGATTGCACAGTTTTTATATTATGTTTTAAGTAAATTATTCTACGTAAAATATCAAAGAAACAGTGTTGATACTTTTTGGACAATGGATAGGTCTTTATTTATAGATGGGTGGTTCAATTATATATTTTGGGTGGTTTCAATTTTACTGTTTTTGCTTGTATTGTGACGAATAATTAAAATAAAATAAAAAAATAAAAATCTGTGTTTTGCGACAGCAAATCCGTTTCATCTGTGTCCAATAACATAATTAATTAAAAAGGGACTGCCTCCAGTCTTGGCTCCCTTCCCTTCGGGAAGGGTTGGGGAGGGGAATAATATGAAAATAACATTAAACAGAGTAAACGACAACTTCCACTTTGAATTAAAAAACGAGCGTGGTCACCTAGTAAACGTAGATAGCCGACCAGAATTTGGCGGAGACGATAAAGGCGCAAGTCCAATGGAATTAGTATTGATGGGTGTTGCGGGTTGCAGTGCGATTGATATGATTTCGATTTTGAAAAAACAGCGTCAGGAAATCACTTCTTTCAAAGCTGAGGTCGAAGGAGAACGGGTACAAGTAGGAGAAGCAAAACCATTCAAGGATATTACTGTAGTATTCTTTTTGGAAGGACCTATTAATGAAGAAAAAGCAGCGAGAGCCGCACAACTTTCTTTCGAAAAATACTGTTCGGTTTCTAAAACATTAGAGCCAACAGCAACCATACATTATAAAGTAGTTTTGAACGGAGTTGAATTGGCGTAAAGCTAAAATAGTCAACTTCTAAAACTTTAATTTTAAACAATAAAGAGCTTTTTTTTATAGAAAAATTATGCGGAAAAACTTTGTGAATCTCTGTGATTCCTTTGCGAATCTTTGTGAAACAACTCTTTGAAATCTAATAATAATGAACGATCAAGAATTTGGTTTTGAAACCTCAGCCATCCGTACCCAATTAGAAAGAACGCAATATTTAGAGCACTCGGTTCCTTTGTACTTAACTTCTAGTTTTGTATTTGAGGATGCCGAAGATATGCGTGCTTCTTTTGCCGAAGAGAAAGACAGAAATATATATAGCCGTTACAGCAACCCAAACACGAACGAATTTGTTGATAAAGTGTGTATAATGGAAGGTGCGGCAGCTGGTTTTGCCTTTGCTTCAGGGATGGCAGCAGTGTATTCAACCTTGGCAGCTTTATTGAAATCTGGAGATCATATTGTTTCATCCAGTAGTGTTTTTGGAGCGACACATTCTTTATTTATCAATTATTTTCCAAAATGGAATATTGAAACCTCCTATTTTGATATTAATAAGCCGGAAACAATTGAAAGTTTCATCACACCAAATACAAAGATTCTTTTTGCGGAATCACCTACCAATCCTGCTGTTGATATTATCGATTTAGAACTTTTAGGAACGATTGCTAAAAAACATAATTTGATTTTGGTAATTGATAACTGTTTTGCAACACCTTATCTGCAACAACCTATAAAGTGGGGTGCGCATTTAGTGGTGCATTCCGCTACAAAGTTAATGGACGGTCAAGGTAGAGTGTTGGGAGGAATAACAGTTGGTGATGCTGAATTGATTCAGAAAATCTATTTGTTTTCTCGACTTACCGGTCCTTCTTTATCGCCTTTTAATGCTTGGGTATTATCGAAAAGCTTAGAAACCTTGGCGATTCGTTTAGACAGGCATTGTGAAAATGCGATGAAAGTTGCGGAGTTTTTAGAGCAGCATCCGAATGTGAATCGCGTGAAATATCCGTTTTTGAAATCGCATCCACAATACGAAATTGCTCAAAAGCAAATGAAGTTGGGCGGAAATATTGTTGCTTTTGAAATAAAAGGGGGGCTTGAAGCCGGAAGAAACTTTTTGGATAAAATAAAATTATGTTCTTTATCACCAAATTTAGGAGATACCAGAACAATCGTTACGCATCCAGCATCGACAACACATAGCAAATTATCTGTTGAAGAACGTTTAGCAGTGAGTATTACCGATGGTTTAGTTCGTGTTTCAGTAGGATTGGAAACCGTAAAAGATGTGATTGCTGATTTGGAGCAGGCGCTTTCGTAAAGTTCATGACGATTAAAGCCATACAATAGTCCAGGGTTTAAACCGTGGTCAATGTGGTTTATTTAAGAACGTTTGTCAGTTAGTATTACCGATGGTTTAGTTCGTGTTTCAGTAGGATTGGAAACCGTAAAAGATGTGATTGCTGATTTAGAGCAGGCGCTTTCGTAAAGTTCATGACGATTGAAACCATACAATAGTCCACGGTTTAAACCGTGGGCAATGTGGTTTATTTAAGAACGTTTGTCGGTTAGTATTACCGATGGTTTAGTGCGTGTTTCAGTAGGATTGGAAACGGTGAAGGATGTGATTGCTGATTTAGAGCAGGCGCTTTCGTAAAGTTCATGACGATTGAAGCCATACAATAGTCCACGGTTTAAACTTTGGTCAATGTGGTTTATTTAAGAACGTTTGTCGGTTAGTATTACCGATGGTTTAGTTCGTGTTTCAGTAGGATTGGAAACGGTAAAAGATGTAATCGCTGATTTAGAGCAGGCACTTTCGTAAAGTTCATAATGCTTGAAGCCATACAATAGTCCACGGTTTAAACCGTGGTCAATGTTGTTTATTTAAGAACGTTTGTCGGTTAGTATTACCGATGGTTTAGTGCGTGTTTCAGTAGGATTGGAAACCGTAAAAGATGAGATTGCTGATTTGGAGCAGGCGCTTTCGTAAAGTTCATGACGATTGAAGCCATACAATAGTTCAAGGTTTAAACTTTGGGCAATGTGGTTTATTTAAGAACGTTTGTTGGTTAGTATTACCGATGGTTTAGTGCGTGTTTCAGTAGGATTGGAAACCGTAAAAGATGTGATTGCTGATTTGGAGTAGGCGCTTTCGTAAAGTTCATGACGATTGAAGCCATACAATAGTCCACGGTTTAAACCGTGGTCAATGTGGTTTATTTAAGAACGTTTGTCGGTTAGTATTACCGATGGTTTAGTGCGTGTTTCAGTAGGATTGGAAACAGTAAAAGATGTAATCGCTGATTTGGAGCAGGCATTGTTGTAAGGATTTTTGATTGTAGATTTACTACAAATTAAAAATCATCAATCTCCATTCACTATTCTTAAATCAAAAAGTATATTTTTGTTGTTTCAATATAAAAAGAATGTTGATTTCAGACAGCTTTGAAATCTACAATCAAAAATAATTAATCTTCAATTATATTTTTTTAAAATGCTTTCAAAAAAAACAAAATATGGAATAAAAGCTCTTACTTTTTTGGCGCGCCAAAAAGACAATTCTCCTGTGCAAATAGCGGAGATAGCCAAGAGCGAGACTATCTCGATCAAGTTTTTAGAAAGTATTTTATTATTACTGCGTCATTCGGGTTTTTTAGGAGCCAAAAAAGGAAAAGGCGGAGGCTATTATTTGATAAAAGATCCTAAGGAAATAAATATGGCCCATGTGTATCGTATTCTAGAGGGACCTATTGCATTACTTCCCTGTGCCAGCCATAATTTTTATGAACCTTGTGAAGACTGTGCCGATGAAACCACTTGCGCCGTTCGGAAATTAATGACCGAAGTGCGAGACAATACCCTGATGATATTGGAAAACAATACCCTAGCGGATATCGCCTTTTAAAAAATAAACTTAAAAATTAGTGTTGTAGTTAAACAAAAATTACTATTTTTGCGCTTTAATCTACAATGCCGATAGGGTAATAGATAATAAATAAAATTTATTTTACCTTGTAAGCATGAATAAAGAAGTAGTAGAAGAAAATAAAGGGATGATAAAATCCCAAATTACATTTAAAGAACGCTTGTGGGTTGTTATTCCGGTTGTGCTATTAGTTGGATTAATTTCTACATTGGTGTACAACCATCATGCTGAATTTTCTTGGAATGGTTTTGTGGGAGGGTTCGATCAGGAGTTTTTAATCTTTTTTTGTATTGGCGTTTTTGCACAACTAGTCGATGGAACTTTAGGAATGGGTTACGGAGCAACCTCTACCTCTTTTTTATTGGCATATGGAATCCCGCCAGCAATCAGCAGTACAGGTGTTCACGTTGCTGAAATGTTTACCACCGGAGCTTCTGCAATTTCTCATCATCGTTTTGGGAATATCAATAAAAAACTAGTGCGGCATTTGTTGATACCCGGAATTTTGGGTTCGATTACCGGAGCTTATTTGTTATCGGATGTAATTGATGGGGATGCAATAAAGCCTTTTATTGCCGTGTATATGATCGCTTTGGCGGTTATAATTATCAGAAAGGCAATGCAAAAAAATATTATTAAAAAGAAAACGAAACGATTGAATATTCTGGCTTCTTTTGGGGGATTTATGGATTCCGTTGGAGGCGGAGGCTGGGGGCCAATTGTAACTTCTACACTATTAGGACGCGGCAGAAATCCTAGATATACAATTGGTTCTGTGAATGCAGCCGAATTTGCGGTTTCTTTCGCTAGTGGTATTACATTTATGATTTTTGGAGGAATCCAAGGATGGCAGGTTATTATAGGTTTAATTTTAGGAGGCGTTATTGCTGCGCCAATTGCTGCTTTATTAGTTAATAAAATCAAAAGAAAGCCAATGATGATTTTGGTAGGTATCTTAATTATTATTTTGAGTTTAAGAACCTTGTCAAAATTGTTGTAAAAGATAAACGGAATTATGAGCACAGATATAGTACAAGAGTTATTGCATAAAACCAAAGATTTTTCCATTGAGGAAACGCTTCGTTTTTTAGCCAACGAATATAAGGATAACGTAGTTTTTTCTACTTCTTTTGGTCAGGAAGATCAGGTGATTACGGATTTAATTGCGCAAAATAATTTGCCAATTACCATTTTTACATTGGATACAGGACGATTATTTCAGGAAACGTATGATGTTTTTCATAAAACTTTAAGAAAATATAAAATTGACATTAAAACCTATTTTCCGGAAGCAATTGCGGTGGAAGAGTTGTTAAATCATAAAGGTCCAAACAGCTTCTATGAATCGGTGGAAAATAGAAAAGAGTGTTGTTTTATTCGAAAAGTGGCACCGTTGACTAAAGCATTAAAAGGGAATGACATCTGGATTACTGGTTTACGTGCGGAACAATCCGAAAATAGAAATGACTTAGACCTTTTTGAATACGATGAAAAGTTCGACATTATAAAATTCAATCCATTGTTAAAATGGACTTTGATAGAAGTAGAAGCCTATTTAGAAAAAAATAATGTGCCACAAAACACCTTGCACAAACAAGGGTTTGTAAGTATAGGATGTGCTCCATGTACCAGAGCAATTACAGCTGATGAAGACATACGAGCAGGCAGATGGTGGTGGGAATCGAGTCATAAAGAATGTGGGTTGCACCAAAAATAATTAAAAATTAATACAACAATCTTTCAATTTTTGAATTTTTCAATCCTTGAATAAATAAAAATATAATGAGTACCATATTAAAAACAAATGCTTTAGAAAGCGAAGCGATATACATATTTAGAGAAGTAATTTCTCAATTTGACAAACCGGTATTGCTTTTCTCTGGTGGAAAAGATTCGATTACTTTGGTACGTTTAGCTCAAAAAGCATTTTTTCCAGCGAAAATCCCTTTTCCATTGTTGCACGTAGATACGGGACATAACTTTCCTGAAACTATTGCTTTTAGAGATAAATTAGTTGCTGAATTGGGATTAGAATTAATCGTTCGTAATGTGCAAGATGCTATTGACGAAGGGAAAGTTGTAGAAGAAACAGGTAAGTACTCCAGTAGAAACAGTTTGCAAACGACTACACTTTTGGATGCTATCGAAGAATTCAAATTTGATGCTTGCATCGGTGGTGCGCGTAGAGATGAAGAAAAAGCGAGAGCGAAGGAGCGTATTTTTTCGGTTCGTGATGATTTTGGTCAATGGGACGAAAAAAATCAGCGTCCTGAATTATTTGATATTTTAAACGGAAAAATTGAAAACGGTCAAAACGTTCGTGTTTTTCCAATTTCGAATTGGACAGAGTTAGATGTTTGGAGTTATATCGAACAAGAGCAAATCGAAATTCCATCGATTTACTTTTCACACAAGCGTAAGGTATTCTTGAGAGACGGTATGATTTGGTCTCATTCTCCTTTTGTTTACCAAGAAGAAGATGAGCAAATTGAAGAAAGAATTGTTCGTTTTAGAACCGTTGGAGATATGAGTTGTACCGCAGCTGTTGATTCTTACGCAGCAACTATTCAGGAAGTGGTGGGTGAAATTAGATCTTCAACTATTTCTGAAAGAGGAGCCAGAATTGATGATAAACGTTCTGAAGCTGCAATGGAAAAAAGAAAACAACAAGGTTATTTTTAGAAAACAATTATAAGTTATGAATTATAAATTATGAATTGTTCCGAGATATTTAAAATTTATAATTCAACATTTAAAATAAAAAAATCAAATTTAGAAGTTTTTACAAGGTGTTTTTGAAAACCTTAAACTTTTAAACTTTAAACAAAATTCAGATGGAAGTTTTAAAAATAGCAACAGCAGGAAGTGTAGATGACGGAAAAAGTACATTAATCGGGAGATTATTGTACGATACAAAATCATTGACTACAGATAAGATTGAAGCAATAGAAAAAAGCAGTAAGCAAAAAGGATACGATTATTTAGATTTCTCATTGGCTACCGATGGTTTGGTTGCTGAAAGAGAACAAGGAATTACGATTGATGTGGCGCATATTTATTTTTCGACAGCCAAAAAAAGTTACATTATTGCCGATACTCCGGGTCACGTTGAATATACACGAAACATGGTTACCGGAGCTTCAACTTCACAAGTTTCAATCATTTTGATTGATGCGCGTAAAGGAGTTATTGAGCAAACCTACCGTCACTTTTTTATCAATAATTTATTGAGAGTAAAAGATGTGATTGTTGCGGTAAACAAAATGGATTTAGTTGATTATTCAGAAGAAGTATACAACAAAATCAAAGCAGACTTTCAGGCATTAAATGCAAAAAGCGCTTTTAAAGAACAAAATGTAAGTTACATTCCGCTAAGTGCAATCAATGGAGGGAATGTTGCCGATAAATCGGAGAACATGCCTTGGTATACCGGACAGACGGTTTTGGAACATTTGGAATCATTGGAACCAAATGATATCTACGAAAACGGGATCGCACGTTTTCCTGTTCAAACAGTAATCCGACCAAAAACGGAAGAGTATCACGACTTTAGAGGATATGCCGGAAAATTATACGGTAACACTATTAAAGTAGGAGATGCAGTAACGGTGCTTCCTTCTTTAACTGAATCTACAGTAACGAATATTCACTTTTTTGATAAACAATTTGATGAAGCTACGGCAGGTTCTTCGATCACTTTGGAACTGGAAAATGATATCAATGTAACCAGAGGGGATATGATTGTAAAATCGAATGAACTTCCTAAAATTGAAAAAGACATTACAACAACTGTTTGTTGGATGGACAGTAAAAAATTAGTGGCAGGCGCAAAATATTATGTACAACACAACAGCAATAGAGTTTTGGCAAAAATTGATAGTGTAAAAAACGTAATCGCAACCGATTATTCTGGAACAACACCAGCGACTCAATTAGCTATAAATGAAATTGGAGAAGTAACTATCAAATTGAGCAAAGCCATTTATTTTGATGCTTATACTGATAATAAATCTAACGGAGCTTTCATCTTAATAGATGCTGCAACCAACACAACAGCAGGAGTTGGGTTTATAAAATAGCCCCCACCCCAGCCCTCCCCGAAGGGGAGGGAGACATACTGGGTAAAAGTATGCCGGTAGTTAAGGCGTTTGCCTTTTACGATAAGAATATTATAATAATTGAGTTAAAAGAAAATGTAATAATATTTCCAATTTCGACTCCCTCCCCTTCGGGGAGGGTTGAGGAGGGGATAAACATAACTAAAAGATGCAAAGTTTTAGAACAGAAATAGAAGATCCGATTGTCCAAAAAGAGATTATCGATTTAGAGAAAAAAATTCATTCCTTCCGAAGTGGACAAATTGACGATGAGCGTTTTCGCAGTCTTCGTTTGGCACGTGGTATTTACGGTCAACGTCAAGAAGGCGTGCAAATGATTCGTATTAAATTGCCATACGGAAAAGTGACTAGCGAGCAATTGAAGCGTATTACGGAAGTGTCCGATAAATATTCTACAGGACGTTTACACATTACAACCCGTCAGGATATTCAAATTCACTATGTGAGTTTAGACAGAACACCGGAGCTTTGGTCTGAGTTAGCTAAAGATGATATCACTTTGAGAGAAGCTTGTGGAAATACCGTGCGTAATATTACTGGAAGCGAATTAGCGGGTGTAGATGTTGACGAACCTTTTGACGTGTCGCCTTATGCGCATGGTTTGTTTCAATATTTATTGCGTAACCCAATTTGTCAGGAAATGGGACGTAAGTTCAAAATATCATTCTCCTCTTCTGATAAAGATACCGCTTTGAGTTATTTGCATGATTTAGGATTTATTCCAAAAATTGTAAATGGCGAAAAAGGGTTCAAAATAATGTTTGCGGGTGGTTTAGGTTCTCAACCAAGTCACGCTGAATTGCTTTCAGAATTTGTACCGGTGAACCAAATTATTCCAACTGCCGAAGGTATAATCAGAGTTTTTGACCGTTACGGAGAAAGAGCAAAACGTTTGAAAGCACGTATGAAATTCTTAATTAAAGATTTAGGTCGTGATGAGTTTTTGCGTTTGGTTGACGAAGAGAAAAAAGCATTGCCTTTTCATACATACGAGATAGATACTACAGCTTTTGAAGGGCCAATTACAGAACCTTTGTTAGCTGTACCATCAGTAACAATTGATAATGTTGAAGCTTTTGAAGCTTGGAAAAAATCAAATGTGATTGCACAAAAACAAGCAGGATATGTGGCTATTGGTATCAAAGTGCTTTTAGGAGATTTTTATACAGATAAAGCAAGATTGTTAGCCGATTTGATTAAAAATTACGGTGCGAATGAATTGCGTTTTTCATTACGACAAAATATCGTCTTACGTAATATCAAAGAAGAAAATCTAGCGTTCTTTTACCAAGAATTAGCCAAATTGGATTTTGTTGCTTTAGGGTATGATACTATCGGAGATATCACGGCTTGTCCGGGAACGGATACGTGTAATTTAGGTATTGCAAGTAGTACTGGTATTGCGGATGAATTAGAAAGAGTATTAAAAACAGAATACCCACAATACAGCAACAATCAACAAATCGCCATAAAAATTAGCGGTTGTATGAATGCTTGTGGACAACACAATATGTCCGAAATTGGTTTCCAAGGAATGTCCATTAATGCAGGAAAACTAGTGGCTCCGGCTCTTCAAGTTTTATTAGGTGGCGGGAATTTAGGAAACGGAAACGGAAGATTTTCTGACAAAGTGATTAAAATTCCAAGTAGAAGAGGACCCGATGCGTTGCGTTTTATCTTAAATGATTTTGATGCCAATGGAAACGGACAATCGTTCTTGAATTATTACGACGCCAAAGGAGAGAAATATTTCTATGAATTCTTGAAACCATTAGCGGATATAACAAACCTTACCGAAGCTGATTTTGTAGATTGGGGAAATGCTGATAACTACGTAAAAGCAGTTGGAGTAGGAGAATGTGCAGGTGTAGTAATTGATTTAGTGGCTACTTTAATATTAGAAGCCAAAGATAAAATGACTTTTGCACAAGAAGCTTTCGAAGAAGAAAAATGGGCAGATGCGATTTACTTGGCCTACGCAGGTTTTGTAAACGGAGCCAAAGCAATTTTATTGGCAGAAAACCAAAAAACAAATCACCACGCTGGAATTATCGATTTATTTGATACTGTTTTTATCGAAAGCAAAAAAATAGAATTGGATTCAAGCTTTAAAGATTTGGTTTATCAAATCAAAGCGAATGAGCCTTCTGCCGAATTTGCACAAAAATACATCCAACAAGGAGTTGCGTTTTTTGATAAAATAGAAAAATACAGAGCAAAAGATTTAGCTGATGCATAATACAATACAACCCAAAGTAACTTTAGTAGGCGCTGGTCCTGGCGATCCGGATTTGCTTACTCTGAAAGGAGTTAAAGCACTTGCTGAAGCGAACGTGGTTTTGTATGATGCGCTCGCCAATGAAGAAATAATGAATCACGCACCAAAAACGGCCATAAAAATATTTGTGGGTAAAAGAATTGGCGCACATGAATATTCGCAAGACCAAATCAATCAGTTGATTGTTGATAATGCGCTTACCTATGGAAATGTCGTTCGGTTGAAGGGTGGAGATCCATTTATTTTTGGTCGTGGAAGCGAAGAAATTGAATTTGCAGAAAGTTTTGGAATCCCTACATTTGTAGTCCCCGGAATTTCATCTTCGATTGCAGTTCCGGCTTATCAAGGAATTTCTTTGACAAAAAGAGGTGTTTCAGAAAGTTTTTGGGTAATCACAGGCACTACTTCCGACAGGAATTTGTCGAATGATGTAGCTCTCGCAGCGCAATCATCAGCAACAGTTGTGATTTTGATGGGAATGAGTAAACTATCACAAATTGTGTCATTATTCCAGAAGGAATCCAAAGGAGAAACTCCTGTTGCAATTATTCAAAACGGAACTACTCCACAGGAAAAAATTGGAGTTGGAACGATTAACACTATCCAAGGAGTTGTGGCGGAGAAAAAGTTAAGTTCACCAGCTATAATTGTTATTGGAGAAGTGGTCAAAGAAAGTATCAAGTTAAAAGGATTTCACGAAGAATTCATTTTAAGTAACATTGCATAAAAAATAAGTATAAATTATTCAAGCTCAGGCTCCCTCTCCTTCGGAGAGGGTTGGGGAGAGGAAAATAAGATAGTAATGGAAAGAAACGAACTATATCCTGTTTTTTTAAAACTACACAACCTCAATGTACTTATTGTAGGTGGAGGAAATGTGGGTTTAGAAAAGTTATCTTTCATGTTGAAATCCAGTCCAAATGCCAATGTTGAAGTGGTGGCACCAAGGTTTCTTCCAGAATTGGAAGGCCTGGCAGCAAAACATCCTTCGGTAATATTGACCTATAAAAAGTTCAATCGCTGGATGCTTCGCAAACGCCACATGGTAATTGCCTGTACCGATGATTTGAAAGTCAATAAACGGGTATTCGACTTGTCACGAAAAAGATTCCTGATTTGTAATATTGCTGATACACCACCATTATGTGATTATTACTTGGGCGGAATTGTAACCAAAGGAAATGTAAAAATTGCTATTTCAACCAACGGTAAATCACCGACAACTGCCAAAAGATTACGGGAGTTTTTCGAAGAAATAATTCCGGATGACATCAATAAAATGGTCGAAAACCTCAATGAATATCGCAAAACGCTTAAAGGGAATTTCGAAGAAAAAGTACAAAAAATGAACGAAATCACAGAAGCATTAAAAAACAAAGAATAAAAGCATTGCAAATTAACGAATGATATTTATCATTTAAAGTTGTAAAAATCAATCGTTAATTTGTACTAAATAGTTTATTATAATTACATTACATAAAGAATAAAAAAATGATTAAAACAGACATACTTATAATAGGAGCCGGACCAACTGGTTTATTTGCCGTTTTTGAAGCAGGATTATTGAAATTAAAATGCCATATTTTAGATGCTTTGCCACAAGCGGGCGGACAGCTTTCAGAATTATATCCTAAAAAACCTATTTATGATATTCCAGGGTTTCCAGAAGTATTAGCGGGGGATTTAGTGGATAATTTAATGGAACAAATCAAGCAGTTCGAGCCAGGATTCACACTTGGCGAGCGTGCAGAAACGATTGAAAAACAAGAAGACGGAAGTTTTATTGTCACCTCAAATAAAGGAAAAAAATTCCATGCACCAGTTGTGGCGATTGCCGGTGGATTAGGAAGTTTTGAACCCAGAAAACCATTGATCGAAGACATCGAATTTTACGAAGATAAAGGAATCAAGTATTTCATTAAAAATCCGGAAAAATTCAGAGACAAAAGAGTAGTAATTGCAGGAGGTGGTGATTCCGCTTTAGATTGGAGTATTTTCTTGTCGAATATTGCTTCCGAAGTGACTTTAATTCACCGTAGAAATGAATTCAGAGGAGCCTTGGATTCGGTCGAAAAAGTGCAGGAGTTAAAAGATTCCGGAAAAATAAAAATGATCACGCCGGCAGAAGTAGTTGGTTTAAATGGAGCCGAACATTTAGAATCAATTGATATTGAAGAAAATGGTGCCCACAGAACCATTCCTACAGATTATTTTATTCCGCTTTTTGGATTAACTCCAAAGTTAGGTCCTATCGGAGACTGGGGATTAGACATTGAAAAAAATGCCATAAAAGTAAATAATGCTTTGGATTATCAAACGAATATTCCCGGAATTTTTGCCATTGGTGACGTAAACACTTATCCAGGAAAACTGAAATTGATTCTTTGTGGATTCCACGAAGCAACTATGATGTGTCAGGCAGCCTACCAAATAATCAATCCGGGTAAGAAATATGTGCTGAAATATACTACAGTTTCTGGTGTTGACGGATTTGACGGAACTCGTAAAGAAGCTCCAAAAGCCGTGGTTAAAGCCATAGTTTAACAACTTAATACAAACTAGTTAAAAAATATAGCGCTAATACTTGCAAGTATTAGCGCTATGTCTTTACTTTGCACTGTTCCTATATTTATTGGAAGTTATCACGAAAGGCGGAGGGAAAGACCCAATGAAACCTTAGCAACCCTTTATCTTTAAAGAAGGTGCTACATTCTACTTTATACAGAACCAGTTTCAGTATTTAAGATAGATAACACACGAATACTCACTCAGTATTTCTCAAACCTTTTCTTGACAACATATATTTTTAGCCTGCTGAATTAATTTCGGTATCAGGAGCGAACAATTGGTGTTTTTTTGCCAATACTGTTCCCGCTTTCCGCTATATCTTTTTTTCTGAACGCCAGAAAAATAGGATATCGCTTCAATCGGGGCTAAAGAGTTCATATAGTGAACTTTTGTAATTAATAATCAAAAGTGTAAATCCCGAAATGGATCGTGATTTACAAGAAATAACAAGATATGTCAAGCATTCAAGAAGCCATTAAAAAAAACATACTCATACTCGATGGAGCTATGGGAACCATGTTGCAACGCTACAATTTCTCTGAAGAAGACTTTCGAGGAGAACGTTTCAAAGATTTTCCACATTCCTTAAAAGGGAACAATGATTTATTGTCACTTACGCAACCACAAGCGATTCGTGCGGTACACGCCGCCTATTTTGAAGCAGGAGCAGATATCGTTGAAACCAATACTTTTTCTGGAACCACCATCGGAATGGCAGATTACCATCTCGAAGATATTGTTTACGAACTTAACTACGAATCGGCACGAATTGCCCGTGAAGTAGCCGATGAATTTACAGCCAAAAATCCAGATAAACCTCGTTTTGTAGCCGGTTCAGTTGGACCAACAAACAGAACAGCGAGTATGTCACCAGATGTAAATGATCCAGGTTACAGAGCGGTAACTTTTGATGATTTGCGCATTGCTTACAAACAACAAGTAGAAGCATTGATAGACGGAGGAAGTGATTTACTGTTGGTGGAAACTATTTTCGATACGTTAAACGCCAAAGCGGCTCTTTTCGCTATTGAAGAAGTCAAAGACGAACGTAATATTGATATTCCAATCATGGTTTCCGGGACAATTACCGATGCATCAGGAAG
Source organism: Flavobacterium sp. GSP6 (assembly GCF_003984855.1). Taxonomy (NCBI): domain Bacteria; kingdom Pseudomonadati; phylum Bacteroidota; class Flavobacteriia; order Flavobacteriales; family Flavobacteriaceae; genus Flavobacterium; species Flavobacterium sp. GSP6. The sequence continues at coordinate 97,492 of NZ_RYDO01000010.1, forward strand.
AACACTTTCAGGTCAAACCGTGGAAGCTTTCTTAGTTTCGGTTTCACACATTCCGTTGTTGAGTGTAGGATTCAATTGCGCCTTAGGAGCTGATTTATTAAAACCATATTTGCAGACCTTATCACAAAACACTTCTTTCAACGTGTCGGCACATCCTAATGCAGGATTACCCAACGCTTTTGGAGAGTACGATGAAACGCCAGAACAGATGCAAGCCTTTATCAAAGAATATTTAGACGATAATTTAGTAAATATCATAGGTGGCTGTTGCGGAACAACGCCAGAACACATTAAGTTGATTGCTGATATCGCAAAGGAGTATAAACCTAGAGTTTCAACAGCAACGATGTAATTAAATTTCCTGCATGGTTTTTTTAAACTGTGTAGTGATGTTTGAAAATGGATTTTTTTAGTTGAATCCAAGTTAGTGCCAGCGCTGGAACTGATTACACTAGATAGCGCGGATTTGTAATCCGTGCCCACAAAGAGAATAAAAACTGGGTGGCTAGCGAAGTACGAGTTCCGTAGGAACGATATATTTTGTAGCAACGGAATTTATTCCGTTGAATGAAATAAAAATTAGGATTACGAGCATATTCTGTTGATAATAGATGATTTAGTACCAATATCCGCGTGAGGGATAGCAGTGAAAAGCCCACAGACAAATGAAGTCCCGATAGCTATCGGGACGGAATTAGTCGAGGACTTGTAACGAATAGCCCGACCCTTGTGGTCACGCCCAAAATAATAAGAAACAAAACGAACTACACGTTAAAAAAAAGTAGAAATAAACAACAAAAGCATAAACTTGTACCGTTTCTAAAACCGTGCAGGACAAATAAAGATAAAAAATGGCACAAGCAGAAACTAGAAGAAACTTGGTATTATCAGGATTAGAGCCTTTAATCATTACGCCTAACAGCGTATTTGTAAATATTGGTGAACGAACGAATGTTACCGGTTCTAGAAAGTTCCTTCGATTAATCAAGGAAGAAAAATACGAGGAAGCACTCAGTATTGCCAAAGAGCAAGTGGAAGGTGGCGCGCAAATCATCGATATAAATATGGATGAAGGAATGCTTGATGGCGAATATGCCATGACGAAATTCCTGAATTTGATTGCTGCTGAACCGGATATTTCCAGAGTTCCAATCATGATTGATAGCTCGAAATGGGATATCATTGAGGCTGGACTAAAAGTGGTGCAAGGTAAGAGTGTGGTAAATTCGATTTCCTTGAAAGAAGGCGAAGAACAATTTATTCATCACGCTAAATTGATTAAGCGTTACGGTGCTGCGGCAATTATTATGGCTTTTGATGAAACTGGACAAGCAGATAATTACGAGCGCCGGGTAGAAATTTGCCAACGTTCGTATGATATATTAGTTGCCAAAGTTGGTTTTCCTCCACAGGATATTATTTTCGATTTGAATATATTTCCAGTAGCGACAGGAATGGAAGAACACCGCTTGAATGCTTTGGATTTCTTTAGAGGAACAAAATGGGTTAGAGAAAATTTACCTCACGCACACATTAGTGGAGGTGTAAGTAATGTTTCGTTCTCTTTTAGAGGAAATGATACGGTTCGGGAGGCGATGCACTCCGTGTTTTTGTACCACGCCATCCAACATGGAATGACGATGGGAATCGTGAATCCTGAAATGTTGTCTATTTATGACGAAATTCCAAAAGATCTTTTAGAACGCGTTGAAGACGTAATTCTGAACAGGCGAGAGGATGCCACAGAGCGATTACTGGATTTTGCCGAAAATGTAAAAGGAGATGTAAAGAGCAATGAAAAAGCGATTCAGGAATGGCGCTCTGGAACGATTCAGGAACGATTGACACATTCCTTAGTGAAGGGAGTGGATGAATTTATTCTTTTGGATATTGAAGAAGCTCGACTGGCAGCAAAAAAACCAATTGAAGTTATTGAAATTAACTTAATGACAGGAATGAATGTGGTTGGGGATTTATTTGGTTCGGGTAAAATGTTTTTGCCGCAAGTGGTAAAATCGGCTCGGGTAATGAAAAAAGCAGTGGCTTATTTGTTGCCGTTTATTGAAGCCAGCAAACAAGCCGGAGACAAACAAGGGAATGGAAAAATCCTGATGGCAACCGTAAAAGGCGATGTACACGATATTGGTAAAAACATTGTAAGCGTGGTGCTGGCGTGTAATAATTATGAGATTGTAGATTTAGGCGTAATGGTGCCTCCCGAAAAAATTATCGCAGCGGCCATTGAGCATAAAGTAGATATTATTGGATTGAGCGGATTGATCACGCCGTCACTGGACGAAATGGTTTTTCTTGCTAAAGAATTAGACAAAAGAGGACTTAAAATTCCAATAATGATTGGTGGGGCAACAACTTCGCGAGCACATACAGCCGTGAAAATTGCACCACAATACAGAGAAACGGTTATTCATGTGAATGATGCTTCGAGAGCCGTAACGGTGGCGGGAAGTTTATTGAACAAGGATAAAAAAATATATGCAAGCGACATTAGAGCGGAGTATGATGCCTTTAGAGAGACGTTTTTGAATCGTTCACGCGACAAGAATTTCTTAACTATTGAGCAAGCGCGCAAGAATAAATTGCAGTTGGATTGGGAGAATTTTACTCCTGTAAAGCCAAAAATCATAGGCGAACAAGTGATCGAAGTGGATTTGGATGTTTTGGTTCCGTATATTGACTGGACACCGTTTTTTAGAACCTGGGAATTGTTCGGGAAATATCCGGCAATTTTAACGGATGCGGTAGTGGGCGAACAAGCCACTTCGGTTTTTGCAGATGCGCAGGAAATGTTAGAAGTTATTTTGAGAGAAAAGAAACTGACTGCTAAAGGAATTTATGGAATTTTCCCTGCCAATCAAGTGAACGATGATGACATTGAGATAAGTGATGAAAACGGAAAACCATTGCAGACATTCTTGACGTTACGTCAGCAATCACAAAAAACAAAAGGTGCTCCAAACATTGCTTTGTCTGATTTTATTGCTCCAAAAGATAGCGGTAAAACGGATTATATGGGCGCATTTTGTGTCACGACTGGTTTTGGTGTTGATGAGTGGGCGGCTGAATTCGAAAGAGATTTAGACGATTATAATTCGATTATGGTAAAAGCATTAGCAGATCGTTTTGCGGAAGCTTTTGCGGAATATTTACACGAAAAAATCCGTAAAGAAATTTGGGGCTATTCATCAGATGAAGCTTTAAGTACAGAGGCTATCATCGCTGAAGATTACAAAGGAATCCGTCCGGCTCCAGGATATCCGGCTTGTCCCGACCATTTAGAAAAACCTACGATTTGGAAATTACTAAATGTAGAACAAGAAATTGGAGTGACGCTAACCGAAAGTATGGCGATGTGGCCCGCTTCATCGGTTTCTGGGTATTACTTTGGAAATCCGGAAAGCAAGTATTTCGGACTTGGAAAAATAAAAGAAGACCAAGTCATTGATTATGCCAAACGCAGAAGCATTCCAACCGATGTAGCAATGAAATGGTTGAACCCGAATGTAGCAGATTAAAATCCCCACCCAGCCTCCCCGAAGGGGAGGAGTCGAAAAGGAAGAAAAAAATATTGTTCAATTAAAATTACCCGAGTTCTCCCCTCCTTTGGAGGGGTCGGGGGAGGATCATGAAAGTAACACAACATATAGAAGCAGCCAAAGGAGAAACGTTATTCTCCTTTGAAATTATTCCGCCTCAAAAAGGCAAAAGTATTCAGGAATTATACAATAATATTGATCCGTTGATGGAGTTCAAACCGCCATTCATAGACGTAACCACCTCTCGCGAAGAATTTATCTATATGGATAAAGGAAATGGTTTATTGGAAAAAAAACTAACCAGAATGCGTCCAGGAACACTTGGGATTTGCGCTTCGATCAAGCATAAATACAATGTAGATACCGTTCCTCATGTGCTTTGTGGTGGTTTTACCAAAGAAGAAACGGAATATCTATTAGTTGATTGTCATTATCTGGGAATTGATAATGTGATGGCTTTGCGTGGCGATGCCATGAAAGACGAACAGTCTTTTGTTCCTAAATTAGGAGGAAATGATTTTGCAGTTGATTTGGTCAAACAAATTAACCAATTAAATTGCGGGAAGTACTTGCATGACCTCATGGATGTTGATGATAAAGCCAATTTTTGTATTGGAGTTGCGGGATATCCGGAGAAACATTTAGAATCACCGTCTTTAATTTCAGATTTGAAAAGACTCAAAGAAAAAGTAGATGCCGGTGCGGATTATGTGGTGACGCAAATGTTTTTTGATAATGCTAAATACTTCGATTTTGTTGCCAAAGCCAGAGAAATTGGGATCACCGTTCCTATTATTCCGGGAATTAAGCCTATTGCCGTGCAAAGACACTTACAAGTTTTGCCACAAATTTTCCGAATCGATCTGCCGGAAGATTTAATTCATGCGGTTGATCAGTGCAAAAACAACGCAGATATCAGACAAGTAGGAATCGAATGGGCTATCCAACAATCATTGGAGTTGAAAGCAGCCGGTGTTCCCGTGTTGCACTATTATTCTATGGGAAAATCAGAAAATATTCGACAAATAGCGAGTAAGGTTTTTTAGGAGCTATTTCCAGCTATTCGTTACAATCTTTTCTTGTCTAAAAAAACGAGACAAGAAAAGGATTTTTACTGCTATCTGGGCTAGGGATTTAACGGTTATAAATGTCGTTATTCATTCCAAATTCTCATAATTTTGTCATTCCGACTAAGGAGGAATTTCACCGCATGGGATTCCTCCTTCGTCGGAATGACAAATCAAACGGTATAAGTATTATGAATGGCTAGTATTTTTCATCTGCAAACTGCGACTGAACACTGATTACTATTTTTTCGTAATCTCTCTAAAAACAGCCTCTAAATTTTTATTTTTCTGATTCAGTTGCAATGTTTTCAAACCATTGGCATTGGCAAAATCAAAAACTGCCGGACGCATGTCTTTATCCGCTTTGAAAGTCAACTCCCAAATCATGTCGTGCGTATTTTTATAAGAAACAAGATTTTCGATTTTAGCAATGGCTTGTTCTTCGATTTTATAGTCAAATTCTACTTCAATCACTTGTTCCTTATCTTCAGAAATTAAGTTGTCCAGTTTTTTATCGGCAACAATTTTTCCATTATTGATGATAATAACACGGTCACAAATCGCTTCTACTTCCTGCATAATGTGCGTCGAAAGGAAAACAGTTTTGTCTTTTCCCACATTTTTAATCACATTACGAATTTCGATTAATTGGTTTGGATCTAAACCAGTGGTTGGTTCATCCAAAATCAAAACATCGGGATTGTGCAATAACGCATTGGCAAGGCCCACACGTTGCCGATATCCTTTAGACAATTGGCCTATTTTTTTATGACTTTCGGTAGTTAAACCAGTAAGTTGAATTACTTCGTCGATACGGGATTTAGCTACTTTATACACATCAGCGTTAAAGGCTAAATATTCGCGTACATACAAATCCAAATACAGCGGATTGTGTTCCGGTAAATAACCAATTGAAAGTTGTACTGCCTTTTGGTTGGTGCTTACATCATTTCCGTTTACTATTGCGGATCCTTCATCAGCATTGATGTAAGTGGTCAATATTTTCATCAAAGTTGATTTTCCGGCTCCATTTGGACCTAAGAAACCAACTATTTCTCCTTTTTTGACAGAAAATGTAATGTTGTCTAAGGCTTTTTGAGTACCGTAACTTTTGGATATGTTATTTACTTCTATTGACATGGAATTTTATTTGTTGCAAAAGTAAACAGAAAAAGTATTGATTTATTGTTTTTGTAACTCAATAAATAAAAGACCTTAGTCAAAGTTTATTGAGCAAGAGGATATTCTCTTTTAGATTTATATATTTACCATAAACTATATGAACATGAATTTGAAAAACACACAATCAGGGAGTTTCTTGAAAAACTACAAAAGTATTTTATTGCTGCTTGGCGGAATTTTGGCAGGAAGTATATTGGGTTTAGTTTTTGGAAAGGAAGTAGAAGTGATTAAACCATTGGGCGATATATTTCTGAATTTATTGTTTACCGCCATTATCCCTTTGGTGTTTTTTACGATTGCATCTTCGATTGCCAATTTAGAAAAATCAGAGAAACTGGGAAGATTATTTGTAATTGTTATGGGAGTGTTTTTAAGCACCGTATTAATTTCTGCCATTTTGATGCTGGTTGGTGTCCTGTTATTTCCCATTCATCAAGACATCATTATTTCAAAAATACCGTTAGAAAGTATACAAAGTACAAATACAGGTTCACAAATTACCCAATTGCTTACAGCGGGGGATTTTTATGAACTGCTTTCTCGAAAAAGCATGTTGGCCTTAATCATTTTTTCCTTTCTAATAGGGTTTGCCGCCCTGCGTTCCGGAGAAAAAGGAAAAGATTTCAGCAGGTTTTTGAATTCAGGCAATGAAGTGATGAAACAATTGTTACACATCATCATGAAAACGGCTCCAATAGGTTTGGGGGCTTATTTCGCGTATCAGGTTGGAATTTTTGGACCGCAATTATTTGGAGCTTATGCAAAACCTTTGGGGCTTTATTATGCGGTTTGTGCTTTCTACTTTATTGTGTTTTTTAGTTTGTACGCTTTTATCGCTGGAGGGAAATTAGGATTTAAAGTATTTTGGAAAAATAATATTACGCCTTCCTTAACCGCATTGGGAACTTGCAGCAGCATTGCCACTATTCCTGCCAATCTGGAAGGTGCCGAAAAAATGAATATTCCGGCTCACATCAGAAATGTAGTTATTCCACTGGGTGCGCCTTTGCATAAAGACGGATCCAGTATGTCATCTATTGTGAAAATTGCGGTAATTTTCGCCATGTTCGGAAAAGATTTAACGGATCCAAATACCTTATTAGTGGCGTTAGGAATTACAGTAATTGTTTCGGTAGTTGAAGGTGGAATTCCTAATGGAGGTTATATAGGAGAAATTTTGGCGATTACCGTTTATGGTTTCCCAATGGAACAAGCTCTTCCAGCTGCAATGATTGTGGGGACTTTAGTAGATCCAATGGCGACATTGCTAAATGCGAATGGTGATTTAGTGTCGGCGATGATGGTTGCCCGAATTTCGGAAGGAAAAAAATGGCTTGCTGAAAAAGTAGTTGTATAAAACCACTTTTTTTAGCCGGTTTCAATGGTATAGTTTTAAAAACAGTAAAATAGCAACGACTTATTGGTGTTTTAAAGACCTTTTTTTAATTATTACATAATTAATAACCAGTTTTTTAGCGAATTCTTTTTTTGTTCAATAAAATCAGCCTTTTTTTTTGGATAGCTGGAAATTATGTATACATTCGCAGAGTAATTAATACAAAAAACAACAGCATGTTGAATAACCGATTTTATTTTAGCAACTCTTATTATTTCTTCTGGAAGGTCGAAAGGGATTGTTGTATGGTTATTTGATTATAAAATTAAATTGATACTATAAATATACAATCCCGATGTAAATCGGGATTTTTTTTTGCTTAAAAAGGTGTGAAATGAATGAAATAATTGGAATACAAGGCATAACGGGTTCTTTTCACCATCAGGTGGCACAAGAATATTTTCATCAGGCGGTTGCTTTAGATGAATGTTTGTCCTTTGAAGAGTTAGTGGATAACCTACTCTCCGGTAAATCAGATCAGGCAGTTATGGCTATAGAAAATTCTATTGCGGGCCCAATTATTCCGAATTACGCATTGATTGACAAGAATAATTTACACATTATTGGGGAGCATTATTTAATAATTCATCAAAATTTAATGGCCTTAAAAGGGCAGAAAATAGAAGATATTTTGGAAGTACATTCGCATCCTATGGCCATTTTGCAATGTATGGAATTCCTTAAAAAACATCCAAATATAAAATTAGTCGAAGATAAAGATACTGCCGAAACGGCTCGTAGAATTCAGAAAAATCAGTTGAAAGGAATTGCTGCAATTGCCAGTATTACGGCGTCGAGAATGTATGATTTAGAAATTTTGGCTCCGGAGATTCAAACGATTAAAAATAATATGACACGTTTTGTGATTATCAAAAAGGAAAATTCATTTGTTCCGGAAAACGAAATTAACAGAGCGTCCATCAAATTTGAATTGGATCACAAACGGGGAAGTTTAGCGGCAGTTTTGAATGTGATGAGCGATTGCAAATTGAATTTAACAAAAATACAATCGTTACCAAAAATAGAAACGCCTTGGAAATATTCGTTTTTTGTCGATGTCACTTTTGAAAAATACGAAGATTATGCGAAAGCAAAGTCGCTATTGATCATTATGGCAGAATATTTCAAAGTGTTAGGCGAATATAAAAACACAAAATTATAAAGCCCTTAACCCCAACCCAACCCCCGAAGTGGGAATTAGATTAAGATCGATTTACAAGAAATTTAAAATAGAAGAATGATTACTATAGCGAAACGTCTCGAAATAATTGAAGAATACTATTTCTCCTCAAAGTTGAGAGAAGTAAGGCAACTGGCTTCTGAAGGGAAACCCATTATCAATATGGGAATTGGAAGTCCGGATTTACAGCCGTCACAGGCGGTAATTGATGCAGTGGTTCTGGCAATGCAAGAGGAGAATGCACATCAATACCAAAGTTATCAGGGGTTGCCAGAGTTGCGGCAAGGTATGGCTGATTTTTACAAAAACAATTACGGAGTTGCGTTGAATCCGGCTAACGAAATTTTGCCTTTGATGGGTTCCAAAGAGGGAATTATGCATATTTCACTGGCTTTTTTGAATGAAGGCGATCAGGTACTGATCCCAAATCCAGGATATCCAACCTATACTTCGGTGACAAATTTAGTGGGAGCAGTTCCGGTTTATTATGACTTAAAAGAAAACAATAACTGGGAGCCGGATTTTGAAGCTTTGGAAAAATTGGATTTGTCGAAAGTGAAAATCATGTGGATTGGGTATCCGCACATGCCAACTGGAGCCAGAGGAAGTCTGGCATTGTTTGAAAAATTAGTGACTTTTGCCAAAAAGCATAACATTTTATTAGTCAACGACAATCCGTATAGTTTTGTTTTGAACGACAATCCGATGAGTTTGTTGCAAGTAGCAGGTGCAAAAGACGTGGTTTTAGAATTGAATTCTTTGAGTAAGACTTTTAACATGGCGGGCTGGAGAGTGGGAATGCTTCTGGGAAATGCAGCTTGCATTGATGCCGTTTTGAAAGTGAAAAGCAACATGGATAGCGGTATGTTTTACGGGATTCAAAAAGGAGCAATTGAAGCTTTAAAAAGTGACAAAACTTGGTTTGATTCGATGAATGCGATTTATAGAAAACGCAGAATTCTTACCGAACAACTGGCTGAGAAATTAGGCTGTAAAGTTTATAAAGAAGGAGTTGGATTATTTGTTTGGGCAAAATTGCCGGACGGAATCACATCGGCGGAGAAATTCATAGATGAAATTTTATATGACAAATCTATTTTTATTACACCGGGAACCATTTTTGGTTCTAATGGAGAAGGTTACATCCGATTTGCATTGTGTGTAAAAGAAGAAAAAGTACAGGAAGCAATTGATAGATTTTAATACATGAATATACACGTAATAGGAATAGGATTGATAGGCGGTTCAATGGTGTTGGACATTAAAGCACTGCATCCGGAAGCCAAAATTTATGGAATCGATACTGATGAAAATCATTTGCAGGAAGCAATAACTTTGGGAGTTGTTGATGCTGGTGCGACATTTGATGATTTAGTTGATGCAGATTTTGTAATCGTTTCTGTTCCGGTTGACGTTGCATTAAGTGTTTTACCAAAAGTACTGGATGTTATTGGTGAAAATACGATTGTTTTTGAAGTAGGTTCGACAAAAACGCCTATTTGTGAAGCGGTTGCTAATCATCCTAAGAGAAGGAATTTTATTGCAACGCATCCTATTGCAGGAACGGAGTTTTCAGGACCATCGGCAGCGATAAAAGGATTGTTTCAAGGGAAAACGAATATCATTTGTGAGGTCGAAAAAACAACGTTTAAATTGCAGGAAAAAGCGTTGGATTTGTTTAAGGCAATGGGAATGCGGATTCGGTATATGGATCCAAAATCACATGACAAACACATTGCTTATGTGTCGCATTTATCCCATATCAGTGCATTTATGCTTGGAAAAACGGTAATTGACAAAGAGAAAGACGAGCAGGATATTTTTGATATGGCGGGTTCTGGTTTTGAAAGTACGGTTCGTTTGGCCAAGAGTTCACCGGCAATGTGGACACCAATTTTTAAACAGAACAGGAAGCAGGTTGTGAAAACATTAGAGGAGTATATTTCTAATTTGTCAAAGTTTAAGGAATTATTAGAGAAGGAAGATTATGATGCGATTTACCATGAAATGCAAAGTGTGAATAAAATAAAAGAAATATTAAACGGAATAAATATAAAAAAGTAACCAGCATTTTTTCAGAAGCTTCAGGAGCAGGTTACAGTTAAAGTAAACAACACAGAATAAAATAAAAAAACTAAAATTAGAAAAGATGGAAAACAAGAAAGAAATGAGAAATTGGTTGAATGAATTCAATTTGACTCATCCATTTGTGATCGCAGGACCTTGTAGTGCTGAAACAGAAGAGCAAGTATTGAAAATTGCACATGAATTGAAAGACTCTGACGTAAGTGTTTTTAGAGCAGGAATTTGGAAACCAAGAACGCGTCCGGGAGGATTTGAAGGAGTAGGAGCAATAGGACTTAAATGGTTGCAAAAAGCAAAGGCAGAAACCGGCTTGCTTATGGGAACCGAAGTAGCGACTGCAGCGCATTGTAAATTGGCTTTAGAGCATGATATTGATGTATTATGGGTTGGAGCCCGTACAACTGCAAATCCGTTTGCGGTGCAAGAAATTGCTGATACATTAAAAGGAACCGATAAAATTGTATTGGTCAAGAATCCGGTAAATCCAGATATGGCTTTGTGGCTGGGTGGTGTGGAACGTTTGCATGCGGCAGGAATTAAGAATTTAGGCGTTATTCACAGAGGTTTTTCTACGTATGAAAAAACGAAATACAGAAACATTCCTGAATGGCAGATAGCTATTGAATTGCAAAATAAATTCCCTGATTTGCCTTTGATCATTGATCCCTCCCATATTACAGGAAACCGTGAGATGATTCTTGAAGTGACTCAAGAAGCATTAGATCTGAATTACGACGGTATGATTATCGAGACGCATACTGATCCGGATAATGCCTGGAGTGATGCAGCGCAACAAGTGACACCAGATGCTTTGAAGCAAATTTTCAAAGATTTGAAAGTGAGAAAAGTAAGTGGTGATACGGATGAGTTTGCTAATAAAATGACAAAATTGAGAGCGAATATTGATGTTCTGGATTCGAATTTATTGGAATTGTTAGGCAAACGCATGAAAGTGGCTGACGAAATTGGTCAAGTGAAAAAAGACGCTAACGTTGCTGTATTGCAAAACAATCGTTGGAACGAAATTTTAGGAAAAATGATTTTGGAAGGCGAGAAGAAAGGGTTGACAGAAGAGTTTGTACTAAAAATGTTCAAAGCGATTCACCAGGAAAGTATTGGTCACCAAGAAAAAGTACTAAACGCTTAGTCCGTATTTTTTAAATATAAATCCCTGCAGCTTTTGTCAAAAGTTGTGGGGATTTTCTATTTTTAATTGTATGTAAAGTTGCTCAAAGTGAAAAACTTTAAACTTTTAAACTTTAAACCTAAAACAAAGAATTATCTTTGCAAAGTCTTAGATTTTAAATCAGAAATCTAAAATAGTTAATCTTCAATCAAATAATCCTTTATGACAGGACTCGTTTACAAATCTACAGGAAGTTGGTACACCGTAAAATCCGAACAAGGGGATTTTATCGAATGCCGTATGAAAGGGAAATTCCGAATTAAAGGAATCAAAAGCACCAATCCTATTGCTGTAGGCGATATTGTGGATTATGAACTAGAAGAATCATCCGATACTGTTACGGGAACCATTCATAACATTCATGACAGAAAGAATTATATCGTTCGGAAATCAGTGAATTTATCCCATCAGATGCATATTATTGCGTCTAATATTGACAGGGTTTTCTTGCTGGTAACCATCAATAATCCGCCAACGACTTTTAACTTTATTGACCGTTTTCTGGTTACTGCCGAAGCGTATGGAATTGAAACTATACTGGTTTTTAATAAAATAGATACGCTAGACGATGCCACGCTGGATGAACAATTGTACATGCAGCATGTGTATCAGGAAATTGGATATAAATGTTTGCGCGTTTCTTCGACTGAAATGAAAGGAATAGAGGAATTGAAAGAAATGATGATTGGGAAAGTGAGCATGTTCTCTGGACATTCCGGAGTTGGGAAATCGACTTTGGTAAATGCGATGGAGCCTTCTTTACATTTAAAAACAAAGACAATTTCTGAAGCAAGCAAGCAAGGGCAACACACGACGACTTTTGCCGAAATGTATGATTTGTCTTTTGATGCCAGAATTATCGATACGCCCGGGATCAAAGGTTTTGGAATCGTAGACATGGATGCAGCAGAAATCAGTGGTTATTTTCCTGAATTTTTTAAGTTGAAAGAGCAATGTAAATTCAATAATTGCTTGCATAAAGATGAGCCGCATTGCGCTATTAAAGGGGCTTTAGAAAAAGATGAAATCGCTTGGTCCCGTTATAGAAGTTACCTTAAAATTCTCGAAGGTGACGATGAAAATTACCGTACGGATATTCATAATGAGGATCGAATAATCAGTGACAAAACCAGGGAATAGTAGAGACGCGATTTATCGCGTCTATTTTACATAGAATATAAAAGAATGAAAATCGTCCTCCAAAGAGTTTCCCAAGCCTACGTAACCATCGATACTAAAGTCGTAGCCGATATCCAGAAAGGATTGTTGGTTTTGGTTGGGATTGAAGATTTAGACAATCAAGAAGACATCAATTGGTTAGCTTCAAAAACAGTCAATATTCGTATTTTTGGAGATGAAAATGCAGTGATGAATCTATCTGTCAAGGATACAGATGGCGATGTTATTGTGGTAAGTCAATTTACTTTGCACGCCGCTACTAAAAAAGGCAATCGTCCTTCCTATATCAAAGCTTCAAAACCAGAAATAGCTATTCCATTATACGAGAATTTTGTGCTTCAGCTGGAGAAAGAATTGGGTAAAAAAGTACAAACTGGCGTTTTTGGTGCAGATATGAAAGTACTTTTGCTGAATGATGGTCCTGTAACGATAGTAATTGACAGTAAAAATAGAGAGTAGGTTTCCGTACAGCTCTCCAAACATAAAAAGTAAATACCGGAAATTGTTATAAGAAACACCTCACTGAAGGTGTTTTTTTAGGTTCCAATTCTTTACATTTGTTCAAATACAACTGAGATGACTTTAGAACAATACATTCAAAATATAAATTCCGCCTACAAAAGAGGTAATGCAACAGAACACACCTATCGTGGCGATTTGAAGCAACTTATCGAAAGTATTGTTCAGGATGTTGCCGCAACCAATGAACCCAATATTTCGACAACGTTCCCGAAGTGGCTTGGAATTTTTACATTGGTGGTTATCAACCCGCTCAAAAATGGCTCAAAGACCGTAAGGAACGCAAACTGGAATTTGACGATATTGCCCATTATCAAAAAATCATTGTAGCACTAAGTGAAACGGATAGATTAATGAAAGTAATTGATACAATAGCAATAGAATAGTTATGGAAGAAAACGTAAAAAAATTTATTTTATACACCGCACCAAGCGGAGAAATACGTGTTGATGTTTTACTGCAAAACGAATTGGTATGGCTTTCGCAAAAAGCAATGGCGTTATTGTTTGACTGCAGTGCAGACAATGTTTCATTACACTTAAAAAATATTTTTGAAAGTAAAGAATTAGAAGAAAATGCAGTTACCGAGGTTTTCTCGGCAACTGCATCAGATGGCAAAACCTACAAAGTAAAACATTACAGTCTTGACGCAATAATTTCTGTTGGTTATAGAGTAAGCTCTACCAAAGCTACACAATTCAGGATTTGGGCAACCCAGACTTTAAAAGAATATATTATAAAAGGGTTTGTTCTTGACGACAATCGTTTAAAACAGGGTCAAGCAATTTTTGGAAAAGATTATTTTAAAGAATTACTGCAAAGAGTTCGTTCGATTCGCGCAAGTGAAAGAAGAATTTACCAGCAAGTAACGGATATTTTTGCGGAGTGCAGTATTGACTATGACAGCAATGCCGATATCACAAAAAATTTCTATGCCACAGTTCAAAATAAATTTCATTTTGCTATAACCGGTAATACTGCTGCCGAAATAATAGCCAAAACTGCCGACTCCAAAAAGGAAAATATGGGATTAACGACTTGGAAAAATAGTCCAAGTGGAAGGGTTTTGAAATCGGATGTGGTAGTTGCCAAAAATTATTTACAAGAAAAAGAAATTAAACAATTGGAGCGCACCGTAACGGGTTACTTTGATTACATAGAAGGATTGATAGAGCGGGAGAATACTTTTACGATGAGTCAATTGGCAACAAGTGTGAATAAATTTCTAAACTTTAATGATTATAAGGTTTTGGATGGTAAAGGGAAAATTTCTAAAATACAAGCTGATAAAAAAGCAATCGCTGCCTATGAAGCCTTTAATAAAACACAGAAAATAATTTCTGATTTTGATAAAGAAATAAAAAAACTAAAAAAATGAACCTAAAAAATTCCCAACTCGACGTAGATACTTGGATCAAAGAACACGGCGTTCGTTACTTTAACGAATTGACCAATATGGCGCAGCTTACCGAAGAAGTAGGGGAAGTGGCCCGAATCATCGCCCGTCGTTACGGCGAACAATCCGAAAAAGAAAGCGATAAAGACAAAGACCTTGGCGAAGAATTAGCCGATGTAGTTTTTGTGGTATTGTGTTTAGCCAACCAAACCGGAATTGATTTACAAGCCGCTTTTGATAAAAAAATGGATCTAAAATCCATTCGAGACAAAGACCGTCACAAAAACAATGAAAAACTCAAATAATTTGTGAAGTATAAATTATGAATTATAAATGCGGAGTGGTAAATTGCGACTCAAAAATTATTTGAGTTAAAAATGAAAGTATAATTCATAACTCACAACCCATAATTACAAAAATGAATTTACTGTTACAAACTTCCCAATCCAATTTACAAGCTCAAATTGCAGTTACTGGCTCAAAAAGCGAAACAAACCGCTTGTTATTGTTACAGGCCTTATTCCCAAACATTACTTTGGCCAATACTTCGAACTCTGATGATAGTGAAGTCATGCAAAAAGCATTGCTAGGAAACGAGGAAATAGTTGATATTCATCATGCAGGAACAGCCATGCGTTTCCTGACCGCTTATTTTGCTGTGAACGAAAGCCGCGAAGTAGTTTTGACTGGTTCTCAAAGAATGACGGAGCGCCCTATAAAAGTTTTGGTGGAAGCCTTGGAACAATTAGGTGCGAAAATAACGTACGAGAAAGAACCAGGATATCCGCCCATTCGTATCAAAGGACAAAAAATAACAGCTTCTAAAGTGAACATTCCTGCCAATGTGAGCAGTCAATACATATCGGCCTTATTATTAGTGGCGCCAAAACTGGAAAACGGTATTGAAATCACTTTGGTTGGTGAAATCACTTCAGTTCCTTATATCAAAATGACCCTGGCTTTGTTGAATGATTTGGACATTAAAACCAGTTTTGAAGGACATGTAATTACTATTTATCCAAAACAAGCAGTAATATCAAAAGTAATGACCGTAGAATCGGATTGGAGTTCGGCATCCTACTTTTTTAGTTTGGTTGCTTTGGCTGAAAATGCTACTGTTTCATTGACCAGTTATACAGAAACCAGTTTACAAGGCGATTCGGCTTTGGTAGAAATCTATAAGCTAATGGGCGTTGAAACGCATTTTGAAGGAAATAAAATGACGCTTACCAAACAAGGGAATTTCATTCCTCAAACTCTAAATCTTGAACTAAATAATACGCCGGATATTGCCCAAACCATTGTTGTTACCTGCCTTGGATTAGGAATTGGTTGCCATCTTACAGGCTTACATACCTTGAAAATTAAAGAAACAGACCGACTGGAAGCACTACGAATTGAGCTAACAAAACTCGGAGCGAGCATATCCGTTACCAATGATAGCTTGACGCTTTTGGCTTCAAGTGAAATCAATCACAACATTAAAATTGCAACCTACAACGACCACAGAATGGCAATGGCATTTGCACCATTAGCGTTGAAAGTACCCATAATCATCGAAAATGCCGAAGTCGTTTCAAAATCATATCCGGATTTTTGGGAAGATTTAAAAAGTTTAGGTTTCGAAATTTCGTAAAAAACCCTCAATTCATTGGGCGAAAAGATGTTTCCCTTTTCCCTCTCCTTTGGAGAGGGCTGGTGTGAGGAAAAATAAATTGCAAAACACTTGACAACGCCTATCTCACAATCGTATATTTGCACACTCGAATTAAGATTGTCATCCTGAGCGCAGACGAAGGACATAACTCATAATTCATAACTTATAACTTTTTAAGATGAAACTATCACATTTTCAATTCGATTTGCCAAAAGAACTTCTTGCTGAATATCCAGCTGAAAACAGAGACGAAGCACGTCTAATGGTTATAGATCGTAAGAAAGGGACTATAGAGCATAAAATGTTCAAAGATGTTATTGATTATTTTGACGAAGGCGATGTTTTAATTCTCAATAATACTAAAGTTTTTCCGGCACGTTTGTATGGTAACAAGGAAAAAACAGGCGCAAGAATCGAAGTTTTTTTACTTAGAGAATTAAATGCAGAGCAAAGACTTTGGGACGTTTTAGTAGATCCGGCCCGAAAAATCAGAATTGGTAACAAATTGTATTTTGGAGATGATGATTCATTAGTCGCTGAGGTGATAGATAATACTACGTCTCGTGGAAGAACATTGCGTTTTCTTTACGACGGTTCTTATGAAGAATTCAGAAATAAATTAACGGAACTTGGAGAAACTCCAATCCCAAAATACATTTCTAGAGACGTAACTCCGGAAGATGCGGAACGTTACCAAACTATTTATGCCAAAGAAGAAGGATCTGTTGCAGCGCCAACTGCAGGATTGCATTTCTCTAAACATTTAATGAAAAAACTGGAAATCAAAGGAATCAAATTTGCCGAAGTAACCCTTCACGTAGGTTTGGGAACTTTTAATCCGGTTGAGGTTGAGGATTTATCAAAACACAAAATGGATTCCGAGGAATTAAAAATCACTCAAGAAGCATGTGATATTGTAAATAACGCAAAAGTTCATAAAAAAAGAATCTGTACCGTAGGAACAACATCTATGCGTGCCGTAGAAAGTTCAGTTTCGTCACATAATACACTGAATCCTTTTGACGGATGGACAAATAAATTTGTGTTTCCACCTCATGAATTTACGATTCCCACCTGTATGATTACTAATTTTCACACGCCAAAATCAACTTTATTAATGATGGTTTCCGCTTTTTGTGGCCACGATTTAATGAAAAAAGCATACGCAGAAGCAATCGAAAAAGAATACAAATTCTATTCTTACGGTGATGCAATGATGATCATCTAATCTGAATTCATTTCAGTCTAAATAACAAAATCTCGTCAGCAATGGCGAGATTTTTTGGTTTATTCCGAGCACAGTTTTATAAGAGTGTGCCCCAAGGGTCGCGCTGTACGCTGTATCTTTATTTTCTTAAAGAAAGAAAATAAAGGATGCCGCTTCCATCCCTCACACAGAACGTTTGGAAAATGTGAGGACTTTTTGTGTAAAAAGAAATTTAAAACGGCATCTCAATTTTGTGTCTGAATAAATTTGTTACAGCTATTTTTTTGTCAAGTCGAGCGCAGTCGAGATACCGCGTTGAGTTTTGACTGCGCTCGACTTAATATATATTCTGAAGCCTTAAATTGTAATTTGAAAACACCGATACCTGCTTTTTTTTAGATTTCGTAAGTCAGAGTCTGCATTCTCAGCAATACTCGTGGCTCGTATACTTGCATCTTTAGTTGCCTGAGCAATCATTTATTTTTAGTTCGGCCAGTTTGATGTACTAATATTCCACGTCAGAATTAATCAATTCACGGGATTGTCACGATAATTTTTCAATTTTGTTTACTTCCTTAGATTGGATACTCACACTTTGAGTTAACGTGAATCCAGTAAAAATTTGCTGTCTCGTAGTTCCGTTTTTGTTATAAGTAGTTTCAAAATCTTTATTGAAATTTCCCGCAGAGAATATCATTTCATAGGCAATAACTCTTTTGCCGGATAAATAGTTTTTTTCTTTTCTCTCTGTCCTCATCCAATGCGACGTTGGCCTTTTTCAAAGTGGTGCTTTTTCACTACTTTTACAAAACAAAATACAAATCATGATTTTCGAAAACACCTTTGAATTTGCAAAACACCTCGATTTACAAGATCCTTTACACAAATACCAAGACGAATTTATTTTCCCGAAGGTACAAGGAAAAAAAGTAATTTATTTTACTGGAAATTCTTTAGGATTGCAGCCGAAACGCACCAAAGCGTATGTAGATGAAGTCATGAATGATTGGGCAAATCTAGCTGTTGAAGGACATTTTTACAGTGAAAAACCATGGTGGGATTACCACGAACGATTCGCAGATCCGTTGAGTAAAATTGTTGGTGCTTTACCAAGCGAAGTTACCGTGATGAATACATTAACGGTAAATCTTCATTTACTGATGGTTTCCTTTTACCAACCTACACAAACCAGATATAAAATTATTTGCGAAGAAAAAGCATTTCCTTCGGATCAATATATGTTTCAAAGTCAGGTCGATTTTCACTCCCAAAACCTGGGGATACAACTCGAGGATGCAATTGTTGAGATTAAGCGTCGCGATGGCGAACACAACATTCGCTTAGAAGATGTGTTGGCAAAAATTGAGGAAGTAGGTGATGAGTTGGCTTTGGTCTTAATTGGGGGAGTCAATTATTACACAGGACAGGTATTTGATATGAAAACTATTACCGCTGCAGGTCATAAAGTGGGAGCCTACGTAGGCTGGGATTTAGCGCACGCCGCAGGAAATATTAAGCTGGAATTGCACGATTGGAATGCGGATTTTGCCGCTTGGTGCAGTTATAAATACATGAATTCAGGGCCAGGAAATGCTTCTGGATGTTTTATTCATAAAAAGCACCACAACAATGCAGCGTTACCCAGATTTGCCGGATGGTGGGGACATAATAAAGAACGTCGTTTTAAGATGGAACAAACCTTTGATCCTATTCAAGGCGCTGATGGCTGGCAAATTAGTAATCTTCCAATACTTTCTCTGGCGCCTTATTTAGCATCTGTAGACATGTTTGATGAAATTGGGATGGATGCTTTGATCCAAAAAAGAGATGCGATCACTTCTTATTTAGAATTCATTCTGCATGAAATAGACAAAGAAGTGGATAGTAGTTTCGAAATTATAACACCGTCAAATCCCACAGAAAGAGCGTCACAATTGTCCGTCTTGCTTCATGGGGAAGGCCGCAGTTTGTTTGATTATTTAATGCAAAATGGGGTAATCACGGATTGGCGTGAACCTAATGTTATCCGCTTAGCGCCAGTGCCTCTGTATACTTCTTTTGAGGATATATATCAATTTGGGCAAATTTTGAAAGCAGGAATTCAGTCTTAAAACGGGCATTAAATAACACAAAAAATAGTTTTAATTTTATAAACTTAATTAACAGGGTTAAGCCTTTCTTTGTATTCGTACTAATTATGAAAATTAAAATTATGAAAGCATTATATTTTATACTAATAGCTGCAGGTATTGTTTCTTGTCAAAATCAAGGAAAAATGGACATTCAAAAAGCCAAACAGGCTACTGTAGACTCCATGAAAGTTGAAATCGAAAAACAAAGAGTGATCGACTCCATGCAGGTAGAAATGGTTAAAATCCAGGAAGCTAAAGTAGAAACTCAAAAAGAAGTAGTTGTTGTGGATCAACAAACAGCGGGGACTACTACAAAAAATAAAGGTTGGAGTGGTGCTGCAAAAGGAGCCGTAATTGGTGCCGGCGTTGGTGCTGCCACAGGGGCAATCATCAGTAAGAAAAAAGGACAAGGTGCTATAATAGGTGGTTTAGCCGGTGCGGGAGTAGGGGTAGGTACAGGCGCTATTTTAGATAGTAAAAAACAGTAAATAGATTTTTCAATATAACTTGGAGTGTTTAAGTTCAAAAAGAATTTAAACACTCCTTTTTATTTAGCGCTATCTAGTTTAATAGGAATCCATATTAGTGATAATTTCGTTCGCCTTAACTTTGATTTTATACATTTCTTCAGGATTCATTTTGTTCAATAAATTCATCATCATTGCCATGCGCTGGTTCCCTTTGAAATACTCTTTTTTCTCATCTAGGAAATTCCAATACAGCGTATTGAAGGGACAGGCTTTGTCGCCAAATTTCTCTTTGACATTGTAGTGGCATTTAGAGCAATTATTACTCATTTTGTTGATGTAACTGCCAGAGGAAACATAGGGTTTTGTGGCAATTATTCCGCCATCGGCATATTGTGACATCCCGCGTGTGTTGGGCATTTCAACCCATTCAATCGCATCAATATACACGCCCAGATACCAAGCGTCTACTTCGTCAGGATGAATCTGTGTCAATAGTGTAAAATTCCCAATAATCATAAGTCTTTGGATGTGGTGCGCGTAGGCTTCATCTAAACTTTGATTAATCGCGTGGCTCATGCAATTCATTTTGGTTTTACCTGTCCAGAAAAAATCAGGAAGCTTGTTTTTGTTTTGCAAGACATTCATTTTAGCATAATCAGGCATTTCTTTCCAGTATATTCCTCTTATATATTCGCGCCACCCTAAAATTTGACGCACAAATCCTTCTACTTGTGAGATAGTTATTTCTATTTCATTGTCATGATAAAAAGCAATCACGGTCTCGAGGACTTCCTTTGGAGAAAGCATTTTGCTATTCATGGCAAAAGACAAACGAGAATGGAAAAGGAATTTTTCATCGGTATGCATTGCATCTTCGTAATCACCGAAATGTTTTAACAGATTTTTACAGAAATAATCTAAAACCTCGAACGATTGCTCGCGCGAAGTAGGCCAACTGAAATTATCTAAATCGATGTTTCCAAAAGTGATGATCCCAGCTTCTTTAATTTGGGCAACAACTTTAGAAACATTGGTGTGAAAATTCTTTTCAGAAGGCACAGGAACTTCTCCTTTGTATTTTTTGCGATTATCGGCATCAAAATTCCATTGATTTCCCACAGGAGTTGACCCATTCATTAACAAATGATGTTTTTTACGCATGCTGCGATAAAAATTTTCCATCAGCAACAGCTTTTTACCCTCAAAAAAATCGGAAAGGTCATGACGCGTAGTGTAAAAATGCTCGGAGTCAAAAGCTTCTGATTCTATTTTTAGATTGGAACAAATTGTTTTTAGTTGTTGGTCCAATCGGTATTCATCAGGGAATTGATATTCAAATTTTTCGATTTTATATTTTTCGATACAGAAAGCAATAATTTTTTCTAGATCCTGAGGATTATCGCCATCAGTAATTTGAAAATATAAGGCTTGATGTCCTCGTGATTGTAGGGCTGTGTAAAAATTTCTCATCGCCATAAAAAAGGCCACCACTTTTTGGATGTGATGTTTTACATACGCTGATTCCTGACGCATTTCGGCCAGCACATAAATAGTGTTATGATCTTTCTCCACCAACCAGGAGTGTTTTAAATTGAGTTGATCTCCAAGGATTAATCGTAGTTTTTTCATTTTTATTTTTTGTAAAAGGAAACAGTAGAAACTTCTTTTCGGGCATATTCAAAACGGTCGATAAGTTTGGGTAAACAATAGCCATCAAGGCCGTTTAGCGCCACAACATTGCCTTTATCAATTTGTAACCACCCATCTTTATGTATTAATTTCTCCTCAAAAAATAAATTTTCGATAGCTGCAATTACATGAATTGTATTGTTTTCCTGGATGTAATATTCATTTAGATATTTGCAATGCAACTGCACAGGGCTTCCTTTTACAAAAGGAGTTTCAATGTTGGTCTTGTATTCTTCTTCCAGGCTTGTTTTATCAAATTCAGAAACGCCTAAATCATAATTTGCGGAGGTATGATGCGCATCGGCAATCATGTCAGCAGTGATGTGATTTACCGTAAAATAACCAGTCTCTTTTATATTTTTGTAGGTGTCTCTGGGAACGGTTGTGGGTCGCATAATGAATCCAATTATGGCAGGATTACTACCTAAATGTGTGATACTGCTAAAAATTGCTACGTTAGTGTTTCCGTCCAATGATTTTGTAGCAAGAAGATTCGCTGATTTATAACCCGTGCACGAATTGATTAAATTCAGTCTTTCAATTTTTTCCATTTTGGAAATAGCTTCTTGAGAAATATGTTTCATCTTTTTACTTTTGAACAAATATACTTTTTGTTTAATTAAAATGGAAATAAATTAAACAAAATAATAAATAAGGCTCAATTATTTATTTTGAATTAATTTTGAACAAACACATTATAAGTAAATTGTTCTAATTGACTTATAAATCTTATATATTTGTTGCCAATTTATGTAAAGATGCAAACACTTAAAAAGGTCCTTCTGGTTTTACTTTCTTTATTGTTTCTTTCAGCAATAGTTGTGCTGATTTATGGGTTTTATTTAAAGCCAACCTATGAAGGGGAACTAAAACTTAAAAATATTGGAAAGGAAACCACAGTTTATTTTGATGAATTTGGAGTGCCTCATATTTATGCGGCAAGTTCAAGGGACGCTATGGTTGTGTTGGGTTACGTACATGCGCAAGAACGATTGTGGCAAATGGAATTGATGCGGCGTATTGCTCCGGGACGATTGTCAGAAATTTTTGGACCAGTTGGATTGAAAAGTGATCTGTTTTTTGCCGGATTAGGAATCGAAGAAGCTTCCGCAAAAGCAATCGCAGCTTTAGATAAGAAAAGTTCCAGTTATCTATTGACAATGGACTATTTAGACGGGATAAACCAATATATGGCAGAGGGAACTACGCCAATAGAATTCAGTTTAGTTGGTGTCAAAAAAGAAAAGTTTACCATAAAAGACGTCTACAATATTTTTGGATACATGTCTTTTAGTTTTGCTATGGCCCATAAGTCAGATCCTTTGTTGACGGATATTCGGAACAAGTACGGAATGGACTATCTCAAGGATTTTGGCATTGACGGTTCATTTAATACCACAAAAATAAAAAATGCAAAACATAAGCCACAGGAATATGCTGCTATTTCAAAATCAGTAGCCTCACTTTTAGACCAATCCCCTATCCCACCCTTTATAGGAAGCAACAGCTGGGTTCTTTCTCCAAAGAAAACTAAAAAAGGAAAAGTGATTTTTGCCAATGATCCACATATTGGGTTTTCGCAACCCGCAACTTGGTATGAAGCGCACTTAGTAACTCCGGATTTTGAATTGTACGGTTGCTATTTAGCAGGTACTCCATTCCCATTATTGGGACATAACCGTAACTATGCGTACGGATTAACCATGTTTGAAAATGATGATATTGATTTGTACCAAGAAGAAAATAGTCCTGGAAATGCGACCTCTTACAAAACGCCAACGGGGTATAGGAATTATGAAATTCGCCGAAAAATTATAAAAATAAAAGATTCTACTGATGTGGTTTTGAATGTAAAAGTGAGTCGTCACGGGCCTATCATGAATGACTTAATTGTAGGGCTGGATAAGGACAAACCAGTGGCAATGTCTTGGATTTATACCCAACAACCCATACGAATTCTGGACGCAGTGTATAGGCTTTCGCACGCTGAAAGCAAGGAAGATTTTCTAAAAGGAGTGGCTCTGATAGCCGCACCGGGACTGAATGTTATGTATGGTGACTCCAAAGGAAATATTGCATGGTGGGCAACAGGAAAATTATACAAGCATAATGAAGGCGTGAATCCGAATTTTATTTTGGATGGGGCGAGCGGGAAAGACGATATCAAGGAATATTTGGATTTCTCCAAAAATCCTTCAGCGGTGAATCCAAAATGGAATTACGTGTATTCAGCCAATAATCAACCAGAGGCAATAGACGGATTTTTGTATCCGGGCTATTACCTTCCTGAAGACAGAGCCAAACGAATCACGCAATTATTGAATAAAAAAACAAAATGGAATAAGGCAACTGTGGGCAGCATGATTTTTGATAATACATCACCAGTTGCGCCTGACGTTGTAGCACGTTTAATTTCGAATCTGGATTACACTACGCTTTCAAATAATGAAAAAGAAGCCTTTGCTGTTTTGAAAAAATGGAAAGGTTCTAATAATCTGGATGATGTAGCACCCACAATCTATAATAAATGGATTTTTAATTATTTAAAAAATACTTTTGAGGACGAACTGGGAGCTGCTAATTTCAAGCAGTTTTTAGGCACGCATATCATGAAGCAAATGATCGCCAGACAACTTGAAAACAAAAACTCACTGTGGTGGGATAATATCAATACAAAAAACCATTCGGAAACAAGGCGAGAAATCGTGTCGCTATCGTTCAAGGAATCGATTGCTGCTTTAGAAAAACAATTGGGCAATTCCGTATCAGCTTGGACCTGGAACAAAGTACATACTCTGGAACATCAGCATCCGTTGGGTAAAATTGCAGCTTTAAGAACTATATTTAATGTTGGTCCATTTGAGGTTTCAGGTTCAACGGAAGTGATTAATAATTTGTTTTTTGATTATACCGAAACGGGTCAGTATCAAGTAAAAGGCGGGCCTTCAACACGAAGAATTATTGATTTCTCAGACATTGAAAATAGCTGGGCCATTTTGCCAACGGGACAATCCGGAAATCCATTCAGTGCACATTATAACGATCAGGCGGAATTGTATAATTCAGGAAAATTCAGAAGAATGAAACTGAACGAAAAGGAGATTGTTAGGACTTCGACAAAATTGGTGTTTATTCCCTATAAAAAATGATTGTTTTTTAAAGTTATTAAAACATTAAATCAGTAATTTTGCCTAACTTTTTATAAAAAATTAATGCAAACTCCCCGAAAAATAGCAGTTGTAGGCTCTGGACTAGTCGGATCTTTACTAGCTATTTACCTTCGTAAAGCAGGTCATACTGTTCATATTTACGATAGAAGTCCAGATATCAGGAAGATACAGTTTTCAGGACGTTCTATCAACTTAGCGATGTCTAATCGCGGCTGGAAAGCCTTAGATGGAGTTGGAGTAGGTGATGCTGTTCGAGCGATCGCAATCCCCATGAAAAAACGGGCAATTCATTTAGTGGATAAACTTAATTTTCAAAATTATGGTCAGGAAGGCGAATCCATTGATTCAATTTCGAGAGGAATTTTAAACCGAAAAATGATCGATTTGGCGGAAGCCGCAGGAGCAGAGTTCTTTTTTGAGCACAAAATTTGGGATGTAACTCTAGAAAATGCCACGCTTCATATAGGCGAAACCGAAAGAGGCGCATGGGAAGATAAAAAATACGATATGGTTTTTGGCGCTGATGGTGCTTTTTCAAGAATTCGTCACCGCATGCAGCGCCAGAGTATGTTCGATTATTCGCAAGAATTTCTACCTATTGGATATAAAGAATTAAATATTCCGGCAAACGGGGATGGATCACATAAATTGGATAAAAATTCGTTTCATATCTGGCCACGAGGAGAATATATGTTGATTGCCTTGCCCAATTTAGACGGAAGCTTTACCTGTACTTTATTTATGCCCTTTGAAGGAGAAAATTCCTTTGATTCCTTAAAGGACAGGAAGTCAGTAGAAGCTTTTTTTGAAAAAAATTTACCGGATACGATTGATGTTATTCCAAAATTAGCGGAAGATTTTTTCCGGAACCCAACCAGTACATTAGTAACCATGAAGTGTTTTCCTTGGACGTATGAGGATAAGGTTGCCTTGATTGGGGATGCGAGTCATGCCATTGTCCCTTTTTACGGACAAGGAATGAATGCCGGTTTTGAAGATATTTCAGTGCTGTATGAAATGATTGAAAAGTACGGGGATGATTGGAAATCTATTTTTTCCGAATATCAAAAATCCCGTAAACAAAATGCCGATGCTATTGCAGAGCTTTCCTATCGAAATTTTTTAGAAATGAGTTCTAAGACTGCAGATGAAAACTTCCTTTTGCAAAAGAAAATTGAAAAATCATTTTCAGACAAGCACCCTGAAAAATGGATTCCGCTATACAGTCGTGTAACATTTAGTGATCGGCCTTATACAGAAGCGTTGGCTATAGGTGATTATCAAAATGCAATTATGGAAGAAATTTTAAAAATGGAAAATATCAAAGAAATCTGGGATTCAGAAGTAGTTGAAAAGACCATTTTAGAATTGTTAAAATAAAAAAAGGACTCTATTCAAAGTCCTTTTTGGTGTTATTTATCTTTTGTTGCCGGTTTCAGTAGGACTCGTAAGGTGCTGTCATTATTGAAATAGCTGAACGTCCAATTGATAAAAATAGAAAGTTTGTTTTTGACGCTCAAAATCAACATAAGGTGGATAAACATCCAGGTAAACCAAGCCAATCTTCCTTGGAAACTAAATTTTGGCAAATCGACCACCGCTTTTCGTTTCCCTACTGTAGCCATAGAACCCTTATCATGATACTCGTATTCGATTTGAGGTTTGTTTTTTAGACTTAGTTTGAAGTTTGTGGCTAATACTTTTCCTTGTTCTATAGCAACACTGGCTACTTGCGGATGACCATTGGGATATTTAGGAGTAGCCATGAATGAAATATCACCAAGGGCATACACGTCTTCGAGGTTTTCTATTTTATTAAATCGGTCAACAAGATAGCGATTTCCTCTGGTAATACTTTCTTTGGGAATGCCTTCCAGGGTGTTTCCTGTAATTCCTGCTGCCCAGATCACATTTCTGGATGCAATCCTGTCTCCGTTTTGCAGGCTTACGGTTTTACCGTTGTAATGGCTTACAATAGTATCCGTTTTTACAATGACACCTAGTTCCTCCAGATATTTACGAGACGTTTTTTGGGAATCTTCACTCATTGGGTTCAATACGTTCGGAGATCCTTCAAGAATATAAATGGTGAGTTTCGAAAAATCTTTATCCGGATAATCTTTTGGCAAAATATTTTTTTTCATTTCTGCCAAAGCTCCTGCAAGTTCTACTCCGGTAGGGCCTCCGCCAACAATCACAAAGTTCATTAGCGATTGTAGCTCTTCTGGTGAAGCAATTAAGGCATCTTCAAAAGTTTGTAGAATTTGGTTGCGAAGTTGGATCGCTTCCGGCACCGATTTCATGGGAAATGCAAATTTTTCTATTTCAGCATTTCCAAAATAATTAGTCGTGCATCCAAAGGCAATTATCAAATGGTCGTACTCAAAATCAGCAATAGAGGTTTGTACTATTTTGTGCTCCGGATCAATACGAAGTACATCAGCTATTCGAATGCGGACATTTTTCGAATGCTGAAATACTTTTCGTAACGGAAATGAGATACTGGCAGGTTCAAGCCTTGCTGTGGCTACCTGGTACATCAAGGGTTGAAATTGATGGTAGTTGTTTTTGTCAATCAGTAAAACATCAAAATCTGTATTTTCTAAATCTTGAGCCAAACGCAATCCAGCAAAGCCAGCGCCAACTATTATAATTTTTTTTTGAACTTTCATACTTTTTTTATGGAAAGTATAAAGATACAAATTATATAAGGGTTAGTCTGCTCTATTAACTTTTTCTAAAGAAAATGAAGGTTTGCAAATAGCTAAATATTCACAGACTTCATTAAAAGGATCGGAATAGTGCACACGGGTATTCTTCTCTATTTTTATGGACTGTCCTGCTGTAAGAACCACGGTCTCGCCTTCAATTATAAATTGTTTTTATTTCCCTTCTTTAGCAATACCACTAAAATCGCCTTTTATGTCCATCATTAAAACAGGAATCCCAAAAGAGGATAGTTGTTATGAAAGAACTTGGATCGTTTTGGTTTTCCCCGTTCCAGTAGCTCCGGCAATTAACCCATGACGGTTTAAGGTTTTTAAGGGAATTTTTATGGGTGCATTTGCTAGAGCTTCTCCGCCTAATAGTACTCCTCCAAAGTCATACTCTCTCCTTTTGAAAGGTACCCACGCGTTATGTCTTGTATAAAATCTTCTTTTCTGGTCATGATAAGTTTGAATTAAAAGGATTTGTAAGCTGCTATTAGTATCCTAAAATAGTAAATTATGGGGTATAATGCAGTTTTCCTGCTTTTTTACTCTTAATAATAAAAAAATATATTTTTGACTGCTTTTAAACGGTTATTGAAAATTTATGTTAATATTTCTTAAAAATGTATTTTTTTTTTTGTAAAACGAATGATTTCCTTATAGATTTTGATATATATGCAATGAGTAAATTGCTAAATGTTTGTTTGAAATAAAATTAATGACAATAAAATTAAAAAAAGTTTTTTTATTTGAACTAAAAATATAAATTTGCTCCACTACAAGTTTATTATAACTAAAATAAATTATTTAAAACTATTAAAATTAAAAAAAATGGCAAACGTTAAAAAAGAAAAGAGTTCAAACGGAGGAGGAATGATTTCAGGAATCATTATTGTGGCATGTGTATTTGTAGGATGGTTGATTTGGAATTTTATAATGGGAGATGGTGCCAATTTTGAAGGCGGAGTAAATACAGGACACCCAATACCGGGTAATTATTTGGCAATGGTATACAAAGGAGGTCCAATTGTACCAGTTTTGATGGGTTTATTGTTGATGACTGTTGTTTTTTCTTTTGAAAGATATTTTGTGATTTCAAAAGCAGCTGGATCAGGAAACTTAGATCAGTTTATGAAAAAAGTACAAGATGATATTAAAGAAGGGAATATTGATGGAGCTATCGCTTTGTGTGATAAACAGAAAGGATCTGTTGCAAATGCAATAAAATCAGCTTTGATCAAATACCAAGATGTTAAAAAAGAAGGATTCAATAGCGAAGAAGCTGCTGAAACAATTCACAAGGAAATCGAAGAGGCTACTTCATTAGAAATGCCAATGTTAGAGAAAAATATGACTATTATTTCATCTTTGGTTTCTTTAGGAACTCTTGCAGGATTATTAGGTACGGTAACAGGGATGATTAAAGCGTTTGGAGCATTAGCTAGTGCAGGTACTCCTGATCAAGCGGCTCTTGCAAATGGTATTTCTGAAGCACTTATCAACACTGCAACTGGAATTTCGACTTCAGTATTAGCAATCGTTTCGTATAACTTCTTTACTTCTAAAATTGATGATTTAACCTATTCTATTGATGAAGCAGGTACTACAATTGTAAATACTTACAGAAGATTTAGAGGAAGCTTAAAACAATAATAATTTTTTTGACGTCATGTGCGTCAAAATAAAATATAAAAAAGATAATGGCTAAACTAAAAATGTCAAAAAAGTCAACGTCAATTGACATGACTGCGATGTGTGATGTTGCGTTTCTTTTGCTTACGTTCTTTATCTTGACCGCTACAGCTAAAGTACCAGAAGCATTGCCGGTAGACACGCCTTCTTCTACAGTTCAGACAAAATTGCCTGAGACAGATTTGGCTACAATTACTATTGGAAAAGGAAAAGTATTCTTTGATCTAAAAGGAAGAGAAGTTCGTAAAAAAACGTTAGAATTAATGGGTCAAAAATATGGTGTTGAATTCTCAGCTGATGATGCTGATAAATTTGCACTGATGGATGGTTTTGGTGTGCCAATTCAAAGTTTGAAGCAAATCATAGAGATGAAAGCTGCAGACAGAGGAAAAGCAAACCAACCAGGTATTCCAAAAGATTCACTTGATAATCAATTAGCGGATTGGATACAAAATGCTCGTATTGCCAATATTGAAATTGCTGATAAAGAATTGCAAATAGCCATAAAAGGGGATGCAAAAGAAGAATATCAGGCAATTAAAAAGGTGATGGATATTTTACAAGATCAAAAAATCAATAGCTTTAATTTAGTTACTGGTTTAAGAGGAGAAGATTTTTAATTAAAAAACATACACTACAATGGCTGAATTAAATACCGGCGACGGTGGAGGCGGAAAAGGTGGTAAAGTAAGAAGTAAAAAACAAAATTCAAAAGTAGATTTAACTGCTATGGTGGATTTGGCATTCTTATTGATCACATTTTTTATGCTGACTACTACGTTGTCAAAACCCCAATCAATGGATTTGGGGTTGCCAGATAAAGAAGACGATCCTAAAATAAATAAGGATATTAAAGTAGATGAAAATCGTACTTTAACAATTATGCTTGGTGAGAACAATAAGGTGGTATATTACATGGGTTTATTGGCTACGCCAATTGCAGGTCCAAAAGATATTGCCTATGGAAAAAACGGAATTCGTAAAGAATTATTGGCTAGAAAAAAATCAGTAGTGGAGCATACTGGAAACAAAGACAAAGGAGTTATTGTGATCATCAAGCCAAGTAAGAAATCTAATTATCGTAACTTAGTTGATATACTTGATGAAATGGCAATTGTTGGCGTTCCAACTTATGCAATTGTAAATGATTTTTCACCTGAGGAAACAAAATTGTTAGAAGGTAAATAAGATTTTAATCTAATAGCCTAATAACCTAATAATTAAGAAAAATGAAATTAGATATATTTAAAAACCAATGGCTGGATATCGTTTTTGAAGGGCGAAATAAAAGTTATGGAGCGTATGAACTAAGAAAAGAAAATAATAAGACCTCAGTGAGAGCGCTTATTGTTGGAAGTATTCTTTTTAGTTTGGCCGTTAGTGCCCCTCTTATTGCTAGTCTGCTTCCGGATACATCTGATGTAGAGGAAAATAGAGATATTAAAATTACAGCAGTAAAGTTGCCGCCAAAGCAAGAAAAGCCTAAAGAAAACATCCCGCCACCACCACCTCCACCTCCAAAAGTGGATCAGGTTAAATTTGTGAAACCTGTTGTAGCAAAAGCGGAAGAAGTTACAGAAGAACCACCCAAAATTGTTGAAATTAAAGACAAAAAATTAGGTGCAGTGACCATAAAAGGTGATCCAGATGCAGTATTGACTGTAGAGCCTGTAGGTACAGGTACTGCCGCGGTAGTAGAAGAAGTAGATAACCAAATTTACAACACTGCTGGGATTGAGGTTAAACCTGATTTTCCAGGTGGGATAGAGAAATTTTACAAGTATGTGGGTAATAATTATCAAACTCCTGAAGAAGACGGGTTGAATGGTAAAGTATATGTTACTTTCG
Organism: Flavobacterium sp. GSP6; assembly: GCF_003984855.1. Taxonomy (NCBI): domain Bacteria; kingdom Pseudomonadati; phylum Bacteroidota; class Flavobacteriia; order Flavobacteriales; family Flavobacteriaceae; genus Flavobacterium; species Flavobacterium sp. GSP6. The sequence continues at coordinate 128,812 of NZ_RYDO01000010.1, forward strand.
TAGTAGAGAAAGATGGTTCTTTAACCGATATTAAAGTAATTAGAGATATTGGTTATGGTACAGGGAAAGAGGCGATTCGTGTTTTGAAAAAGTCTCCTAGATGGACTCCGGGTGAACAAAACGGTAAAAAAGTCAGAGTGCTGTATTCTTTACCAATTACAATTCAAACGGCAAATTAATGTTAAAGAGCATACGTATTAATATTCAGAAGAAATCGCTCAAAGAGCGATTTCTTCTCGTTTTAGGAATTATGTTTTTTTTAGTTTATCTGGTTTTGGGTTTATTTATTATCTTTATGAAAGAATTTCCCATAGTAATGGATACTGGATATAGAATAGCATTTGGTTTGCTTCTTATTGTATATTCTTTTTTTAGATTCATCCGACTTATTAATAATACCAACTAGATCATGAAAAAAACAGCTATAATTCCGTATTTTATTTTTCTTTCTTTGTTTGCATTTCTTTTTGCATGTAAAAAAACGGAAGGATCTAAGGAAAATAAAGAAACTATTTTAAAAGGTTCTACAACGATACTAGTTGATGAAACATTACAACCTGTGATTGAGGATCAGATAGCGGTTTTTGAAAGTGTGTATCCTGCAAAAATAACGTTGAATGCTAAATCTGAAAAAGAAGTGCTCCGATCATTGCTAAATGATTCATTAAGTATTGCCATTTTATCCAGAAAATTAAATGCTGAGGAAAATAAGATTTTTGAGGGTAAAAAAATTATTCCAAAAGTGACTCCTTTCGCTACTGATGGGATTGCTTTAATCGCAAATGAGAAAATTAAGGATACCTTAGTCGCTTTAAATGACATTATAGCCTTTCTGCAAGGGAAGTCTCAAACGGCAATAAAGGGATTGGTTTTTGATAATCCAAATTCCAGTACTGTTCGTTATATGAATGAATTAGCGGGTGTGTCAGAACTTCCGAAAAAGGGGATTTTTTCTTTTAAAACCAATGAAGAGGTAATAAAGTATGTGTCTGAAAATGAAGGAATGATTGGAATAGTGGGGCTAAACTGGCTTTATCAACCTTCTGGAATTATGAAAGATATTGTAAAAAAAATTAAGGTGCTTAGCGTTAAAAGTACTACTGGAAATCAATATTATCCGCCATCGCAAAATAATATTGCAGAGGGAACCTATCCTTTGGCACGTGATTTGTATATAATAAATTGTCAGGGTTCTTCTGGATTAGGAATGGGTTTTGCCTCTTTTGTAGCAGGTGAAAGAGGACAGCGGATAATACTTAAATCTGGTTTACTGCCGGTACGAACACCGAGTAGATTAATTCAGGTTAGAAAAAAAATATACAATGATAAAAATTAAATTAACTACAATGAAAATGAATAAATTAAAAACGTTTAGTGTTGCATTATTAGCATCGGCATTTGCAAGTCAAGCGCAAGATATTGATCAAGCAAAAAAAGCGATCGATGCAGAACAGTTCGAAAGTGCGAAGGCAATTTTAAAATCAATTATTAAGGAGAATCCATCTAATGGAGCTGCTTTTTTTACTTTAGGGAATGTATATCTTACTCAAAATGTAGAAGATTCCGCCAAAATTTATTTCCAAAAAGGATTAACAGCTTCTGATGAAGCTAATTTGAATTACATTGGCTTAGGTCAAATGGATTTAGATAACAATGATGTTGCGGCAGCTCAAGCAAAATTTGTATTGGCCACCAAAGACATGAAAAGAAAGGATTTTGCAGAGTACGTTTACCAAGCAAGAGCCTATATGAATGCTGAAAAGCCCGATTATAAAAATGCAATCGCTATTTTGAATCGCGCTGCCATAAAAAATGCAGATGATGCACAGTTACAGCTTGCCCTTGGTGATGCTTACTATGGTGATAGCAAACAAAATGAAGCTTATGTAGCTTATAGAAGTGCTTTTCAAGCAGATAATTCTTTGCTAAGAGCAAAAATGCAACTGGGTGTTTTGCTTAAAGGAGCAAAATCGTATGACGAAGCTTTAAAAGCTTATGAAGAGGTTATTGCTATTAATCCTAACTATGGACCAGTGTATAGAGAATTAGCGGAGACTTATTATAAAATTGCACGTAATAAACCTTCTCAAGCGGCTGTGAATTATAAAAAAGCAATTGGCTATTACGATAAATATATGGCTTTAACCGATTACTCGATTAACTCTAGAATGCGTCGAGCTGATTTTCTAATCTTGATAGAGGATTATGTTGCACTGGAAGCGGAAGCTAACAAAATGATCGAATTGGACAAAGTTAATCCAAGAATCTATCGTTATTTAGGATATGCGGCTTATGAAAATGGAAATGTTGATTTAGCATTGAAATCATTGGAAAGTTTTATCGCTTCCCCAACTAATAAAGTAATCGCTAAAGATTATTTGTATTTAGGTTTGACTAAAATAAAAAAAGGGACTAGCGAAGATGGATTAGCTATAGACTCCGTTGCTTTTGATTCAGGAATGAAAGGTCTTAAAAAAGCAATCGAAATGGAGCCATTAGCGGTTCAAGATTTGAGTGATATTGGTAAAAAATTATTTTCTCAAAAACTATACAAAGAATCTGCAGCTGTATTTGAATCTGGAGCCAGTTCTCCTGAGTCTACTAATTATCTGGATGACAACGTCTATTTTGGTCTAGCGAATTACTATGCCAATATTAACAAAAAGGAAGGCGAAAAAGTAGATGCAATTGCTTTATCAAAAGCAGATGCTGCTTTTGATAAAGTATTAGTTGCTTCTCCTACTTATTTAGAAGCATACTTGTATAAAGCAAGAACCAATAGATTACTTGAAAAAGATGACTTGATGGTGAAAAATTATGAAGATTATCTTTTAAAAACAATGGAATTAGGTGCTGAGGAAATAGCAAAACCTGCAGTAAAAACTAAGTTTATTGAATGTTACAATAATATGGCAGCCAGTTTTGCTAATACAGACAAGCCTAAAGCTATTGAATATTTTAAAAAAACATTAGCATTAGACCCTGCTAATAATTATGCGACAGAGTCAATAAAAATTTTGAAACAATAAGAATTTGTCTCAATATCAAAAACCGATAGTCTTTGGCTATCGGTTTTTTTGTGCTCCTATTTTAGGATCGTTGTATTCAGAGTTGGATTAATTATTTCAAAACGGTTTAATACACGCCTTTTTTGGCTTATTGAAAGTTTATCATTTTAGTCTGTGTTTGCAAATGGACTCCTTTTCTAATTAACTATCTTTGCACTTTAAAATTAAAGAATGTTATCAAAAGAAATACAGTTAGAAGTTAATAAAGGTGCAATGCTTCCTTTAATGGAAGAATTTTACACCATTCAAGGGGAAGGATACCATACCGGAACAGCTGCGTACTTTATTAGAATTGGCGGATGTGATGTAGGTTGTCATTGGTGTGATGTTAAAGAAAGCTGGAATGCGGCGCTACACCCGCCAACTAGTATTGATCAAATTGTTGCCAATGCAAGTAAATATTCAGAAACTGTTGTGGTTACTGGTGGTGAACCATTGATGTGGGACATGAGCTTGCTAACACAAAAGCTAAAAGATAGTGATAGAAAAGTGCACATAGAAACTTCTGGGGCTTATCCGCTTACGGGAACTTGGGATTGGATTTGTTTGTCGCCAAAGAAAAACAAATTACCAACTCAAACGGTGTATGATAACGCACAGGAATTAAAAGTGATTATTTACAATAAACATGATTTTATTTTTGCCGAAGAGCAAGCTGATAAAGTAAATGAGAATGCCATTTTATTTCTTCAACCGGAATGGAGTAAAAAAGAAGAAATGACTCCGTTAATTGTTGATTATGTAATGAACAACCCAAAATGGCGTGTCTCGTTGCAAACACATAAATATTTGAATATTCCTTAATACTTAAAAACCTCAAACAACAAGTGCTGTTTGGGGTTTTTAATTAAAAAAGATACTGATTAATTTTCGGAAGGCTTACTTCTTGTTAGCAGATTTCCTAGCCCAGATAGTAGCGACATCCTTTTTTTCTCATTTTTTTAATGAGAAAAAAAGATATAGCGAATAGCTGGAAATAGCTCCTTATACTACCAACCTTTTTCTTTTTTCAATTCGGTAATATGCGCTAAGTGGTGGTTTCCATGCCAAGCATAGGTTGCAATTATTTCCTTCAATTGAATAACGGTATTATGTTCGGGATGTATAAAAGATTTTTCAAGATCTGCTTCAGAAAGACTGTTCATTATATATGCCAAACGAAAATGCAATCCGTCAAGAAATGAAAGTGTGGGTTGAATGGGCATCGTTAAATTATCATGTAATTCTGCCCAACAATCTTCTTGATACGCTTTTATTAGCGGTTTATTTTCAGTTAATGTCCATTTAATTCTAACGAAACAATTCATGTGACTGTCGGCGCAATGGTGAATGACTTGACGAATCGTCCAGCCATCCTGACGGTATGGTGTCTCGAGTTGTTCCTCTGTCAAATGAATGACTTCGTTTTTCAATCGTTCTGGAAAACTTGCGATTTCTTTTATTTTATTATGGAGATATTCACTTGAATAGATCTCGGGTCTGATAAATTTCCCAATAGGATAACGTAATTTTTCCACCGCTGAATTTCCCATACTAAGTAGTTTTATGTGTTTTCTAAATGGAAAGTTTTGCTAAATAATCAAAATGTTCACCTTCAAGAATCAACTCGCATTTTAGTCCATTATCTAAAGCTGCATTTTGCAAAGTGTTGTAATCAATGAACATCCAGTCAAATGGTTTTTCTTTCTCGCCTTTGTAGGAGATATTAAAAACGATTTCTCCATAATATTCCTTTTGGGAAGGAATCCACTTTCCGCCATCTTCATCGTCATCAAACATATAAATTATATCAGAACTGTCTAATAGAATTTGTCCGCCGGGATTCAATAATGATTTTAGTTTTAAAAGGAAATTCGGGATGTTTTTAAGTTTACCGCACATTCCCGCACCATTCATCAATAGGAGTATGGTGTCGTACTTTTCATTTTCTAATGTCAGTACATCTTGAACTTTTGCTTTTTTCAATCCACGCAAGGTACATGCCTGGATAGCATTTGCTGAAATATCAATAGAGGTTACGTCTAGATTGCGTTCGTTTTGCAAAGATAAACTATGGCTTCCTGCGCCACAGCCAACATCCAGGATTTTACCTTTGGCAAGTTGTAACGCTTTTTGTTCCATTTGGGGCATTTCATCATAAGAACGAAACAAGTAGGCAACGCTCATTTCATCTTCTTCAGATATTGTAGTTTCCGTAATTAAATCTTCGGGTGAATTATTGGTTTGAAAATCAAGTATGGCTTTGCCAAAAAGGTCTTTCATCTTTTTTTGTTTAAAGTTTAAGGTTAAAGGATTCAAGTTTGTTACTTTTGTGGTTCCAACTTTAAACTTTAAATTTGAAACATATTTTAAACAATCTCCCTAAGGAAGCCAAAGATAAGCATATCGAAAACAAAAAGTATTTTGATAAGCTGAAAAAAAAGACACCAAAGAATTTGGATTACGTGATGCAAGATTTGCATGATGCTGAATTCAAGAAAACGGATTGTTTAAAGTGTGCTAATTGTTGTAAAACTACGGGACCATTATTTACGGATGCCGACATTGAGCGTGTTTCAAAATACCTACGCCAAAAGCCACAACAGTTTATCCAGCAATACCTTCAAATCGATGAAGACCGAGATTATGTTTTGCAAAGTGTACCCTGTACTTTTCTCGATGATGAAAATGCGTGCATGATATATGACGTACGTCCAAAAGCGTGTAGAGAATTCCCGCATACGGATCGAAAAAAATTCCAACAAATTACAGACTTAACCTTGAAAAACGTAGCGATATGCCCGGCAGCGTTTAATATTGTAGAGGAAATGAAAAAGAAAATGCCGCTTTAAAAATTTTCTATTTTGTCTCCCTCTGCTTTGTAGAGTCCCGTCCCGAAACTTCGGGATCGGAAGGGGGGTGAGAATTAGTATATCAAATATTTCATTCTCATTGCTTTAAACTCAATAAGTCCTTTCTGCCAGCTTTTTCTGATTTCATTTTCGGAAATTCCATTTTCTATTTGCTGTTGCAGTTTTTTAGTTCCTGCAAGTTTGGTAAAAAAAGGATTGAAGAATTTCGATTTTTCCGTTGTGCTTTGATAGGCTTGAATCAACCATTTTAATTCTAGTTTACTGACCTTTGTATGTGTTGATAAATCTTCCCCATAACATTTCACGCCATTGTAAACTGGATTTTGTGCACCAAAATTTGGTTTGGGTATAAAACTAAAATCACTTTTTGGTAGATACGGAGAACCATAAATCTGAAATTGTTTTTCAGTTCCACGACCCACACTTACATTTGTGCCTTCAAACAGACACAAACTTGCATAAAGATTCACGGCTTGATCATTTGGAAGATTCGGTGAAGGTTTTACAGGTAAACTATAATTCATTTTTCGGTTGTAATTAATACACGGAATAACGGTCAATTTGCATTGAATGCCATTTTTCAGCCATTTCTCTCCATTTATCATTTTAGCATACTCGCCAATTGTCATTCCATGTAGCAAAGGAATTGGATGCATGCCTACAAAACTGGTAAATTCTGGCTCAAGAATTGGACCGTCGACTATACTTCCATTCGGATTTGGTCTGTCAAGAACTAAAAGCGGAATGTTGTTTTCAGCGCAAGCTTCCATGATGTAATGTAACGAGGAGATGTAAGTATAAAACCGTGCGCCTACATCTTGCAAGTCGAAAATCATGATATCGATTCCAGCGAGGTGTTCTTGTTTTGGTTTTTTATTATCACCGTATAGAGAAATAATTGGCAGCCCGGTTTTAGAATCTTTTCCATCAACCACATGTTCTCCCGCATCAGCAGTGCCACGAAAACCATGTTCTGGAGCAAAAATAGTTTGCACATTGATATTTTTGGAAAGTAAAAAATCAACAAAATGGGTTTTGTCAGATAGAATTCCCGTTTGATTGGTTACAATTCCTGTTGTTTTATTTTCTAACAGAGAAATATATTTTTCGTAATTATCGGCTCCCGTTTTAAATATTGGTATTTGATGTGGTCTAAAAAATGGTTGGAAATGGATTTTTGGCAAGCTATCCGTACTGCTGCTATACTGATTGTTTTTTGTAGAACTTCCACAAGAGGATTGTACAACTAATGTCAATAATAAGAGGTAAGTATAGCTAAAATATTTCATAGTACTATTTTTGATCTGTTTAAATCTGTTTAATCTGTGGCAAAAAACTTTATGTATCTTTGTTGCAAACTATAAATTTTGAATTTAGAATATTTCATAGCCAAAAGACTCATAACTGCTAAAGATTATAAAAGTAGCATATCTGCTCCAATTATAAAAATTGCTATTTCAGCAATTGCAATTGGTATGATTATGATGATTATTTCGGTAGCGACAGGAATTGGACTGCAACAAAAAATCCGAGAGAAGGTTGCGGCTTTCAACGGACACATCGTTATTTCCAATTATGACAACAATCAATCCGAAGTCACGGTAGTTCCAATTTCTAAAAAACAAGATTTTTATCCAAAATTTACTGCTGTTCCTGAAGTGGAGCATATTCAAGCCATTGCCAGTAAAGCAGGAATTATTAGAACCGAAACCGCTTTCGAAGGAATTATTTTCAAGGGAGTGGGGAATGATTACAAATGGGATAATATAAAAGAGTATCTGGTTTCAGGCAAATTACCTGATTATTCAAAAAATGTGAATCAAGAAGTGTTATTGTCTCAATTCCTTGCCAATAGGTTGAATTTGAAAGTAGGAGATCTGTTCAATACATTCTTCATCAAAGAAAATCAAAATCAGTTGCCCAATATTCGGAGATTTAAAATTACAGGAATCTTCAATTCCGGTTTTCAGGAATTCGATGCAACCTATATAATAGGAGATATTCGTCACATGCAGCGTATCAATAAATGGACTCCAGATCAAATTGGTGCTTTCGAAGTTTTTGTTGACGATTTTAATACTATCGAAGCTACCGGAGAACAAGTCTATGCACAAACAGCTTCTACATTAGATAGTAAAACCATACTAGAAAAATACAGCTATATATTTGAATGGCTTCAGCTATTCGATTTTAATATCATCGTTATATTAGTTGTCATGATTCTTGTGGCCACAATCAACATGGTGGTTGCACTATTAGTATTAATTCTCGAACGAACCCAAATGATAGGAATCCTAAAAGCGTTAGGAGCCAATAATTGGTCCGTCCGGAAAATATTTCTATATAATGCCTTCTATCTTATCGTAAGAGGGCTTTTCTGGGGAAACTTAATCGGAATAGCACTATTGTTACTCCAGCAACAATTTGGCGTGATCCAGTTGAATCCAGAAAACTATTATGTAAACCAAGCACCAGTTTATTTAAATTGGGGATATATCCTAGTGCTAAACCTACTTACTGTGACCGTTTGTTTTTTTGTATTATTAATTCCGTCCTATATAATAACTAAAATTTCTCCAGTCAAAGCCATACGTTTCGATTAGATTATCATTAGTGCGTTCCCATTTATAAAAAAGAGAGGCTATTATCAATATAGATAGTAGCCTCTCTTTTTTATAAACGGTCGGGCTATCCGCTACAAGTCCTCATAAAGTTGTGTTTCACTCCACTTTCTTGCGGGCTTTCCACTACTATCCCTAACGCGAAGATTTGGAAACCAGAATATTTTGTTGTTTTGCCGCAAGTAATTGTAGCTTGTATGTGTTATAGTAAAGCAAAGAGCTGTTCAGTCATTATATATGGTATAGTATAAAATCGTTTACTGTGTTGTGCTCTTTTGTTAGGATAGGGTATGGTGGTGTTAATTTTCAGTAAATGAAAAAGAAGGAAGCGCATAAAAAGTGTAATAAAGCGTGATTTGGATAGGTTTCAAAAAAAGGGAATGGAGATTAAAGCTTTGTGAGGATAGATAAAAAGGTGATTTAGGATTGAAACGGATTAAAAGGGGAGTTAAGAATTAGGATTATTTAAAAAACTTTAATCTTCAAAAAACGTGATATCAGCTAGTTAAAGAAAAAATTAAGAAAAGGTCAAAAAAAAGGGATTAAAAAGCTTGTAAAAGCGAATAAAGGGTGTAGTTTTGCACCCGCAATGGAGCAGAAGTTCTTTAAAATACTGGCAAGTTACTTAGATCAAAAGGAAAATTTATTTTCAAAAAAAGATTTGATAAAGCTTGTGAGAATAGAAAACGGATGTTACCTTTGCACCCCGCAAAACGCGCAATGTTCCTTGACAGATTGAT
>NZ_RYDO01000011.1:0-122343 GCF_003984855.1 Flavobacterium sp. GSP6
GCTGGTGCAGCATTAACTGGAGGAAACTTTTGGCAAGGCGCAGTTACGGGTTTAGTGGTTAGTGGACTCAATCATGCAATGCATCAGATGGATAGTCCAGATGACGATGTGCGAATTAACACTAAAAATAAAACGGCAGAAGTTACAAGAACAGGCGATGGTCACGACAGAATTTTTGTTGATGGTGTTGAAGTTATGGCTACTCCTAGAGGCGCATTAGGTCCAGAGTTAAGAGATAATGGATATTCAATATCAATGAAAGGTCCGCAAGGAGTTGGAATGGGATTAACTGATTTAGTACTAGACGCATTCAATTTAATAACTGGAGCAGGTGAATTAAAAATGGGTGTTACGATGCTGTCGAAATCTTCGTTAGGTTTAAAGGTTTTAGGAGGAGCTTCAAAAGGAACTTTAAAATCGTCAGTTTTTTATAAATCAGTTTATGGTAATGCTAAAATCAGCTTATTTGGAGGAGCTGTTACAAGACTTCCTTATGTTTCTCCTTTCGGAGTTGGTATGGTAAGAAATTGGTCTTCGTTTTATGGTAGAAACGCAGCGCTTTTTGGAGGAACAAGAGCAACAGCAGGTGCAGCAGGATTAACAAATAATTAGATATGGAATTTTTGGAGACTAAAGTTTGTGATTTTTTTAATGAATGGTTATTTAGTAAAAAAGAGTATAATCTAAATACAATTATAAATACGATAGATTTAGACAAAGAAGATGCAATAATGATTTTTGAAGAGTTTTTAAATAAGTTTGAGATAGAATCAGGGTATTCTAATTTTGATACAAATAAATATTTTTACAAACTAAATTTTTTAGATGCTTTATTAATTAATATTTTTAGAAAAAAAATTGAAAAAAAATATGTCAAAAAACCATCTATCACCATTGCTCATATGGTAATGGTAGCTAAAAGAAAAGAGTGGTTTGATCCATTATCATAATATTTAAAAAAAAGCCGAGCAAATGCTCGGCTTTCTTCCCTTTATAAAGTCGCTACATTTTTAGCGAAGAAATCTTTAAATTTTTTATTGGTAAGCATTTTATCAATAAGTTTAAAGATGGTTTGTTTGTCATCATCTTCTAGCTGTTGTATGAGTCTCATTTGCTCAACGGCTGTTTTATCTTCCATTACAACTTCGGTTGGAATTTTGCCGTCGTAATTAATAATTTGATCAGTAGTTAAATTCAAAAGTAATGTTACATTTTAGTCGTTTTCCTAACACGACTTTCTAACGTGTTAAATTTTTTCAATTTTTCTAACACGTTTACATAACGTGGTAAGTTTTTAGCATTTTTCTAACACGTTGTTTTTATGCGGTAAATTTTCAATGGTTTTTTACCATATTTAACTATTCATTAAAACGTTTATCAATTCGGTATTCATATAATAGTTAGATTTTCCGACTTTGGTTTTTTCTAAAAATCCTATTTCTGAAATTTTATCTAAATAAATTGAAGCCGTTTGGCGCGTAATATTCAATTCTTTTTCCAAAAACTCAATTTTAGTGTAAGGATTTCTAAACAAAATATTTATCAAATCTTGACTGTATATTTTAGGTAATTCAGTTCGCATTTTACCTTTATAATCTGCCATTAAATCCCGAATTTTAGTAATCAGAACAATAGTTTGCTCTGCAGTTACCTCAACGCCTTTTAACATATACAACACCATCGCTTCCCAGTCGTTAGTTTCTCTAACGCCCTGCAAAACTTTGTAGTAATTGGCTTTGTTTTGGGTAATGTAACGGCTTAAATACAAAATAGGAATATCTAACAATCCCGATAAAACCAAATAGAGAATGTTGATAATACGCCCCGTCCGTCCGTTACCATCATAAAATGGGTGGATACTTTCAAACTGATAATGTATAATTGCCATTTTTATAAGTGGGTCAATATCCGAAAAATCATTGTCGTTTATAAACTTTTCTAGGTTGCCCATTAAGTCCAAAACTTCATTGGCCCTTTGTGGTGGAGTATAGACCGTTTGCCCTAGCGAGTTTACTAATTTTGTTCCCGCTTGCGTTCTAAATCCAGCATTGTTTTGTAACAGCTCCTTTTGAATGGTTAAGATATGTTTGTTTAAAAGTAATTTCTCTTTTCGCACAATTTCAAAACCAAGTTTCAAACCTTGTGCGTAATTAAAAACTTCTTTACTGGCGTGTTTCTTGGTGTCAATCAATACATTTTCTTTGTATAAATCGTCGTGAGTAGTGATGATGTTTTCAATCTCACTACTGTCTTTTGCTTCCTGGAGTGTAAGCGTATTAATCAAAATACTTTCGTTTGGAATAGTCTTTGCCGTGCCTTTGAGTTCAGCTAAATACCGATGTGATTTTGCCAATTGCTTCAATATAGCAATCGATTCTGTAAAGTCTTTAGGCGGTAAGGATTGCAAAGTAAAATTTTCTGTCATTGTATGTGATTGATTCACAAAGTTAGAAAACTTATTTTGATATTGTAGTGATTTCAAAAAATACAATTTCTTGAAAAAAATTAAATTCATACCCCCCACAAGAACCACCAAAAAGAAAAGTTACGGAGGTAAAATATTTTTTTTGAGGTACTCCCCATCTTTTATTTAAGAACGGAAACCACCATAATAAAGTGATTTACACAGAAAACGAAACTAAGACATTTATTTAAGGACAAAAAACCAAACAGCTAAACTTTTATTATTCCAAGTTAAGACTATAGAAACAGATAAACGATGTTATAAAGATACTGTTTAACAGTTTTTAACTTATTGTATCAATCTAATTATATTACATTAAAATAGGTTCATTTTAGTTTCACAACACGAAACGGAGTTGTTATTAGGTCAAGTTTAAAAAACAAAAAACCCAAAACACTAATAATTAGTACTTTGGGTTTTAAAAGTGCGGATAATAGGACTCGAACCTACACGCCTTGCGGCACCAGATCCTAAGTCTGGCATGTCTACCAATTTCACCATATCCGCGAAATTCTGAGTGCAAATATAAGCATTACTTCTTAAGTTCAAAGGAATTTCTTAAAAAATTATTTACTCAGTTTTTTGTACTTTTGAGATTATAAAATAATTAAATAATGGAAAATATTAAAGCATACATTCAAGAACACAAAGACCGCTTTATCAACGAGTTAATCGAATTATTAAAAATGCCCTCCGTGAGCGCAAATCCTGCTTTCTCACTAGATATCATCAATACTGCTGCTGCCGTAAAAGCAAGTTTGGAAAAAGCAGGCTGCGATTTCGTTGAAATCTGTGATACCCCAGGCAACCCAATCGTGTATGGCGAAAAAATAATCGACCCAAATTTACCAACCATTTTAGTGTATGGCCATTATGACGTACAACCCGCAGATCCAGTTGAATTATGGACTTCGCCGCCATTTGAACCCGTAATTAAGAAAACCGAAACTCATCCCGACGGCGCTATTTTTGCCCGTGGCGCTTGCGATGACAAAGGCCAAATGTACATGCACGTAAAAGCATTGGAATATATGGTTCAATCGAATACTTTGCCGTGTAATGTGAAGTTTATGATTGAAGGCGAAGAGGAAATTGGCTCCAAAAGCTTGAGTTGGTTCGTAGAACGCAATCAGGAAAAACTAAAAAATGACGTGATTTTAATTTCGGACACCGGAATGATTTCTAATCAACAACCGTCAATTACAACAGGATTACGTGGATTGAGTTACGTAGAAGTCGAAGTTACGGGACCAAACCGTGATTTACATTCCGGATTATATGGAGGAGCGGTTGCCAACCCAATCAATATTTTAGCCAAAATGATTGCTTCGCTTCATGATGAAGACAACCACATTACCATTCCTGGTTTTTATGATAATGTAGCAGAATTATCCTTGGAAGAAAGAGCCGAAATGGCCAAAGCGCCTTTCAACTTAGACAATTACAAAAAAGCATTAGACTTAAATGACATTTACGGCGAAAAAGGCTATAACACAAACGAAAGAAACTCCATTCGCCCTACACTGGACGTCAACGGAATCTGGGGTGGTTACACCGGAGAAGGTGCCAAAACCGTTATTGCAAGCAAAGCTTTCGCTAAAATCTCGATGCGTTTGGTTCCTAATCAGGATTGGGAACAAATCACGGAATTATTCACAAAACATTTCATAAGCATTGCTCCTGCCGGCGTTACCGTAAAAGTAAAACCACATCATGGCGGACAATGTTATGTAACGCCAACAGACAGTATTGGCTACAAAGCCGCGAATATGGCGTATACAGAAACCTTTGGCGTTCCCGCAATTCCCGTGCGCTCCGGAGGAAGTATTCCTATCGTGGCGTTATTCGAAAAAGAGCTGAAAAGCAAAACTATTTTGATGGGATTTGGTCTGGACAGTGATGCCATTCACTCGCCAAACGAACATTTCGGAATCTTCAATTACCTGAAAGGGATTGAAACCATTCCGTTGTTTTACAAATATTTTGTAGAACTTTCTAAATAATAGTTGGCGATACCGTCCGTTCGAGTTTTTTTGTAAAAAGAAACGGAACAAAAAAGTATCGAGAACCTACATCCGCTCTAAACAGGGCGGATTTTTTTTGGGCGTTCCCACGCTTCCACTATCGTTCCAGCGTGGTCAGGCTGTCCGTTCTCAATCTTTTTATTTTTTGAAACAAAAAAATAAAAAGGATTTCCACTCCCATCCTTAACGCAAACCGCTGACTACCAAAATATTTTTCATAAAAATTTGTTTATTTCAATTTATATTCTACATTTGTAGAGCTAACTCTATTTTCGTAGAACAAAATCATTTTATGCGACAAACTGTTATTGTAATCGGCTTGTTATTTTTCCTCTTTAGTTGCAAAACCAATCAAATGAAAAATAAACTTAGAGAAGGACTTTGGATTGAACAATACTCACAGGATAGTTCCCATTATAAATCAATTGGAAAATACAGAAAAGGTGATCCCGTAAAAAAATGGAGTTATTACTTAAATGGCAAAATTATTAAAAGAGAAAAATACAAAGACAACATCTGCAACACTACTTTTTATCATGAAAACGGAAAAATACAGTCCAAAGGAAAAACAAAAATGGAAACGAGTGATAAGTACGCGCATTGGTTTTATTTTGGTGACTGGAAGTTCTTTAATGAACATGGAAAACTAATAACAATAAAGAAATACAATAACGGAGAATCAGTTTCCGAAATAGAAATTAAATAACATGCAACAACTAACAAACGCCGAAGAACAACTAATGGAACACCTTTGGAAACTCGAGAAAGCCTTCATGAAAGACTTGCTGGAAGCCTATCCAAAACCAAAACCAGCAACCACAACCGTGGCTACCCTATTGAAAAGAATGATTGACAAGCAATTTGTAGCGTATACTGAATTTGGGAACTCCCGGGAATATTATCCATTGGTCAAAAAAACGGATTATTTCTCCAAACACGTCAACGGATTGATAAGTAGTTTTTTCAATAATTCGGCATCGCAATTTGCTTCTTTCTTTACCACCGAAACGAATTTGTCTCAAACGGAACTGGAAGAACTCAAGAAAATAATCGACAGTGAAATTCAAAAAAAGAAAAAATGAGCGACTTTCTAATCAAATCGACAATCACTTTATTTGTGCTACTGGCAGTGTATTATTTGTTTTTGGAAAAAGAAAAAATACACGTTTTCAATAGGTTTTACCTGTTGTTCAGCCTTGTTTTCTCAATGGTGATTCCCTTTATTACTATTGAAGTTATTCAGGAAATAGCACAACCTACAGTCAATCCGGGAAATATCCAGATACTGCAAGGAAGCGCTGTACTACTTGAAGAAACAAACTATCTAGCAATAGGATTATGGAGTTTGTATGCGGCAGTAACACTCGTTTTGGCGATACGTTTTATCAGTAATATCATCAAGATTTCATCTAAAATGAAGTCGAATTCGCCAATTGATTATAAGAATGCCAAATTGATTTTGCTACCCGAAAAAACGTTGCCGCATACTTTTCTGAATACGATTTTCATCAACGAAACGGAGTACAACAACCGTCAAATTGAAGCTGAATTGTACACGCACGAACTCACACATGTGACCCAAAAACACACTTTGGATATTTTATTCATCGAACTATTGAAAACCGTTTTTTGGTTCAACCCAATTTTTATTTTTTACAAAAAAGCAATACAACTCAATCACGAATTTCTTGCTGACGAGAAGGTAGTGACCTCCTACAACAATGTTCCGTTTTACCAATCTTTATTATTATCGAAAGCAAACGAGAACCAAACTTTTTACTTGGCCAGTAATTTGAATTATTTAATAACTAAAAAACGATTACTTATGATGACAAAAACCACATCAAAAACGAAAGCTTTATTAAAAAAAGCAACATTAATTCCGGTAGTAACTGCCTTATTATTTTTATTGTGTACGAAAGTCGTTGCGCAAGAAACCAATGTGAAAAAAGAAACTACTCCTGTAAAACCTGGAAATTTATTTAAAACGTATTACGACAAAACTACTTTTAAAATCAAAGATGAAAAAGGGAAGATTACCAGCGAAAAAAAATACAATGAACTAACTCCTATCGAAAAGAGATCTATACCTTCTATCTTATCAAAACAAAAAAAATTACCTACAAACGAGGAACTTCTGGCGACTTTAAGCAAAGGAGCGCCTGAAGTAATTGAAATAGACACATTCAATTCTGAAAATCAATTTGTCCAAAAAGGGGAAAATGAAGTCTACAATACTGCTGGAATAACCGAAAAACCAGATTTTCCCGGAGGAATATCAGAATTTTACAAATTTGTCGGCAATAATTTTAAAACTCCAACACAACCTAACTTAAAAGGAAAAATATACATCACCTTTATAGTAGAAAAAGACGGCAGTTTAAGCGACATAAAAAACATACGAGATATTGGTTTTGGAACCGGTGAAGAAGCCATACGTGTTTTGAAAATATGCCCGAAATGGATTCCCGGGAAAATGAACGGCGTCCCTGTGAGAGTAATGTATAGCCTCCCAATAACTTTACACTCAAAATCATAATAGTATAAAAAAACAAATCCGCTTCAAAAGGAGCGGATTTATCAAACTAAAAATCTAAAAACAAACTACTAACTAAACTCTTTATCAGGATTGTATCCTAAATATGGCATGGATTGTTCTTTGAAAACAACACCGTATTCCTCTAATTCTTTCAAAATAGGCACATACACTTCCTTACGAATCGGTAATTGAACTCCGGGAGTCGTAATTTTACCATTCAGTATTAATAAGGTTGCCATTGCAACAGGCAAGCCTACAGTTTTTGCCATCGCAGTGTAGGTTTGATCATCCCCAATACAAACCATTTTGGAATCTATTTGTTCTTTTTTGCCATTTAATTCGTATCCAAATTTGTGATACATGACAATCATATCTTTATCATCTTGCTGAAGCGTCCAACTATCAGTCAAGATCTTTTCCAGAATTTGTGCCGGCGTGGCATTCTTCAAGCCTACAATTTTATTGCGATTGAACAAGTCCAATTCCAACAATTTGTCCCACATGATATCATCCTGATCAATCTTAAGAATCAAACGAGTCTTAATTTCCACTGAATCCGTGGGATGATACGGCAAGAAAGAATTCACGTATTCTCTGTAACTCATGTTCTCCGAATCCTCCATGACGTAACTGTCATCCGTCATTCCTAATTGCACAAACATATTCCAAGCTTTAGAAAAACCAACTCTACGGATTGTTCCTCGGTATAAAGTCAGTACATTATCCAAGCCATACACACTTCGGTATTTCAAGGAATCCCGATTAGAATAGGCTTCAAATCGGCCAAACTCTTCCACTTCTAGAAATTCCGTTCTGCGAAACAAATTACAATACGGAATGTATTTATACGTTCCTTCCTGAATAAATTTGGCAGCGCCTCCTTGTCCTGCCAAAACCACATTGCGTGGTGCCCAGGTAAATTTATAATTCCAAAGATTCGTGTCGGATTCCGGCGCTACGAGTCCACCACAAAAAGATTCAAAAAGAAGCATTTCTCCGCCTTTTTCTTTAATTTCATCAATCACTTTCATCGCACTCATGTGGTCAATACCTGGATCAAGTCCAATTTCATTCATGAAAATGAGATTGTTTTCTTTGGCGGCAGCATCTAATTCCTGCATGGCATCGCTCACATAAGAGGCGGTAACCAAATGCTTTTTATATATTACACAATCTTTAGCCACTTCGATATGCAAATGAGCCGGCAACATCGAGATGACAATGTCAGCATTTTCAATTGCTTTTTTTCGTTGCTCATTATCGTAAATATCTAAAGCAATTGCAGTTGCGTTTTTATGATCATTGGTTTTACGCTGAGCTAAAGCCAAAGACAAATCACCAATAATTAGATGCAAGTTTTCTTTTTCGGATTTGTCTAAAAGATAATGTATCAAAGAGGAAGCTGATCTTCCCGCCCCGATGATTAAAATTGTTCTCATTTTTATTTATTTACAACACAAACATACAAAAATGTTGTATTTATAACAAATAACTCAAAATAATTTACTGAGAAAGCTTTTATTCTTTTCGTTCTTTCTTTTACGTTTTAAAAATAAAAAAATTAGTCTGCTTAGTGTACCGTTAAATTAAGTTCATTTGAAAGTATCGTGCCAAATACTTTTAAAGTTAGGAGATATGAAATACTTTTGCATCAAACATCATTATCATGGACAAAAAGATACTTACAACGGGAACTATTCTGGGAATGATTGCAATAATTTTTGGTGCTTTTGGCGCACATGCCCTAAAAAAAGTACTGTCTATTGAGCAATTAAATACTTTTGAAACAGGCGTACGCTACCAAATGTACCATGCACTGTTTTTATTGTTTCTTGGACTCCTGAAAGACCTCTCTCAAAAAACAAAAAAAACGCTCTATAATTTAGTGCTTTTCGGTGTAATTCTATTTTCTGGCTCCATTTATCTATTGGCAACAAACACCCTTACTTCGTTTGATTTTAGCATCATTGGATTTATAACTCCTATTGGCGGACTCCTATTAATACTGGCCTGGGGCGTTTTATTGATAAATATTTTAAATAAAAAGTCACAAATTTAGACGAAACAAATTCTATCTGAAATTTAATATCTACTTTTGCAGTCTATAAAAACAAACTACACAACAAAATATTTATGGACAATAACACACTTTTCACGCAATCGATTTCGTTAAAAGAATTAGGAATTGAAAATGCAAAAATTCATTACCAGTTATCTCCCGATGAATTACACGACATCACCATCAAATCTGGTCAAGGAATCGAAGTTTCAAGTGGATCATTAGCGGTCAACACAGGCGAATACACAGGCAGATCTCCGCTGGATCGTTTTATCGTGAAAGACAGCGTCACTGAAAACGAAGTGTGGTGGGGAAAAGTAAACATCCCTTTCTCGCCAGAAGCTTTTGAAAAATTATACAACAAGGTTACCGCTTATTTATCCGGCAAAGAAATTTTTGTGAGAGATTCTTATGTGTGTTCAGACCAAAATTACAGATTAAATGTCAGAGTAGTGACAGAAACCGCTTGGGCCAACTTATTTTGCTACAACATGTTTTTAAGACCTGAAACGGAGGAATTAGCAGACTTCGACCCCGAATGGACTTTACTTTGCGTGCCTAGCTTTATGGCAGATCCAATTATAGACGGAACACGTCAAAGCAATTTCGCAATTCTTGATTTTACACGAAAAGTAGTTTTAATAGGCGGAACCGGATATACAGGTGAAATAAAAAAAGGGATTTTCTCTGCCTTGAATTTCATTTTGCCAGTTTTCAAAAACACCTTACCAATGCATTGCAGTGCCAACGTTGGTAAAGATGGTGATACAGCTATCTTCTTTGGATTATCAGGAACCGGAAAAACAACTTTATCAGCTGATCCTAACAGAAAATTAATTGGCGACGATGAACATGGTTGGACGAATGAAAATACCGTTTTCAATTTTGAAGGAGGGTGTTATGCAAAAGTCATCAACCTTTCTGAAGAAAATGAACCTGACATTTTTCGCGCTATAAAAAAAGGAGCAATTCTGGAAAATGTAATTATCAATAAAGATACGAATGACGTTGATTTTGAGGATATTTCCATTACACAAAACACGAGAGTAAGTTATCCTATTTTTCATATTGATAATATTCAGCAAGGTTCCATTGGAGAAAATCCTAAAAATATATTCTTTTTGACCGCGGATGCGTATGGTATCCTACCTCCCATTGCACTACTAACTCCGGGACAAGCAGCGTATTATTTCATCTCAGGATACACAGCAAAAGTTGCCGGAACTGAAGCAGGAATCACAGAACCTCAACCCAATTTCTCGACGTGTTTTGGAGCGCCATTTATGCCATTACACCCAACAAGATATGCTGAAATGTTAACTAAAAAAATGAAAGATGCCAATGTAAAAGTCTGGCTTATCAATACAGGATGGACTGGTGGCCCTTACGGAGTAGGAAGCCGAATGAAATTAAAATACACCCGTGCCATGATTACCGCTGCATTAAACGGAGAATTGGACGATGTACCGTATGAGAACCACCACGTTTTTGGAATTGCAAAACCGCAAACCTGTCCAAATGTTCCTAGCGAAATTCTAAATCCCAGAAATACATGGGAAGACCCAGAACTTTACGATAAAAAGGCAATAGAATTAGCTCAAAAATTTAAAGCCAACTTCACCAAATTTGAAGAATTTGCCAATGCCGAAATTATGGCAGGAGCACCATTAACATAAGGTATTATTAATTCAAAAACCAATAGAGCCGTTCGTAAAGAGCGGCTCTATTTTATTTAGGACAAACCGTAACAAAAAGCCATAAATAAATACCTATCAAGTATTTATACCACAATCCGTTTTTTGTCGTTAAATTTATATTCATCAATCATCCGCGCCGGAATAGCAATCTGGTGAAGCAATCAAAAATCAATTATGTTAAAACAATTTTTCATTCTGTGTTCCGGCTCAGACAAAGACCTACTCGTAGGCTGTTCCGAGGGCGAACAAACCAAATATGTAGGTATTGGCGCCACTGTTTTCTTTACTGCGGTCATGGCTTTTCTTGCCAGTTCGTATGCATTGTTCACCGTCTTTGACAGTATGTATCCCGCAATCGCATTTGGTATCGTTTGGAGTTTACTCCTATTTAATTTGGATCGTTTTATTGTTTCAACAATTCGAAAAAGAGATAAATTTGGAAGTGAATTTCTGCAGGCAACTCCACGAATTATTTTAGCGGTAATAATCGCAATAGTGATTTCAAAACCATTGGAAATTAAAATCTTCGAAAAAGAAATTAATACTGTTTTATTGAAAGAAAAAAATGTGATGGCTTTGAATAATAAAAAAGAAGTGGCCAGTTATTTCAAATCAGATTTGGATAAAAACAAAGCTGAAATAGCCGGTTTGAAATCGGAAATCACAAAGAAAGAGAAAGAAGTTAATACACTTTATGAAACTTACATCACCGAAGCAGAAGGAACTGCAGGAACGAAAAAATTAGGAAAAGGTCCTGTTTTTAATGAAAAAATCGCCAAACATGATCTGGCCAAAAAGGAACTGGACACTTTACAAAAAACCAACTTAGCTAAAATTGCTACGATGGAGAAAAATACCAAAACGCTACAAACCGATTTAGACAAGAAAGTTACCGAAACCCAACCTATTATTGACGGATTTGATGGTTTAATGGCCCGAATCAACGCCTTGGACAAATTACCTTGGCTTCCTTCGTTTTTTATTATGCTACTATTTTTAGCCATTGAAACCTCTCCCATTATAGCCAAATTACTTTCTCCAAAAGGCGAATACGACTATAAATTAGAAGATCTGGAAACAGCGTTGAAAGCAACAATCGAACAAGACAAATACCAACGTACTTTACTCGTAAAAACTAGTGCTATGATGCATGATAAAGTCTACGGAGATATTGCTGACGACACCAAATTGTATGATTTACAACGAAAAAATGCTACCGATTTACTAGAATTACAATCCAATAATTTTGTAGAGAAGCAGAAAAGAACACTTTAAGTCGAAAGTCCTAAAGTCAAAAGAAAGTAAATATCTTTTGACTTTATGACTTTAAGACTAATTACATGTAACTCAAAATTTCTTTTTTAAAAGCGTCGTATTCGCCTTGTAAAATCAATCCGTTATCTAACAATTTTTTATAATTCTGCAATTTTTCAAAAAGTTCGTCTTGCGAAAAATCACTTAATGATTTGTCTTTTGACGTTACCGAAACCTCCTCAAATTCCTGATTTTCAGCAGTAAAATTAGGTTGTGAAACAGGCATTATTTCAGCAAAACTTGTCACTTCTTCTGTTTCCATTTCTTCAATAATTTCATCTTCTGCCATTGGTGAAAACGGAATTGCATCTACAAGTGTTGCATTTAATACTGCTCCTGTTTTCAATATATCCAATTGTTCTTTAGCATACGTAAAAATCTTGCGCGCTTGGATTTTAGGAATATAATCAATGGAAACCTCCATATTTGTTTTGGTTATAAATGAAAACTCAGAACCCAAAATATTTTCTTTTACAAAAGTTCCTTCAACCTCATCCCAAGTGTAATCAATAAAATTCATTGAAAGTCCCAGATTTTTAGGCTGACAAATGATAATTCTTTTATTCGTCATCACAATACTATCCGGCAAAACAGTAATCGCTGGTTTTTTTTGAACGGCAATATATCCGATTTCTTCATTTTTCATCAATAAGTCACTCAGTTTTGAAGCGATTTTTTCAATGGCTTTTGGGTCTTGTTCTTCGTTTAAAAACTTTTTAAATTGTTCTTTCATGTGATATGCTGAATTTATTCCTTACGCATTTATAATTTTATTCGACTTTTCTTGGCAAAAGTAACACCTAATCTTCTAATTCTTGAATTTCACTCTGCAATTTCTTTGTTAAACTTTTGAAAACCAAATCATAGGAATGATCCACCAACTCTTTGAGTAATGCATCCGCAACTGATTCATTTACAGCAACTGTATTCCAATGGGTTTTACTCATGTGAAAACCCGGTTGAATGTCAACGTATTCAGCCCGCAATTCCTGAGCACGCTCTGGATCACATTTTAAATTAACTGATGACTGTCCTTTCTCCCACTGACTTAAAGAAGACAATGCAAACATTTTTCCACCCACTTTAAACACCAATATATCTTCGTCAAAAGGAAAGTGTTCCGTTACTCCTTTTTTAGACAAGCAATATTCGTAGTACGTTTCCAGGTTCATCTCTTGAAATTATTTTTCATTCAATCATTTAAAATAGCGTACAAAACCGGCTTACTCGGACTCGCATCATTTTCAAAAGAGGCAATTTGTAAATTCAACAAATAACCGCCATCTTTCACTTCATCAGCCACAAAAATCATCTCCGTAATCGTACAATTCAATCTGGCTTCTGCATTCAGATTGTTGACATCGGTCACATTCCAAAAAGCTTTGTGTGCCAATAATTTCCCTTCATCTTTTTCTTTATCGACACTTGGCAAATCAATTAATAAATGCTGAATTCCGCTTTCGCGAATGAATAACGCAGCATCTTCATTTAGATAAGGCGGATTCGTATTCGAATATTTTAAAGATTTTTTTATTTTAAAATTAGGTAGAGTTCTAATAATTAGGGCTTCTTTTGGAACACCTAATTTCAGTGTCACATCGAGCGCAGTCGAGATGTTATCCAGTGTAATCACTAAATCTCCTCCTTGCATTTCCGGGACAACCGAAATCAACTCAGCTAAAAAAATAAACTGTTTTAAAGATTGATTAACACTGTAAAATTCACGTGTAATATGTCCCAAACATTCCGTATGCGTTCCGTGTCCGTGTGGATTGAAGAAAATATTATTGAAATTAGTAGACGACTTTCCTTCCGAAACTTTCCCTATCCAATCCCCAAAAATAACGGGTTCAATGACTGGTTTCTCGATATACCAAGCAATTGGATTCTCGTCTGTATTTGTTAATGGAATCGAAATATCAATAGGTTTTGATAAATCGACTTCAATGGCTTGGTTGTTATGTTGGATTGTTGCTAACATTTACGCTGAATTTATTTCAGCATCTCATCTGGAGATGCTTTATAAGTTCAAATATAAATCTTTTAATTCAGGATTTAAAAATTTTGCAACATTCCATTTCCAGTCTTTATGCCAATTTTTAAGTTGTTTTTCTCTTTTAAAGATAGCACTTAAGTAGCAAGAAAGATATATTGTCGCAATTATTAAAATACGACATTAAATTTTAGTCATCATTTAAATCCTCAAAATCTTCCAAATAGATTAAAATTGTAGCATTCTATTTTTTTGTAAAAACTGCGCCGGTACCATTTCTATGATAATCAATTCTGTTTTTTAAATTTTTTGTGGCACCCACCTACGAAACAGTACTGTTTTTATTCGTCAAAATATATGTAAATCCTTTTTCCACACAAAATCAATTAAAATTAAATAGATCCTGAAACTAGTTCACGATAAATAAATCTGAAGCAATTCCATCCGTCAAAAACTTTCCTTTTTTGGTTGGCTTTAAAATCCCATTTTCAATAAAAAGCAAATCATCATCAAGAAATTTTCGAGATTGATTGTTCAAATATTCCAAATATCCACTTCCGAATTCGCTTTCAATTTTATCCAAAGAAACACCCCAAATCGTTCGCAAGCCCGTCATAACATATTCATTATATCGGTCCGTAATTGAAAGAATTTCTATTTCGTTGGGCAACTTGTCCTCTTGTATGGATTTTAAATACAGCGCATTATTAGAAATATTCCAACTTCTCGAAACTCCATCATAACTGTGCGCCGAAGGACCGATACCAATGTATTTTTTCCCCAACCAATACGCTGAATTATTCTTCGAAAAATAGTTTTCCTTCCCAAAATTTGACAATTCGTAGTGAATAAAATCATTGGCTTCGAGCATTTCGATTAAAATAGCAAAGTGCTCTTGCGCGACATCATCTTTAGGAGCGGCAATTTTTCCTGTTTGTATCAGTTTATTCAACGCTGTTTTAGGCTCTACCGTCAAAGCATAACTCGAAATATGCGGAATCCCAAAACTCAATGCTGTTTCAATATTTTGTTTCCATTTCTCATTGCTCATTTGCTGCGCCTGTTCGCCATTTTGGCTCGAGTCCGGAATTCCGTATATTAGATCGAGAGAAATGTTGTCAAAATACTGAGTAGCAACTTCTAAACATTTTCTGGCTTCCGCCGAATTATGAGCTCGGTTCATCAATTGTAAATCGTCTTCAAAGAACGACTGAATCCCAATACTTAGCCGATTAATTTTGCTTTTAGATAATTCGATTATTCGTTCACTTGACAAATCATCTGGATTGGCTTCCAGTGTAATTTCAGGATTATCTGAAACAGAATAGTATTTGTACACTTCCGCAATCAGGAAATTAATTTCTGCTGAAGTTAAAACACTTGGCGTTCCTCCGCCAAAATAAATGGTTTCGACAATTTCGTTTTTAAATTCGCTTTTACGCATTTGAATTTCTTTGGCAATAGCCAAAACCATTTCTTCTTTCTTCTTCATCGATGTTGAAAAATGAAAATCGCAGTAATGACACGCCTGCTTGCAAAAAGGGATATGGATGTAGATTCCGCTCATTTAGTAGTGGTCAGTTTTAAGAAAGTGGTCAGTGGTCAGATTTTTAGTGTTCAGCCTTAAGAAAGTGTTCAGTGAGCAGTTATTTAGTAATCATATATGTACTGAATACTAAAAAACTGAACACTAATCACTCCTTTTTAACTCCAAACTTTTCAGGGTTCAATATCATATAATTAACAAGTTTTCCAATTTCTAAACTTTCAGAGATAAATTCCTGATAAATAGCTTCAGAAATATATTTACAAGACACAGAAAACTCTAACCACACTTGTGTTTCTGAATTTTCTCCATCAGAATCGGTCAACTTACTATAAAAATGTTTAGGGTAAATCCTCTTTCTATAGGCTTCGGCAATAGTTGCAGGAACACTCCTTGAAGAACGCCGAATTTGATCCGTTAATGAATAGGTTTCTTCCTTTGGAAATGATTTTTTATAGGCTAATAAATCTTGGAATCTCATATGATACAATTTAAAAAACGGAATACTCTTACTTAATTAAAACTGCTGAAAACTGACTACTCATCCCAGTCCAACACAACTGAACACTAAAGTACTGAACACTGATCACTTTTTTATTCGTTCTTCGTTTTGTTTCACAAAAGCATCCCAACCGGTATAACTTTTCTCTCCCACCACTTTCCCAGAATTGAAAAAATGACAAACCGCAGCTGCTAATCCATCTGTACTGTCAAGATTTTTAGGCAATTCTTTTAATCCTAAAAGTTGCTGTAGCATTTTGGCAACTTGTTCTTTGCTGGCGTTTCCATTTCCGGTAATCGCCATTTTTATTTTCTTAGGTTCGTACTCCGTAATGGGAATGTCTCTCGAAAGTCCCGCTGCCATAGCCACGCCTTGCGCGCGTCCTAACTTTAGCATCGATTGTACGTTTTTACCAAAGAAAGGCGCTTCAATCGCAATTTCGTCTGGATTGTGGGTATCGATTAACTCAATGGTGCGTTCAAAAATGATTTTGAGTTTTTGATAATGATTGTCGTATTTGGACAATTGCAATTCGTTCAGTTGCAAAAACTCCATTTTTTTATTGACAATTTTTATCAATCCAAAACCCATAATCGTCGTTCCGGGGTCAATTCCTAATATGATGCGTTCGTTTGCCAAAAGTTTTAGTTTTTTATTACACAAAGATACTCAAAGGGAACACAGAGGTACACAAAGATTAATTTTACAATCGACCAAACAAAAAACTTTGCACTGCTTAGTAATTTCTTTGTGAATCTTTGTGAAATAGCTTTTTCAAAATACTTTTTCTTTTCTTTGCGGTATGATTACAATTCCACACAAAACTAAGCAATTCCTCGTACTTCTAATCAAAGTTTTGATTGTGTGCGGTGCGTTTTATTTTATTTACAATCAATTGGCTAATAATGACAAACTGGATTGGCAGAAATTCATCGTTTTATTCCAGAAAAATCAGTCTATTGGCGGAATCGCCTTTATTTTACTACTGAGTGTTTTGAATCGGTTTTTTGAAATTTTGAAATGGCAAAATTTAGTTGAATTCATTCATGAAATCTCAGTAGGAACAGCAACCAAACAAGTTCTTGGCGCATTAACCGCGGGACTTTTTACACCCAATGGAGTTGGAGAATATGCCGGAAAAGCGTTATTTTTTGACAAATTAAACACTAAAAAAGTCATATTCTTAAATCTGATCTGCAACGGAATCCAAATGATATTGACCGTTATTTTTGGGGTTTTCGGATTGCTATTTTTTAATGCGCAGTACCATGTGATTACCACAAAAACAGTAGCGTTACTTTTTGGATTTCTGATACTTCTCTTCATTGTTTTATTTTCGGCCAAAAAAATTACTATCAAAGGGTATTCGATCGAAAAACTGATCCATAAGATTAATGAAATTCCAAAACCCATTCATCAAAAAAATATCTTTTTGGGTATTTGTCGCTATCTTGTTTTCTCGCACCAATACTACTTTTTGTTTCTGGCTTTTGATGTTGATTTGCCTTATTTTACCCTAATTGCCACCATTTCCTCTGTTTATTTCTTAGCTTCTTCCTTGCCTACTTTTCAATTTTTAGACTTTGCCGTAAAAGGAAGTGTTGCGGTTTATTTCTTTGGGATTTTAGGTGTAAATGAATGGATTGTTATTTTCATTTCGACTTTAATGTGGTTTTTGAATGTGGTTTTACCCGTAATAATTGGCACTTATTATGTGTTGAACTTTAAAATCCTCTCTCCTCCCGGAGCTTCGGGACTCCCTAAAGGTGAGAGAGATAAAACTTATTAAAATAATTATGATTACAAATATTTTATTTTTGGTACTTTTGATTTATGCCGTTTTTATTGGACTTTTGATTTATGGTCTCATTAAAGTGAATACAATTGATTATATTGGCTTACAGCCAAAAACAAAATTCTCAATTATCGTTCCTTTTCGGAATGAAGCTGAAAATTTACCCATTCTATTAGACAGTTTGTCGAAGCTGAATTATCCGATGGAATTGTTCGAAGTGATTTTGGTCGATGATGAATCGGAAGAAGTGTTCAGTGTCCCGTGCTCATTGTTCCGTGTTCGGATAATAAAGAACATTCGGATTTCAAACTCACCCAAGAAAGATGCAATTGTAAATGCGATGCAAATTGTAAATGCAGACTGGATTATCACCACCGATGCCGATTGTGTAGTTGATAAAAACTGGTTATTGACCTTGGACAATTACATTCAGCTCCATGATGTGGCGATGATTGCCGGGGCAGTAACGTATGATTGTGGCAATTCATTTTTGCATCATTTTCAGCAATTGGATTTGGCGAGTTTACAAGGCGCAACCATTGGGAGTTTTGGTATTAACAAAGGATTTATGTGCAATGGCGCCAACTTTGCGTACACGAAATCCTTTTTCCAAAAACTGAATGGCTTCGAAGGAAATGACAGCATTGCCAGTGGCGACGATGTGTTCCTGTTGCAAAAAGCGATTGCAAAATCCCCTGAAAAGGTGCATTATCTAAAATCTCGAAATACTATTGTCACCACAAAGCCATTGAACAATTGGAAATCATTATTCCATCAGCGCGTTCGCTGGGCCTCTAAAACAAGTTCGTATCAAAGTACTTTCGGGAAAGGATTGGGACTGTTAGTATTTGCGGGGAATTTGTGTTTGGTGATAGGCGCTGGGTGTTGGGTGTTGGGCGTTATTCCGTTTCTAAATATAGTTTTACTGTTCCTTTTAAAATTTCTTGTTGATGCTGTTTTGATATACGAAACCAACTCTTTTTTAACCAAAACCAAAATACGTTATTTGATTTTGAGCAGTTTGTTTTATCCTTTTTTTAGTACAAGCGTGGCTTTGTATTCTGTGTTTGGAAAATACGAATGGAAAGGCAGAAGATTTTAGAATCCTGATCCGAGCCAAAAAGTAAATACTAACGTAATCTGAAATCAAAAATAGCTACTCTTCATTCGAAAATCCTTTTAAGAACTACTCTACTTTGAGAATCACCGGAAGAATAAATTGTATTTTTACGGGAATACCGCGCTTTATAGCTGGGTTAATTTTTGGAAAATCAACTAAACGAACTTTAAGAATACTGTCAATTTTGATTTTGTCATAAGCCACGGAATCTTTGGGAAACTGCGGCTCAAATTGCATCGTTGCATTTGGAAAAACCGTGACCTTAACTTCAATCGTATCCAGTTCCGGATAAAGAATTGCAAGGGTATCCACACTCAATTTCTCCTGAATCAGCTGGGTTAAAACATCAAAAAAACACTGTTGGCGTTGCTTTTTATCTTCTATTTTTTCACAATCTACTACTGATGGGTATTCATCGACTTCTTTCCAGTTGATGGATTTCAGTTCCTTTTGCAACAATTCTTTTTCCGAGGGAATTTGCTTGTCTAAGTATTGACAGGAATTAAAAAATATAAATACTAAAAAAAGGTAATTCTGCTTCAAGGTTTTGTGTTTGAATTGGACTAATATTCTATAAAAATACAATTATTTTTTTTGAGATGCTTTCGAAAGCAAATAATCTTCGTAGTTTTCAGCAAACCATTTCTTTTTGATCGCAGCGGCAATTTCTTTTTGATCGGAATACGAAGCCACCAATCGATCTGGAAGAACAGCAGTTTGGATTGTATATTTATAAAATTCCTCCTAATTCAATACCGAGTTTGGGTCTGATTTTTTATCGAAAAAATCAAAAAAAGCGCATCAAACTCTTTCAAATAAAAATTCAATACTTTTGAGTGTTCAAAATTAGTAAAAATAAATTTATGGATGTACTGCTTTTGGTTCTTGGTTTTATGTGTATGATTTTAGGCGTTTTTGGTAGTTTTTTACCGGTTCTGCCCGGACCTGGCATCAGTTGGGTTGGATTGGCATTACTGTATTTCACAAATGCTGTTCCGGTAAATTATTGGATTTTAGGAATTACTTTATTGATCACCGTGATCTTGTCGGTTTTAGATTACGTGATTCCGGCAAAGGGAACTAAGCGATTTGGCGGAAGCTCCTATGGTATTTGGGGCACTAACATCGGATTGATTGTGGGTATTCTTGCTCCTGTCCCTTTTGGATTCATTATCGGCCCTTTTGTTGGTGCGTTGATAGGTGAACTTATTTATGATTTTAAAGGCCATAATCGAGCTTTGAGAGCGGCTACAGGTTCCTTTATAGGGTTTCTGGCATCCAGCTTTATGAAATTTGTGGTTTGCGTGATGTATTTAGGATTGTTTGTGTGGATTGTCTGGAATTATAAATCTGAGTTATTTTAAGGGAAATACGAAATGAAAGGCATGTATGCTAACCCACTGAACTCCCAAACCTGCTACATTTAAATCAAAAAAGCTATCCACAAAGTGGAAAGCTTTTCATTGGTCTAACTACTAAACCCGCTACGAGTTACAAATTCGCAGCAAACAACACAACTAACGTTAAAAACCTTTTAGGGGCAAAAAAGCCTTTCTGTTACGAAAGGCTTTCCCCAATATTGCGGTCTGGACGGGACTAATCTATGTGTTTTGTTATCAGTAATCTAAGTTGTTTTACTTTTTTATGTTTCCGAATTGTATGTCTATTTTATTGATTTAATAATGGCTATATCTTTTTGTTTTAATCAAAAACTACATCTTCATCAATTATTTCTGCAACATTCGTTGTGGGTAAAATATACTGATTAAAGGGTGTGTCTTCTGTTTTAGAGTGTAAAACTCCTCTAGTTGTACCAATTGTAAGCATTGCCATATGAGCGACAAAATTTTTTGGAAAAATCATTTTACCTTCCTTGGCAAAACTTTTCCATGCGGAATTATCAATTTGAAAAAAACAACTTACCTGAATACTCATAAATGGTTTTTGCTTCATTTCAAAAGTAAATTTCGTTGTAACTGAAAATCTTTTGTCATCCGAATTTAAGCCAAAAGTTAAGTTGGTATTCAGTTTAATTTTACCTTTTTCAGAATGATTTTCTGGAAATAAAGCAAACTGCTCAGTTTTTATCTGAATTAAGCTGAAACTAATTTTATTATTATCTTCCATTACATTGCCTTTTCTAAAGGTTGAAAAGTTGTTTGATTTAATATGTTATAAACAACTTTCATATTTGAACCTTCTTTTTTCTTAAAATTACTCAATGGTTTACTATATGAATTGCCAGTTGAAGCCAAATCTTCCGACCAACTTTCTTGAATTGCTTTTATATTTTCTGCTTTAATTTCAATTTCATTTACTGACTTGTAATCAATAATTTCCATCAAGACAATTCCTAATGCGGTTTCTAACTTATCAACCGTTTCAAAAGTCATGTTTTCTTGGCCTTTGACAATTTTATTCACATGCTGTGCAGAAACGTTCATTTTTTCTGCTAAATCTTTTTGTGACCAACCTTTGTCTTTTAATGCTTCAAGAACATTAACTGCTACTTTTGCTGATTGATCTAATCTTTTTTTGTTGGTTTTATAATGGTCCAACTTTGCAAGAAAATTAGATGGTTCATTACTTACTAATTTTGCAAATTTTTCTAATCTTTCGTTTTGTGTCATGGCTTTAAATTTCAAACGTTTCAAAATCATCTTGGTCTAGAATTCCTTCTTCTTTTAGATAATTTCTAACGTCATTCAATTTTAGTAATTCTTTTTGTAAATGTGGTCTGTCATTCATCGTGCCTACGAGCTTTATTGCTCCTCCGGTAACTATGAATGTATTAGGTGCTATTCTAATGGCGTATATACGTAACCATTTCTTCTGGCTGTTTGTTTTGGCTTTTTCTTGTTGAAGTTCTTTTTGAGAATAGTCACCGTCTCGTAACGGTTTAAAAGCTAATGATAATGTTTCGTCATTACTTTTTGTTCCAGAAATTGCCAATTCTTTGAGTCTTTCAAATAAAAATAAGGCTTCATCCCTTGTGTATGAAATTGCTTGTTGAATGCTGATAGTTTTTCCATAATAACCACTATTCAAATCGTTTTGATGCAAAGTGAAAAAATCGTGTAAATATTGAGGGTCTAATAACCATTGGTCGATACATTTAGTTGCTTCATCTTCTGGTTCTCCTGGAAGGTGAATAGAAAATAATCCCTGCTTATTTTCTTGGGCAAATATAGGAACTATTTTCATAAAATCAACTTATAGGTTTATTTTTTAGCAAAATTATATGATTTTACAATACTATGGAAACTTAGTTATTAACATAAAATCTTGTTTCTTCCTCAATTACATCTTATGTTATTCGCAAAGACTTTAAAAACAATAGGTTGTAGGCTATTTGTAACATCCTCTTTGTTTTCCTAAAAAGGTTATTTATTTCTATCTGCTTTACCCGATCATAGCATTCTCACTGATTTTTTCTATTATGCTGATTACTTTATGAGCATCGCCATCATCAAAAACCCCTAATAAACCATTGTCATTTGCATTTGTAAATGGTGATTCAAAGAGCATACTAGGCTCTATGGTGCCGTTTTTAGTAAGGTACGAAATGATGTTTTGAATAAAGGTTTTTGGTCTGCTCTTAAGTTTCCATTGCTTAGAAAGTCTGCAAAAGCATCTTGTGCTGCTTTTACATCTAGACCAATAATACTTCTAATGAATATGCCAAGTGGTTCTTGTCCGTACTCCTTAACAAAATCCTCTCTTGTACCTCTTTCCACGCCATCAAAAAGTAAATCTTCTAATAGGATGCACACCTAAAAGTGAGCCTTTTTCCTCCTGAGATTGAGAAATTTTAGCCGTTAAGAAACAGCCATTAAATCAAAAAAGCTATCCACAAAGTGGAAAGCTTTTCATTGGTCTAACTACTAAACCCGCTACGAGTTACAAATTCGCAGCAAACAACACAACTAACGTTAAAAACCTTTTAGGGGCAAAAAAGCCTTTCTGTTACGAAAGGCTTTCCCCAATATTGCGGTCTGGACGGGACTCGAACCCGCGACCCCATGCGTGACAGGCATGTATTCTAACCAACTGAACTACCAAACCTCTGCGTTATTGCGGTGGCAAAGATACAATAGATTTCCGTTTACGCAAGTGTTTTTTGAAAAAATAATTGATAAAAAACCGTACTATCACCCAAAGTTTTGTTTTTCAACCAAGTACGTCAGTACTATTTTTTCAAAACTTTCATTCACACTCACCGGAATGTACTTTATTCGGTTTTGAGAGCACGTTAAAGCCAACTTATTGAAGTACATTTCTACTTGTTTTTCATATTCCTCCTTCACATTATCGGCAAAAACTGCTACTTCCTCTCCTGTTTCTATATCAATAAACTTTCGCGGGGCGTTATCAAAGTCAAAATTAAGCTCTGTTTTATTGTCAACAACATGAAACAAAACCACTTTATGCTTGTTGTGTTTCAAATGTTGTAAGGCATCAAACAGCGCTTTTTCATTACCGGATTGAAACATATCGGTAAATACAATAATCATCGAACGGCGGTGGATTTTCTCGGCTATTTGATGCAAGAAAGTAATTGCATCCGTACTTTTAGTAGTCGCAGATTTCTCTAAAAGTCCTTCAAGCGCATTCAAAATCATTCGATGGTGGCGATCACTGCCTTTTTCAGGCGCGTAGTACTCGTAACTGTCCGAAAACACACTTAGCCCCACAGCATCACGTTGCTTCTTCAAGAGATTCATTAATACTGCCGAAGCCAAAACTGAAAAACCAATCTTATTCTCAAAAAAATTCTGATTCTCTTTCAATTTCGGATAATGCATCGATGAGGAATTATCAATGATAATATGACACCGCATATTTGTCTCTTCTTCAAATCGCTTGACGTACAAGCGTTCCGTTTTGGCAAACAACTTCCAATCAATATGTTTGGTACTTTCGCCTGCGTTATACACTTTATGCTCCGCAAATTCAGCCGAAAATCCATGAAACGGACTTTTATGCATTCCAGAAATAAATCCTTCCACCACTTGATGCGCCAGCAATTCCAGATGCTGGAAACTAGAAATTTTCTCTATTTGCGATTCGATCTTCATATCCCAAATATATTAAAAGATTGAACGATTTAAAAATTAAACTATTACAGAAACTCAATTTAGGAACTGAAATAAATTCAGCTTAAACAAAAAAAAGGCTTGACTCTCGCCAAACCTTTTCTCTGAATCCAGTACAGATCCTATATAAATCATAATCTACTGATTACAACAATGCGTCTAAACTATCCGCGTAGGTTTGCTTTGGAGCAACTCCTACTTGCTTTCCTACTACTTCTCCGTTGTGAAAAACCAAAACAGTCGGTATATTTCTTACTCCGTATTTGGCAGCAAATTCTTGATTTGCATCCACATCTACTTTTCCTATCACTACTTTTCCTTCGTATTCCGTACTCAATTCATCAATGATTGGCCCTACCATTCTACACGGCCCACACCAAGCAGCCCAAAAGTCCACCATTACCGGTTTGTCAGATTTCAAAACCAATTCTTCAAAATTCGCGTCTGTTATTGCTAATGCCATACTATTTTATTTAATGTTTATCTTTTGAATGTTTAAAATTTTAAACTAAAGTACAAATTTAGAAATTAAAAACAAATCAAACACTATTCCTGAATTAGTTTTGACTATTAACACATTGCCAATTCTTATTCAATACATTCAGTGTGCCTCCATTTATTACTTATTTGGAGCTATTTCCTGCTGTACGCTGTATTCCAGATTAACAAAAACTACGGCTAAAAAAGCCTTGTTTTTCTAAATCGGGAGATGCCGCTCCCATCAGGGCTAGGGGTTTCCTGAAAACTAGAATATTTATTCCTAAAAAAAGACCGTCATTTCAGATAGTCTTTTTAAAAAATCTAACTTTTTGTGTTTATAAACTGTATTTTACTCCAAGTGTTAATCCCAATCCGCTGATTCCAACATAAGAACTCAGCTCATCCGTAGGTCTGGAAGTATCCACGGTATTAAACTGAGCGTTATTAGAGTTACTGTCTAAACGGTCTGAATAATTCGAATGTATCTGAGATATTGTACGCGTATTCAATCGATCTACTCCATTAACCGTAAATTCTGTTGTTTCTTTATCTTTTCCATGAACAGTAAAGTTACGGTATTCCAATTCTGCAAAAGCCGAAAGGTTTTTGGCCAATTTATACGAAGTCCCTAACGCCGCTTGAAAACCTACTGTAGGATTTGGCTTGATGACATCCTTGCTAAATACATTTACACCAGCGCCAGCAACGGCATTTGTTTCAATCGTCAAATCCCCGTGAACAGGCACAATTACCCCAACTTTAGAGTAGGTTTCAAATCCTTTTACTTCTCCCAGAAAAAACACAATTGCAGGAGCTAAATCAAAAGCTCTAATTTGCCCAACGGATCGCAGTGTTGTAGCGCCATCATCGACTCTTTTGACCATTGTTTTATCCGTACTATTATAATAATTGATTCCCATTTCCAGACCCAAACGATCCGTAAAACGGTATCCAACACTGCCAGATGTGCGGAAGCCTTCTCCAAAAGACCCCGTAACACTCTCCTCTGAAACTAAATCGCCTCCTACATAAACTGTACTTAGTGCAGACTGGCCTCCAACAGTAGGGAATTCAGTTGCGGCTGTCTGAAGAAAATAGGATCCTCCTAATTTAAAATACCAACTTTCCTTTTTTTCCGTTTGCCCTATCACAATCATAGAACAAAACATAAATCCAAATAAAAATAAATTCTTTTTCATGATTATTGTTGTTTAATTCACACAAACATAATGTAAATTTATCCAACGATTCCGGGCTTTTTAGGCCGTAAAAAGCGCAAACAATAGTTCTGTCAAACGCCAAGCTAAATTTTTACTGTGCGCGCATAATTTTAACAAAAACAACACTAAAAAAAATTAAATTTAACTGTTAAAAAATCAGTTTAACTTAAAATTAATTTGCATTTTTTCCAGTTCAACCAACAATTCATTTGAAATTTTCACTTTCAATTTTCTGCTTGGCATGGTCAGCTTAGTCACTACTTTTATTTCTTCTACTTCAGTTGCCGTACTAATTTCGGGATTTCCTGATTCTAGAGAATCGGTTTCCTCATTTTCGTCTACAAAAACGGCTTCTTCATTTTCCGGAAGTACCACCACATTTTCTACTAATCGCTTTATTTTTTCCAACTCCATAATTTCAAAAGCTACAGTATTATCGCCTTTGTTTTCTTGAAAAATATGATTTAACTTATGGATAAATTCCGCCTCTAAATCATTAATATTCAACAGTAAAATTAGCTTTTTAGCAAATGTAGTCAGGACATCCTGCAGGTATTGCACCAGCACAAATTGTAATCTTGGATCCCCTTTTTTTCCAGTATCCCGATCCGTCCAGCCTTCCTTGACCATTACTTTCATGAACGTAAAATTATTCTGAATCAGAAAATGGCGAAACTTCAAATACTCCTCCCCAAAAATCCGAAACTCATAACTTTCATCGTACCCTTCTAATGTAAATATGCCCCAGCCTTTTCCGTTTTTGGCAACACGATGTTGTACATTATTGATAATCCCCCCAAAAGTCAAATTTTTACTGACATGCAATTCCATGTTCTTGAGTGCTTCTAACTTGGCATTGCAAAAATATTTCATTTCAAATTTGTAATCGTCCAGCGGATGCCCAGAAATATAAATCCCCACCACTTCTTTTTCTTTGGCTAATTTTTCCATTGTGCTCCAATCCTCACAAGGCGGAACAACAGGTTCTTCAATTTGCACATCACTACTTTCGCCAAACAAACTTACTTGAGCTGAATTTTCATTTTCCTGAAATTTAGCTCCGTACCGAATTGCTTTTTCGTAAAAGGTAATTCCATCGCCATCATCATGAAAATATTGTGCTCTAGTAGTTCCTAAAAACGAATCGAAACCACCCGCCAAAACCAGATTCTCCAATGCTTTTTTATTGGCCGCACGCAAATCAATCCGTTTGGTCAAATCAAAAATAGATTTGTATTTTCCGTCTTTTCTATTTTCCACAATCGTAGCCACAGCGCCAGAACCTACACCTTTTACAGCTCCCATCCCAAACCGAACCGCATAATCATCGTTTACCGTAAATTTATAAAACGATTCATTCACATCCGGTCCTAAAACCTGTAATCCCATGCGTTTGCATTCTTCCATAAAGAAAGAAACTTGCTTGATATCACTCATGTTATTGGACAAAACCGCAGCCATATATTCAGCCGGATAATTCGCCTTCAAAAATGCCGTTTGGTAGGCAATCCAGGCATAACAAGTCGAGTGTGATTTATTAAACGCATATTCTGCAAAGGCTTCCCAGTCTTTCCAGATTTTCTCCAGTTTATCTTCAGGATGCCCTTTGGCCGCAGCCTGACTGATAAATTTAGGTTTCATTTTATCCAAAACATCCTTTTGTTTTTTTCCCATCGCTTTACGCAAAACATCCGCATCCCCCTTTGAGAAATCCGCTAGTTTCTGGGACAAAAGCATTACTTGTTCTTGGTAAACGGTAATTCCGTAGGTGTCTTTTAGTAATTCTTCGCAGGCGTCAAGGTCATAAATAATTTCCTCTTCACCGTTTTTTCGCTTGACGAAACTTGGAATATAGGCAATTGGCCCCGGACGATACAAGGCATTCATGGCAATCAAATCGGGAAATACTGTAGGCTTTAATTCCTTCATGTATTTTTGCATTCCCGGACTCTCATATTGAAAAATTCCTACAGTTTCTCCACGCTGGAAAAGCTCGTAGGTTTTCAAATCATCAATAGGAAACTCATCCGGGTTCAGGTCAATTCCAGTTCTGTATTTTACTAATTTAACCGTATCTTTTATCAGAGTAAGGGTTTTCAAACCCAAAAAGTCCATCTTTAACAAACCGGCACTTTCCACCACCGAGTTATCAAACTGGGTCACATACAAATCCGAATCTTTGGCGGTTGCTACAGGAACAAAATCAGTAATATCACTTGGCGTAATAATGACACCACAGGCGTGAATTCCTGTATTTCTAAGATTCCCTTCTAAAACTTTGGCTTGCTGAATGGTTTCTCCGCCCAAATCATCTTCATTAGCAAGTCCTATTAATTCTTTTATTTTATCATACTCTTCGGGACGAACGGCCTTCTTAATTACATCGTCCTTTTCATTTAAAAAACGAGCTAAATTCCACTTAGAAGGCATCATTCCCGGAATCAATTTGGCTATTTTATCGGCTTCAAACAAAGGTAAATCCAATACACGAGCAGTATCTCGAATCGCTGATTTGGTAGCCATTTTACCATACGTGATAATTTGCGCCACCTGTTTCGAACCGTATTTACGGATCACATAATCCATTACGCTACTGCGTCCTTCATCATCAAAATCGATATCAATATCGGGCAAAGACACCCGATCCGGATTCAGGAAACGCTCAAAAAGCAGGTTGTACATCAAGGGGTCAATATTGGTAATCTTCAAACAATACGCCACCACCGATCCCGCCGCAGAACCCCTTCCCGGCCCTACAGAAACGCCCATGCTTCTCGCCTCAGCAATTAAATCCTGCACAATCAGGAAATATCCTGGATATCCTGAATTAGATATCGTCAACAATTCAAAATCAAGTCGTTCTTGAATTTCTTCGGTCATTACGGGATATCGTCTTGTTGCTCCTTCAAAAGTAAGGTGCCTCAAATACGCATTTTCTCCTCGCACCCCACCATCAACAGCATCTTCCGGATTATTAAATTCAACCGGAATTTCAAATTTTGGCAATAAAACTTCCCGTGCCAAATCGAAAATTTCAATTTTATCCACAATCTCCGAAATATTTGAAATTGCTTCGGGCAAATTTGCAAAAAGTTGTTTCATTTCGTCTCCCGACTTGAAATAATATTCCTGATTGGGCAATCCGTACCGATACCCTCGACCACGACCAATAGGAGTGGTTTGCTTTTCGCCATCACGCACACAAAGCAAAATATCGTGCGCATTCGAATTTTCCTTATCTATATAAAAGGTATTGTTTGTCGCTATAATCTTGACATCATGCTTTCTGGCCAATGAAATCAAAGACGCATTCACCCGATTTTCATCTTCCTGATTATGACGCATCACCTCAATGTAAAAATCTTCCTTGAATTCGTTTTTCCACCAAAGCAAAGCTTCTTCAGCTTGGTTTTCACCAATATTTAAAATCTTATTTGGAATTTCACCATAAAGATTTCCGGATAAAACAATAATATCTTCTTTGAATTCCTGAATGACTTTCCTATCGATTCTTGGCACATAATAAAAACCTTCGGTATACGCAATGGAAGACATTTTAGCCAAATTATGGTACCCTTTTTTGGTCTTCGCCAAAAGTACTATCTGGTAACCATTGTCTTTAATTTTTTTGTTTTTATGGTCCTCACATACAAAAAATTCACAACCTACAATAGGTTTCATCGGAACTTCAGTAGGTTCATCCCCATTTTCAATCGCCTCTTTATTCTTGGCTTCAGCCACTTTATTATGATATAAAATATCGCGGACAAAATGAAAAGCACCCATCAAATTCGCATGATCGGTCATGGCAACTGCCGGCATTTTTTGTTGTGCCGCCGCTTTTACCAATGCTGCAATACTGATCGTCGATTGCAATACCGAAAACTGCGTATGATTATGCAAATGCACGAAAGGCGCATCAATAAGTACTTTTTTATTCTCTGAAAGTTCTGCTTTCGAAACTGTCGGCGCTTGTTTTTCGCCAAACTGCTGACGAATTTTATCGGACGCTTCCTTTAGATTAATATGTTTTAAACCTATGAGTTTAATCTCACTTGGATTCTTGCTTTGAAAATCTTGAAAATAACTGCCCGGAACGTCGAGCTCCTCTTTTGTAAAAACATCACGACGAACTAACTCTAAGAAACAACGCGTAGTTGCCTCCACATCGGCAGTGGCGTTGTGCGCTTCACCGAAAGGTTTATTAAAAAGATACGAATGCAATTCCGTTAGCGTAGGCAGTTTAAATTTACCGCCACGGCCACCTGGTAATTTTAATAACGAAGCCGTAACTTCTGTACAAGTATCCAGAATTGGCATCGAGCTCATTTGGCTCTCCACTCCCATTCTGTAAAATTCGCACCCCATAATATTGATATCAAAACCTAAATTCTGACCCACTATAAATTTAGCTTTACCTAAAACAGCATTGAACTTTTCTAGCACTTCTGCCAACGAAATCCCATCGGCTTCCGCCAATTCTGTAGAAATACCGTGAATTCGTTCGGCATCAAACGGAATATTAAACCCTTCGGGCTTGATCAAATAATCCTGATGCTCAATCAGTTTACCCATATCGTCGTGCAACTGCCACGCGATTTGAATACATCGTGGCCAGTTATCCGTATCTGAAATGGGTGCGCCCCAACGTTTTGGTAATCCTGTGGTTTCGGTATCGAATATTAAGTACATAGCTGGATTTGAAGAGTTTGTGATTTTAAAAAATCGCGAAAAATGAATTTCAAATTTAGTTTTTTTAGAGTAGAATAGAAGTAAATTATCAACAAAAAACAAAATTATTTTCCAAGGCTATTCTCCTATTAAAACTACGATCACTTTCAACAAATCAGTTTGATTGCATCTTATTAAAAGATAAAAAGACGACATATTGCTTTTTTGGATGTCGTAGTATTTCATCAAAAAAAAACAATGAAATACCGCTAAAAAAAATGTTGTTTACTACGAAAACCATTTTGAAAAACAACTGTCACAAAAGTGAATTAGTGAATTTAAAATTAAAAAAAAGTTACTTTTCATACCATTTAATTAAATATTCGTAAATATAACTGCATTTAAGAAGCCTAATTTAACGATTCAATAAACATCAAAAAACTCAACAAATTGATTTTTTATTAGATCTAAATAAAAAAGTACCGTACAAAAAAAAAGTAAAAAGACAAAAATCAACAAAGAAATATCCGAATGGGATTTTGGGTATCGTATATAATGGAATATTGATACGTAAAGCCTTGATTGTTTTTTTAGCTTTGTCTTTATTGTTATCATCGTAGCCTTTTGGGCTATAAACAAAACACATTAAAACATATTAAAATGAGTACTACATTATTTGACAAAGTATGGGATTCGCACGTGGTGCGCAAAATTAAAGACGGACCAGACGTATTTTTTATTGACCGTCATTTCATCCATGAAGTTACTAGTCCTGTAGCTTTTTTAGGTTTAAAAGAAAGAGGAATTTCAGTATTATATCCAGAGCGCACTTTTGCTACTGCGGATCACAACACCCCAACTATAAATCAACATTTACCGGTTGAAGACGCATTGTCTGCCAATCAACTCAAAGCATTAGAAGAAAATGCTGCTGAATACGGCATTAGCCATTGGGGTTTAGGAAATCAAAAAAATGGAATTGTTCATGTGGTGGGTCCTGAAAACGGAATTACCTTACCCGGAGCAACCATTGTTTGTGGTGATTCACATACATCAACTCACGGAGCTTTTGGCGCCATCGCTTTCGGAATTGGGACGTCTGAGGTTGAGATGGTACTTTCTACCCAATGCATTATGCAACCTAAACCTAAAAAAATGCGCATTAATGTTGCCGGTAATCTTCAATTTGGGGTTACTCCCAAAGATGTGGCACTTTATATTATATCTAAATTATCGACTTCAGGGGCTACCGGCTATTTTGTGGAATATGCAGGTGAAGTTTTTGAACACATGACCATGGAAGGCCGTATGACCGTTTGTAATTTAAGTATCGAAATGGGTGCTCGTGGCGGAATGATCGCTCCAGACCAAACTACTTTTGATTATTTAGAAGGACGTTTGTATACTCCAAAAGGGGATGCTTGGAATAAAGCAGTAGCCTATTGGAAAACATTGAAAACAGATACTGATGCCAAATTTGATGAAGAAATCAACTTTGAAGCATCGGATATTGAACCTATGATTACCTACGGAACAAACCCAGGAATGGGACTGGGAATTTCTAAAAGCATTCCAAACTCAAAAGACGTTGCCGAAGGAGAAGAAACATATGCAAAATCTTTAGGATACATGGGATTTCATCAAGGAGAAGCCATGATTGGAAAACAAATTGATTACGTTTTCTTAGGAAGTTGTACCAATGGTCGAATTGAAGATTTCAGAGCTTTTGCCTCCATTGTAAAAGGACGCCAAAAAGCGGATAATGTTACCGCTTGGCTGGTTCCAGGATCACATGTCGTAGAAGCACAAATTAAAGAAGAAGGAATTCTTGAGGTATTAACCCAAGCTGGTTTTGTTTTGCGTCAGCCAGGATGTTCCGCTTGTTTAGCAATGAATGACGACAAAGTTCCTGCCGGAAAATATGCGGTAAGTACTTCCAACAGAAACTTTG
Source organism: Flavobacterium sp. GSP6 (assembly GCF_003984855.1). NCBI lineage: Bacteria > Pseudomonadati > Bacteroidota > Flavobacteriia > Flavobacteriales > Flavobacteriaceae > Flavobacterium > Flavobacterium sp. GSP6. The sequence goes on from NZ_RYDO01000011.1 coordinate 32,472, forward strand.
AAGGACGTCAAGGACCTGGCTCAAGAACGTTGTTAGCAAGTCCGTTTATGGCTGCTGCTGCCGCTGTAACTGGAGTTTTGACAGATCCTAGAGAACTTCTTTAAAAGAATTCAGATTGAAGATTAACGATTTTTGATTGCAGATTTCGTTAGTGTCAAAATCCAATTTGAATTTTTAAAATCCAGATTAAAATAGTAAAAAAATAAAAATAGTAGCGATTAAAGATTTATTTTCAAAACAGGAAATCAAAAATCTAAAATCGTTAATCAAAAATCAAAAATCAAATGGCTTACGATAAATTTAATATTCTTACCAGTAGCGCAGTTCCGCTTTCTATCGAAAATGTAGATACGGATCAAATTATTCCTGCTCGATTTCTAAAAGCAACCGAACGTGTTGGTTTTGGCGACAACCTTTTCCGTGACTGGAGATACAATAATGACGGAACTCCGAAAGCTGATTTTGTACTGAATAATCCAATCTACAGCGGAAAAATTCTTGTTGGAGGCAGAAATTTTGGTTCAGGTTCCTCAAGAGAACACGCTGCTTGGGCGGTTTACGATTATGGTTTTAGATGTGTGGTCTCTAGTTTTTTTGCTGATATTTTTAGAAATAACTGCCTGAATGTTGGCGTCTTACCAGTTCAGGTTAGTGCTGGATTTGCAGAAAAAATATTTAAAACTATCGAAGAAGATCCAAAAACGGAACTAGAAATTAATCTTCCAGAACAAACCATTACCATTAAAGCAACTGGCGAAAAAGAATTTTTTGATATTTCGGGTTATAAAAAAGACAATATGATCAATGGTTTTGACGATATTGATTATTTGCAAAATATAAAATCAGAAGTGGTGGAATTTGCCAATCAACTTCCTTACTAAACATAATCCGAAAAGGTATTGGCTAAAGATTTTCTTTGGGTTCTCCCCGAAGCAACTGTTTTTAGTTTTTGATAAAAACAAGATATCCCGATTTCTGATTCATGAAATCGAAATCGAATCCCATTTATAATGAAAAAAAGAAAAATTGAAATAATGGATACGACGCTCCGTGATGGTGAACAAACCTCCGGAGTCTCCTTTTCTGCTGCAGAAAAATTAACCATTGCACAATTATTACTGGAAGAGCTTCATATTGACCGAATCGAAGTTGCTTCGGCTCGTGTAAGCGAGGGTGAATTTCAAGGAGTGAAAGGAATTATGGCTTGGGCCGAAACAAAGGGATACAGCAGCCGAATTGAAGTTTTAACCTTTGTAGACGGCGGCCTTTCTATTGAATGGATGAAAAATACCGGAGCTAAAGTTCAGAATTTACTAACCAAAGGATCGCTCAACCACTTAACCCACCAGTTAAAAAAAACACCCGAACAACATTTTTCTGAAATTGCGCAAGCCATAGCCTTAGCTCAGGAAAATAATATTGAAACCAATGTATATCTGGAAGACTGGAGTAACGGAATGCGTAATTCCCCTGAATATGTATTTCAATATTTAGACTTTCTAACTAAGCAACCGGTCAAAAGAATCTTATTACCGGACACTTTAGGGGTTTTAATCCCTTCTGAAACTTTTGAATTTATTGCAAAAATTATAACGAAATACCCTGATACTCATTTTGATTTTCATGCGCACAACGACTACGATTTAAGTATCGCCAATGTAATGGAAGCCGTAAAAGCTGGTATTCAAGGGCTTCACGTAACTGTTAACGGGATGGGAGAACGGGCTGGAAATGCACCCCTTGAAAGCACTGTTGCGGTAATCAATGATTTCTTACCCGAAATAGAAATTGGCGTAAAAGAATCTTCGTTATATTCTGTTAGCAAATTAGTAGAAACGTTTACCGGATACAGAATCCCTGCAAACAAACCTATTGTGGGCGACAATGTATTTACACAAACTGCTGGTATTCATGCCGATGGTGACAATAAAAACAACCTGTATTTTAACGATTTACTACCGGAGCGTTTTGGCAGAAAAAGAAAGTATGCCCTTGGTAAAACCTCTGGAAAAGCCAATATCGAGAAAAATCTTCAAGAATTAGGCCTTCAATTAAACCCTGAGGATTTAAAGTTAGTTACCCAAAGAATCATTGAATTAGGAGATAAAAAAGAAACCGTTACTAAAGAAGACTTACCCTATATTATCTCTGATGTTTTGGACAGCCAAACCTATCAGGAAAAAATTGTTGTTGAGTCCTATATATTATCTCATGCAAAAGGCATGCGTCCATCGACTACTTTATCTTTAAAAATAGATGGTGAAATCATTGAAGAGCACGCACAAGGAGACGGACAATTTGATGCTTTCATGAATGCATTGGCAAAAATATATAAAAGCAAAAACTTAGAATTGCCAAAACTGATTGATTATGCCGTACGAATTCCACCAGGAAGCAGTTCTGACGCCTTATGCGAAACCATAATCACCTGGACAAATAATGAAAAAGAATTCAAAACCAGAGGGCTGGACTCTGACCAAACAGTTGCCGCAATTATAGCAACCCAAAAAATGCTGAACGTAATCCCAGCCCTCCACGAAGGTGAGGGAGCCAAGCCGAAATTGGAGCTTGAAAATTTGAAATAAAATTAAAGAAATACAACACAAACTACAAACCCAATCCTTCAACACCCAGTCTCCCTTTCCTTTGGAGGGAGCTGGGAGGAGGAAAACACAATTAATATGAAATTAAAAATAGCCCTTTTAGCCGGAGACGGAATTGGACCAGAAGTAATCCATGAAGCCGTAAAAGTTTCGGATGCGATCGCTAAAAAATTCAACCATGAAATCATCTGGACTCCTGCACTTACAGGAGCTTGTGCCATTGACGCCGTAGGAGTTCCTTATCCTGATGAGACTCACGAAATTTGTATGGCTGCTGATGCTGTTTTATTTGGAGCCATTGGCCATCCAAAATACGATAATGATCCAAGCGCTCCGGTTCGTCCAGAACAAGGTTTGTTATTAATGCGTAAAAAACTAGGGCTGTTTGCTAATGTTCGCCCAACATTTACATTCCCCTCTTTGATTGACAATTCTCCTTTAAAAAGAGAGCGTATTGAAGGAACTGATTTAATCTTTTTAAGGGAACTTACCGGCGGAATTTATTTTGGAGAAAAAGGAAGAAAAGACGGTGGTGAAACAGCGTTTGACACTTGTACCTATACCAGATCAGAGGTAAAACGTTTAGCTAAAAAAGGTTTTGAACTAGCAATGACTCGTACTAAAAAACTATGTTGTGTAGACAAAGCCAACGTAATGGAAACTTCTCGTTTGTGGAGAGAAACCGTACAAGCAATGGAAAAAGACTATCCCGAAGTTACGGTAAGTTATGAATTTGTGGATGCCGTAGCGATGCGTTTAGTACAATGGCCAAATTCATATGATGTCTTGATTACAGAAAATTTATTTGGAGATATTTTGACTGATGAAGCTTCAGTGATATCCGGATCAATGGGATTAATGCCTTCTGCATCCGTTGGAGAACATACTTCATTGTACGAACCCATTCACGGATCCTATCCACAGGCCACAGGCCTAAATATTGCCAATCCATTAGCGACCGTATTATCTGCTGCAATGATGTTTGAAGATGCCTTCGGCTTAAAAGAAGAAGCGGCTGCGATTAGAGCTGTAGTCAACAAATCACTCGAACAAGGAATTGTAACTGAAGATTTAGTTGCTAAAGGGGCTAAGACATACAAAACTAGCGAAGTAGGTGACTGGTTAGTTGCTAATTTGTAAAATCCAACCCCCTTTCCTCTGGGAGAGGGCTGGGGTGAGGAAACAAAAAAGGTGTCAATTTACATTGACACCTTTTTTTATAGTTGTAGAGAAAAATATTAATATCCACCTCTGTTTCCACCACCACGGTTTTCTCCACCACGGCTGTTTCCACCACCATAACCACCGCGAGATTCTCCACCACGACTGTTATTGTTAAAACTTCTTCTTTCACCTTCTGGTTTAGGCTCCGATTTGTTTACAACGATTGCACGTCCTTGAACAGTAGCACCATTCAATTCATCAATAGCCTTTTGAGCTTCTTCATCATTTGGCATTTCAACAAAACCAAATCCTTTACTTCTTCCAGTGAATTTATCAGTAATAATTTTAACTGAATCAACTGCTCCATAAGCCTCGAAAGACTCTCTTAAATCTGCTTCCTCAATACTGAATGGAAGACTTCCAACAAAAATATTCATATGTTCTTATTTAAATAATAAAACAAATGTACTGCTATTTTTTTTGCAATCTACTATAGATTAGCTTATTTATGTTTTTATTTTAAATTCAAAAAGAAAATGAAGCTACTAAAATACCCAACTCCTGCAATTTAAGAATCTTAACCGTGTGAATTTAGGGAACCCGCAGACTTACCGGAACCTTATAAAATACGCCTTGTTGAAAATTCAAAACAGTCCCTGCTGATGGGTTGCCATTTGCATTTTCTGCACTAAATTTAAAAGTACCTGTAACCGTAAGACCCTTCTCATCATAATCAGTAATTACTATTTGCCCGCTACCCATGTCAATACCTGTTGCAAATGAAACATCGCTTCCTCCAGTCAATACGTAAACAGCTGTCTTGGAATTACTGGTTCCCAATGGATACACTTGAGGTGATATGGAGGTTGTCTTCAAAGTCAAAACCTCATTTCCAGTAAACCCTTCAATTACTAGTGAACCATCAGAAGCTAAAGTCGCTTTGGAAGCTGTCGCTCTCCAAAACACATTGTCTTTCCTTCCTTGTAAAGAAGGAGTATTAAAACTCACCTCTTCCGCACATGAAATCATTAAAAAAAGTACCCCTAGAAATATCAAATGTTTTTTCATAAAACCTTCTTTTACTAACAAAAATAGGGCATTAATGCTAAAAAAAACATAACAGGACAAAAAAATACGAATCAAAACCACCTACAGTGCACTGCCACAGATTAAAACCACAATCCAATTAGTATTTATCAATAAAAAAGGTATCTTTGCACCCTTAATTAACAGAGGTCGAGTACCTCAAAATTTAATCACAAGATTATGTCAGTAAAAATTAGATTACAAAGACACGGTAAAAAAGGAAAACCTTTTTACTGGGTTGTAGCTGCAGATGCACGCTCAAAAAGAGATGGTAAATACCTAGAAAAAATTGGTACTTACAATCCAAACACAAACCCAGCAACTATCGACTTAAACCTTGATAGTGCAGTAAAATGGTTGCACAATGGTGCTCAACCAACAGATACTGCTAAAGCGATTCTTTCTTACAAAGGAGCTTTATTGAAACATCACCTTGACGGTGGTATCCGTAAAGGAGCCTTAACTCAAGAACAAGCGGATGCTAAATTAAATGCTTGGTTAGAGGCAAAAACTGGAAAAGTAGATGCTAAAAAAGACGGCTTAACAAAAGTGCAAGCGGATGCTAAAGCTAAAGCTTTCAAAGCAGAACAAGATGTGAATGCAAAACGTTTAGCTGCAGCTGCTCAAGCAGAAGCTGACGCTATCGCTGCTGCAACTCCAGCTGTTGAAGAAGAAGTTGCTGAAGCTGAAGAAGCTCCTGCCGCAGAAGAAAATAACGAAACAACTGAAGCATAATTTTAGAAGGCGACTATGCGTAAAGAAGATTGTTTCTATTTAGGTAAAATCGCTAAAAAATTTAGTTTCAAAGGGGAAATTCTAGCCTATTTAGACACGGACGAACCTGAGTTATATGAAAACTTGGAATCAGTGTTTGTTGAATGTAACAAACACTTGGTTCCTTTTTTTATTGAAAGTAGTTCGCTGCACAAAAACGATTTACTTAGAATTCGTTTTGAAGACATGACTACCGAAGAAGAGGCAGACGCCATTATAGGTAATGCCATCTACCTTCCTTTGAAGATGTTGCCGAAACTTAGCGGCAATAAATTCTATTTCCACGAAGTAATTGGTTTTGAAGTTGAAGACAAACGTCTTGGTGTTGTTGGAAAGATCGAATCCATTAATGATACCACTGCCCAACCCCTTTTTGAAGTCCTCAACGGTGATGTCGAGATTCTTATCCCCATGATTGATCTTTTCTTGGTTAAAATTGACCGTGAAAACAAAAAAGTTATCATGGATCTACCAGAAGGACTTATTGAGATGTACCTTTAAATTAGTGTTCAGTATTCAGTTTTTAGTGTTCAATTCCTCAAAAATCGTTAATCTACAATCTGAAATCAAAATTTCCTATGTTTAGTTTCAAGCAATTCTCAATCCAGCAAGATCGTTGCGCCATGAAAATTGGAACCGATGGCGTTTTACTTGGTGCATGGACTCCTATTGAAAACAATCCTATTAGTATTTTAGATATTGGAGCCGGAACAGGAGTAATCGCACTAATGCTGGCACAAAGAAGTAACGCGGAACAAATTGACGCTTTGGAAATAGACGAAGAAGCGTATGAACAATCCGTAGATAATTTTGAAAACTCCCCTTGGAGTGATCGCTTATTTTGTTTTCATGCCGGTTTAGATGAATTCGTCGAAGAACCGGAAGACGAGTATGATTTAATTGTTTCCAATCCTCCATTTTATACTGATGATTACAAATCTGATAACGAACAACGTGATTTAGCCCGTTTTGCTGACGCAATGCCTTTTGAGGATTTAATCGAGGCTGCTGATTTATTGCTTTCAGAAAACGGAATATTCACAGTTATAATTCCTTTCAAAGAAGAAGAAAATTTCTTGGCTCTTGCCAAAGAATACGAATTGTATCCAATTAAAATTACACACGTAAAAGGAACTCCAACTACCGAAATTAAACGCAGTTTATTGGCCTTTAGCCGAGAAGAAAGCTCGAACTATCCCGTTGACGAATTGATTATCGAAACTGCAAGACACATTTATACTCCCGAATACATTGCATTGACTAAAGAGTTTTATATGAAGATGTAAGTCCAAAATGATTCTAAATAATACCTAAATCATTCCGTAATCTTATTTAAAACACCTTTGATCTCTGCTAAAGTTAATTTTTATTGTAATTTAGAGGATAATACCTTTTTTAATAAAATCCCGTATATAAAAGGACTTATTTGTTAAAAAATAAGCTAAGTAATAACCATGGTATAATGTCGTATTTTAAAATCAGAATAAAATCATGTAAAAATCTGATTTAAAGCTGTTTTACTTAAAGTTAATTCTTTTGACTTTACGACTTTTAAACTTTCGGTTTACTTATTTCTATTTCAAATAAAAAAATATAACATTTGTTAATGCTTTTGTTATATTTCTTTCTGTAAATTTGTTCCATAAAAATTAATAACCATGAGACCAGACTTATTTCAAGCTCCAGATTACTACAACCTTGACGATTTACTAACAGAAGAACACAAACTAGTACGTGACTCTGCTCGTGCTTGGGTAAAACGTGAAGTATCACCTATTATAGAAGAATATGCTCAAAAAGCCGAATTCCCAAAACAAATCATTAAAGGTTTGGGCGAAATAGGCGGTTTTGGTCCTTACATCCCAGAAGAATACGGCGGTGCGGGTCTAGACCAAATATCTTATGGTTTGATCATGCAAGAAATAGAACGCGGTGATTCTGGCGTTCGTTCCACTTCATCTGTACAATCCTCTTTAGTGATGTATCCTATTTGGAAGTACGGAAATGAAGAACAACGCGTAAAATATTTACCTAAGTTAGCCACTGGAGAATACATGGGCTGTTTTGGTTTAACGGAACCTAACTATGGTTCAGATCCAGGAAGTATGATTACCAACTTCAAAGATATGGGCGACCATTATTTATTGAATGGTGCCAAAATGTGGATTTCAAATGCTCCGTTTGCTGATATTGCCATTGTTTGGGCAAAAAATGAAGAAGGAAGAATTCACGGTTTAATTGTAGAACGCGGAATGGAAGGTTTTACCACTCCGGAAACGCACAACAAATGGTCACTTCGTGCCTCATCTACAGGAGAGTTAATTTTTGATAATGTTAAAGTTCCTAAGGAAAATATATTGCCAAATAAGTCTGGATTAGGAGCGCCGCTTGGTTGTCTGGATTCAGCACGTTACGGAATTGCCTGGGGCGCTATTGGTGCTGCCATGGATTGTTACGATACGGCTTTGCGTTATGCCAAAGAAAGAATTCAGTTTGACAAACCAATTGCAGGAACCCAATTACAACAAAAGAAATTAGCCGAAATGATTACTGAAATCACAAAAGCGCAATTATTAACATGGAGATTAGGTGTTTTAAGAAATGAAGGTAAAGCGACAACGGCCCAGATCTCAATGGCCAAAAGAAATAATGTAATGATGGCTGTGGAAATTGCCCGAGAAGCCAGACAAATGCTAGGCGGAATGGGAATTACTGGAGAATATTCGATCATGCGTCACATGATGAACCTGGAATCTGTAATCACCTATGAAGGGACTCACGATATACACTTGTTAATTACCGGTATGGACATCACTGGAATTCCTGCTTTCAAGTAGTGGTAAACAGTTATTAAACTATTAATAAAATTGATAATAAAAGCTTCTTGATACCAAGAAGCTTTTTTATATTTACACAAAAATACTCATTTATGAATATCCAAACCATCAACAATAGTATTCAGCCTCAAAAAGAACTGTTGTTACACCATCCTTTATATAAAAAAGTAAAAACTATTGAGGATTTACAATGTTTTCTAGAAAATCATATTTATGCTGTTTGGGATTTCATGTCTTTATTAAAAGCATTACAATCCAAATTAACTTGTACAACAACACCCTGGTTTGCAACGGAAAATCCACAAACCCGATATTTAATAAACGAAATTGTCCTTGCTGAAGAATCTGACTTAACATTAGACGGACGCCGTTTGAGTCATTATGAAATGTATATTGAAGCCATGCAATCCTGTGGAGCAAATACTGAAGGTATTGAACATTTTTTAACTGAAGTAGATTCCCTTCAAAACATATTTGTCGCTATAAAAACCAGCACTTTACACCCCAATATTAAAGCATTCCTGGATTTCACATTCAGGGTTATTGAGGAAGGGAAATCCCATGAAATTGCAGCGGCTTTTACTTTTGGAAGAGAAGATTTGATACCGAGTATGTTTACCGCTATTTTGAAAAACTTTCAGGAGAATTTCCCTGAAACGGATTTGAGCAAACTGATTTATTATTTTGAAAGACACATCGAATTGGATGCGGATGAACATGGGCCAATGGCGATGAAAATGATAACAGAACTTTGCGGTACAGATGCTCAAAAATGGTCTGATGTTGAGGAAGTATCAAAATTAGCTTTAGAGAAACGCATTGGTCTTTGGGACGCCATCGAAGAAACTATCCTAATGAATGTTGAATTGGCATAAAACTAATACTTTCAAATAACGCAACACTTCTTTAGAAAATACCCTTAAAAAAAGCATCTTGTTTTAGTAACAAGATGCTTTTTTATTAATTTTCAGGAGCCAATTCGAGTTCTAATCCCTCGAGGCTTTCGGTAATTGGGATCTGACAGCCCAAACGACTGTTTGCTTTTACATAAAAGGCTTCTGAAAGCATTGCTTCTTCATCATCGCCCATTTCTGGCAAGGCAACATCATTAAGAACATAACATTGACAGGAAGCACACATGGCCATACCGCCGCAGGTTCCTTCTACAGGAAGCTCATAGGCTTTGCATAATTCCATGATATTCATGGCCATATCCGTGGGAGCCTGTAACTCATGCACGACTCCTTCTCGATCTTTTATTTTTATTAATACATCCATATGATTGTGGGTGTTTGGTTTTAGGCAATCGGTGTTGGTTATTAAATACGGACTGCGTGAGGGATAGAAGCTGGCTACCGAAGTAGCGCGGATAGCCCGACCGTTTTAAGAAAAAAGGCCTATACCCGTTAAAACAAGTAGCCTTTTTTCTTAAAAGGGGCACGCCCTGTTAATTTATAGGATATTTACAACAGTTTCTATTTGTGGTGCAAACTTTTTGATGGTTGTTTCTACTCCGGCACGCAATGTCATTTGATTTACGCTGCAACTGGTACAGGCTCCTTCGAGACGCACTTTTACGTGTTTGCCGTCCTCTATGGAAATAAGGGTAATATCACCACCATCTGAATTCAAAAAAGGTCTTATTTCTTCTAGCGCTTTTTGAACTTCTAGGGTTAATTGTTCTGTTGTCATTGTCTTTGTTTAAAGATTAGAAAATTGAACGATTGAAAATTATTTTCATGCGTTCTAATTTTTTATTTTTTTACTGCGGAACAACCTGCCATAGTTGTAATTTTCACAGCTTCGGTAGCAGGTAAATTTTTATTTCTGTTGACGGTTTCCTGCACTACATTTTTTGTGATTTCCTCAAAAACTGTTTCGATAACTGAACCGGTTTGCATGGCTGCGGGACGACCGTAATCACCTGCTTCCCGAATCGATTGTACGATGGGCACTTCACCAAGGAATGGAACATCTAAGTCTTCGGCAAGATTTCTGGCCCCTTCTTTTCCAAAGATATAGTATTTGTTTTCAGGCAATTCTTCCGGTGTAAAATACGCCATGTTTTCTATAATTCCTAAAACTGGTACATTTATAGCTTCTGAGAGGAACATTGAAACTCCTTTTTTGGCATCGGCCAAAGCTACGGCCTGAGGAGTACTTACGATGACAACTCCTGTAATTGGCAAGGATTGCACGATAGAAAGGTGAATATCTCCTGTTCCTGGTGGCAAATCGACTAACATAAAATCTAATTCCCCCCAATCTGCATCAAATATCATTTGGTTCAAGGCTTTAGAAGCCATGGGCCCTCGCCATATTACTGCTTGACTTGGTGCTGTAAAAAATCCTATCGAAAGAATTTTTACCTCATAACTTTCTACGGGCTTCATTTTTGATTTTCCGTCTACCATGACAGAAATGGGCTTTTCACTTTCTACGTCGAACATAATAGGCATGGACGGACCATAAATATCCGCATCTAGAATCCCTACTGAAAATCCCATTTTAGCTAATGATACTGCAAGATTTGCAGTAACGGTAGATTTACCTACACCGCCTTTACCAGAGGCTACTCCGATAATATTTTTTATACCTGGAATTTGTTTCCCTTTGATTTCTGGTTTGTCCGGCACTTCCACTTTACTATTAATTTTGATTTTAGCCTCCGGAGATACTAATTCAAGAATTGTTTTTCTGATGTCGTCTTCCGCACGTTTTTTGATGTGCATTGCTGGGGTATGTAATACTAGATCTACCACTACTTCATCGCCAAAAGTGACTACGTTTGCAATTGCTCCGCTTTCAACCATATTTTTCCCTTCTCCGGCTATAGTAATTGTTTCTAAGGCTTTAAGAATTTCTTTTCTTTCTAATTTCATTTTTAGTTTACTGTTTCTATTGGCTTATACCACCAGAATATTATCTTTATTTAAACTGATTTCAGATTACAAAGATACTATGAAAAGTTCTTATTATAAAGGATTTGCATCGCATTTATTGATGCACAGATTGCTGGTCGTTATTGGGTATTTGTTGAGATTAGAACCCCGGAATCTGAACTATTATAAATCATTCTGTCCTGACTTCCGGTTGCCAAAAATATTTTTCTAAATCTACAATTTGATTGTTGGTCACGATTATTCCCTCGCTTTCCAATAATTGCTGCATCAGATTGGTGCCGTCAAAATGTAATTTCCCCGTAAGCAAACCGTTCCTGTTGACTACACGGTGTGCCGGAACATCCTCCAGACCATGGGAGGCATTCATTGCCCAGCCTACCATTCTGGCAGAGCGTGCCGTTCCTAAGGCCTTTGCAATAGCGCCATACGAAGTAACCTTACCGTATGGAATTTGCCTGACGATGTCATACACGCGTTCAAAAAAAGTATCGTTTGACATGATTTTAAATCTAGTGAAAAAAGGTTTTATGGGAGACCCGGTGAGCCAATTACCCCATATAATAACGGACAATATTAATCAAAGTAACTAATGATATAAACCCGGTTATGCTACCAATAATTGTATTCATGTTTCGCATAATATAATCCGACTTCTCTTGTATTTTTTGAAAAAAAGTAATGTACAAATAAAACCCCAAAAAAGAGCCCAACACCACTCCTGTCACAAAAACAAAAACATTTGAAAAATCAAACAGAAACAAATTATAAGAAGCCAAAGTAATGCTTGCAAAAACATAATAAGGGATCGGGAAAAAGTTAAGAGAGGAGAGCAAAACTCCTAAGAAAAAACGAGTGGAAGTACTCTTCTTTTTTATTTTGCCTTTTTTAATTTTTGGGGTTTTAGCAACCAACAAAAAAAAAATAGTCAACGCAGTAAAGATGACAAATCCTACTTCTCGCAATAAAACAATCACATCCGGGCGCACTTCGATAAATTGTGCAAATAAAATAGCGAGATAGGCTTGTACAAAAATTACGATTACTGCTCCCAAAACAAACCAAAAAGCGCTTTTCTTCCCTTCTTTCAGATTTACTTTAGCAGCTGTCATATTGAGAAGTCCCGGGGGAGTAATCCCCACAAAGGCAGTAACAAAACCCAAAAACAAGGAAGTGATTAAATTCATAAGCAAACGGTACCAGTATTCAAAAAAACAATCCCAAATATAAAACTATTCTTTAATTTTAAATCGAATATACGTAATTGCTTTATTAACTTCCAAATATTGTTTTTCATAAAATGTCTGAAAAGCAGTTACTTCCTCGGGACTTCCTTCATTTACATACACATTATGATTGGCATATAATACTTCATGCCCTTCGCCATGCAGCAAACCTAAGGTATATCCATGCATGAATTCACTGTCTGTTTTAAGATTTACAACACCGTCTTTTTTAAGTACTTTTTTATACAATTGCAAAAACTCGGAATTTGTCATTCTGTGTTTGGTCCGTTTGTATTTTATTTGGGGATCGGGAAAAGTAATCCAGATTTCGTCTACTTCATTTTCATCAAAAATATGATTGATCAATTCGATCTGAGTTCTAATGAAAGCCACATTATGCAATCCGGTATCCACAGCAGTTTTAGCACCACGCCAGAAACGTGCGCCTTTGATATCAATTCCGATAAAGTTTTTATTGGGATACCTTTCTGCCAGTCCTACTGAATATTCTCCTTTCCCACAGCCTAGTTCCAGCACCAATGGATTTTCATTTTTGAAAAATTCTGTATTCCATTTCCCTTTCAACGGAAATAAATCACCTACTACTTCTTCCCTCGTTGGTTGAAAAACGTTGTTGAATGTCTCGTTTTCCTTGAATCTTTTTAATTTGTTTTTGCTTCCCACTTTTTTAGTATATTTTGGCAAAATTAAGGAAATATATAAGACGGAGCGAACTAGGGACCAAAAAATGAAAAACGTTTTAAAAACAACATTTAATGCACCCTTTAAACTATTATTTAATTAAAGATGGCTTTTAAACAACAGTACATTTTATGAAGAAATTTTAAACTAAGTAATGACTCAAATTTAATGTCATATTTTAATAAAGCACTAAATTTCTTTGCCACAGATTAGCACAGATTAATTCGTTATGTAATTTTAAAAATCTTTTTAATCCTTACAATCTGTGGCAAAAACTCTTTTTAATAATTGCGACAATATATCTTTCTTGCTACTTAAGAATAAAACAAAAACTAAAAATTTTATTGCTTTACTTGTAATTTTTTGATCATGGCATCTTCGATAAAAGTTTTAACTTTAATCACTTCACCTGAATTATCATTTGGGATTGTCATAGACAAAACGTATTGCTTTATTTTCCATTTTTGCCCTATTTTGACTAACACGCCTGAGCCGCGACAAATTTTCATTTGAGTATTCAGTAATTCATCAAACCAAGCTATTTTACCTGTTTTGTCAAAATGAATATGACGTTCTAAAGCTGTAAAACTCCATGCTTTTCCTTTATCGAAATGTGGTTTTGCATAGGCCTGAAAAGCTGTTTTATTCCAAATCTCTGTTGCATCAGTACCTATAAAAATTGCATCATCTGACATCAAGCCGAAGTATGCGTCATAATTAGCATCTGCAGCAGCTTTATGCCAAGTATCTAATGTAACATTGATTTCGTTTTTCGAATCGCTTTGTTTTACCATCACACTTTTACAACCAGACACGGTTATTACTATCAAAAAAGCTAGTAGTTTTTTCATTTCATTCGGTATTTATTTATGGTTTTTTATTCCATCTTATTTTTATTTTTCGATCAACAGCTACTGGTCTCCTCGTAGTCCTTTTCTGTTTGAATTACAAGGTAGCATAAAAACATCCGATATAGCAATGAATAGCTCGAAACTAATTATTCAAACAACTGAAAGTCATTTGAGATCCAAACCACAAGGTCCAAAATACGTAAAGCAATAGCTCTATTTTTTGTAAAGTGGTTGTGTTGATTCATAGAACGCAGCCGAAAGAAATAATTTTAAAAAATAATTTAGACTAAATATCACAAAAATACACCTTTACCCTTTTGAAATAAAACTTAGAATATTTCCTTAATTCCTTTCATAATTTTTGGATTTTGACAATCCTATTTGATTTCAACTTTAGTTTTAGAAACAAAAAAAATACCGTAACCAATTGATTAAAAGATTATTGAATGTAATTTATTTTTAATCTAGACACTTCAATTACAAATCTGATTTCAAACTAAAAAGAACCGCCCAAACCAAGGCGGTATTACACATCGAGTTTTGACGTATTTTTGTATTGTTTAGACAGTAAAATGTAAGATTTAAAGTTAAGATTATGAGAAAGTTAAGCACCTCCATACTACTTATTATTTTTGCACTACTATTTACCCTCGTTTCCTGTAAAAAGAAAGATGTAAATGACACTAAAAAGGAAACGAGTTTAAATACCGTTGCAGTTGCTTTTGACAGTACACAAATCAAAACGTTTTTTGAAAAATATCCTAAACTGCAGCCTTACCAAACAGACGTAGAAAAGTTATACCGCAAGCATCAGTTTCATTACATCTGGTTTGACAAGGATGGCCTCAATGAATTTGCAGGTTTATTATACAACAAAGTGAATAATCTGACGCAGGAAGGAATTGAAACTGCGATTCCGTACAAGGAAAAACTAGATGACATTTATGACAATCCAGAAGACAATCAAAAAGCAAGTATCGATACTGAGTTGTTGAGTTCTGTGTTATACTTCTTTTATGCGGATAAAGTATATGATGGGATCGATACTCAAAAATCGAAGAATTTAGAGTGGTTTTTGCCTCGAAAAAAACAATCGTATGGCGATTATCTGGATTCACTATTGATCAATCCATCGTTAATTCACAAAGACGAAAAAGGCGTATTGAAACAGTATTACCTCCTTAAAGCTGTACTGCAGGAATACCGCAAAATAGAAACTAAAGGTGGATGGAAAACCACTGAATTAGACCCAAGTGTAAAATCCTATAAACCCGGAGACAGTGCCACTGCCATTGCACAAATCAGAACACGTTTGTTTGTCACGGATGATCTTGCCAGAGATTCTAAAAGTGCCGTATATGATGCTGAATTAGCGGCTGGAGTATTGAAATTCAAAAAGAGAAGTGGCAATCTACTGAACAAAACGATACTGCCGGAACACATCCGCTACATGAATGTATCTGTTGCAGACCGCATCAAAACTGTGATGGTCAATATGGAACGCTGCCGATGGATTTCGAATGATATTACCAAATCCAAGGAATTAATCGTGGTGAATATTCCGGCCTATGAACTGACTTTTTTAAGAGATGGGAAACCAGAATTACGCTCCAAGGTTGTGGTAGGAAAAGCCATGCATAAAACCGTAATTTTTAGTGCGCCAATGCAATACATTGTATTCAGACCGTATTGGAACGTGCCGGCAAGTATTCTCAAAAAAGAGATTCTTCCTGCCATTGAAAAGAATCCCAATTACTTGGCCGAGCACGACATGGAATGGAAAGACAATTATGTGAGACAAAGACCCGGACCGGAGAACTCATTGGGATTAGTGAAGTTTTTATTTCCCAATTCGAATGCGATATATTTGCACGATACACCGGCAAAAAGTTTATTTGGTAAAGAAGACCGCGCGTTCAGCCACGGATGCATACGTGTGGCCAAGCCAAAAGAACTTGCTGCGATGATTATGAAAGAAGACAAAGAATGGAATCCTGCAAAGATAGAAACCGCAATGAATGGCGAAGAGGAATACTGGTACACGCTTAAAAACAAAATCCCAGTATATATTGGTTATTTCACCGCTTGGGTTGATGCGGAAGGTGTGGTTCATTTTTATGAAGATGTGTACAAAAGAGACGAAGCTTTAGCAAACTTACTGTTTGATAAGTAAAATTTATTTTGTTTAAATAATCATTAAAACCGCAAATTCGCTAATTAAAAATATCGAATCCATATCTATAATTTACGAATTTGCGGTAAATATTTTTAAAACGGAAAGCGACATACGACAAAAATATCGGTTTAAAGTAAATTTGAGACTAACTTAGAACTAGTATTTTATCCTGTCTATTGTTTGAACTATTCTTTTAATTTATTCTTATCTTCTTTTAAAACTTTAGCATTTTGTGGGCTAACAATTTTTTTACCCGTTTGTGCTTCTATTTGCTTTCTGGTATCGCCGGCAATTTCACCACCTTTTCGGGCAATTTTTTTATTATCTGCAAAGGTTTTAGGATTGTTTTCTTTGCTAATTTCTGTTGCGGTTGCTTCTGCTAACATATTTAATACCAATTCTAAGTTGGTCATATTATCTCTTAGATTTTCTTTTTTCAAACCTTTTAAATCCTTGTATTCTTTTACCGTGTTCCCACTCCAAGCTTGGGTAATTATATCGGTAAGTGAAGCAAATTGCTGTCCTTTCTTAACACCTCTATTTTCCCATTCATCGGTGAGTTCTTTTCTAACTTCTATGCTTTTTAACCGCTGATTAATCCAGGCTGTGGAGTATCCTAATTTCAAATAATTTTCCATAGCACGATCAATAGCCTTTTCAGGATCTTGACTTTCTTCTATCCGTTCGTAGCCTATTTTAGCTAGCCATTGTTTAAAAGGCTCAGCTTTAGGCGAAGGAATGGATTGAATCAAACGGAATAATTGCTCCGTATCCGCAACATCTGTTAAACGCATCTTACCATCAGGAGCTACCATTTTCAAACCGTTACAATTTGTAACGGTTTCATTTCCTTCAGCCAAAAGTCGTTTTTTTAAAACTCGCCAATACACTTGTGGATTATTACTATCTGTTAAAGCGGCAATAATATCTACAATCGAAAAAAACCACTTCTCTTGTTCGTTATCCCAAGATGAACGGATTTTTTGGCTTTCAAATAATTTTATGTTTTTCATTATTTTATTCTATAAATTTCATTTTCTCAAATTGCAACTTTTCAACGCTTTTCGGAATTATATTGAAAGTACTAATTTACTGCTAAAATTATTAAAACCACTATCCAAATTCTAAAGAATCTCAACCAAAAAAAAGGACACTATCCTATAGAGACAGTGTCCTTTTTTTGTTTGCCAAATGGCAACTATTTAATGAGTTTTCTTTTTTTCGAAAGTTGTTTCCAACACTTTTTTAATTTTGTCTAAGGCACCATGAAATGCTTTTTCGGTAGTATCAGCATGATTGGTAACTGCTACAGGCTGCATATTTATAGGTCGGGCTTCAATCAAGCATCGTTTGTCGTTGAAACCACCTTTATCACTGTTCTCGTCACCAAGGTGTACTTCTAAACGGGTTACTTTATCTTCAAAACGCACCAAAGCCGTTCCCAATTCCTCGGTAATATACGCTTTCAAACGTGCGTGTCCTTCTACATTGTTGTCTGTGTTGATTTGTACTGTCATGTTTTTATTAATTTAATGTTGTCTTTCAAATTTACCCATTGCAGTATGAAAAAACGAACCAATTAATAAAACATTGTGAAAAGAAACAGTATTTAATTATTGAAATTTCTCAGGATAAATAATATCGAAATAGTTTCCAAAAGCCTTACAAAGTAATTCTTTATCAAGTTCAAATAACTCCTTCCTAACATCCCAATCTTTTACATAATCCAAATCTTTTTCACAGATCTCTTCTCCATCAAGCTTTCTTGTTAAAATGTCACTTAGTAAAACATTATTACAAGAATAGTATTTTGGATAGTATTTTTCGATGAACCCCCAATAGTCAAATTCACTTTCATCTTCCTTTTCTTGGTTGTTCTTATCTTCAAATTCATTAATCACTTCAAACTCTAGACGACCCATCGATTCAACGACGCCTTTATAGAAAGCATTCATTTCTGCTTTAGTCTCAAAAACATACTTTTTAAAATTGATACTTTTTTCGAAATCAGAAAACTCCTCATTATTATGATACTTTCTTACTTGGTCTTTCCCAAATATTATTTTAGTGTGGTAGCTCATGTGATTTATAATGTTTGTCAAAAATAAAGAAAACCGGACTATACTCCGTTGCATTATAGACCACATTTTGTAATATTTGTTAACATGGATATTAAGCAGAAACTCGGTCTAAAAATAAAAGAGCTAAGAAAAGCAAAAGGTCTTTCACAAGAAAAACTTGCCAACCTTGCAGAAATTGACAGAACCTATTTACCAACTATTGAAAAAGGAGAAAGAAATGTTTCAATTGAAGTAGTTGAAAAATTAGCAAAAGCTCTTGATGTAAAAATTAAAGACTTGTTTGATGAATAGAGCTTATTATTTAAAACCGACTATTAATCTAAGTTGGAATAATATAATACTTAAAACAGAAAAATGATTATAGATAACATTAGACAATTTATAAAAGACAAAGCAGAGCAATTTGGTGCCAAAGCCGAAAATGAATTTAACAAACCATACGTTGAACGCAAGAATACTGGACAAGAGGCATTGAAAGATAACGGTGCATATTTTGGTTTTATTCATCCTGACGAAGATACTTCTGGTCCGTTTCACGATTTTTCATTGACTATTTTTCCCAACGAACAGAATAAACCATGGTTAGTTTGCTTAGGTATTGGTTCGAGTGGATTTAAAAATGATTATGAATTAGCAACTTATCCTGGACTCAGAAGATTGTTTTCAAATCTAATTAACGAAAGAGGCTTTTGTAAATCTGATTTTTCAGATATTGAAACCAGTTTACCAAAAACAATTACTGGAAACAATGATTTACAGCATATAAAAAACACTATTAAAATCTATTCAAAAGTATTGCCGGTTTGCCAAATAGTAGATAATCCCGAATCTAAAGAAGGTAAGGAAATAATTGCTGCTTTTGTTGCTGGTTATGCAAAGTTAAGAGAATGGCCATCAAACAAAGAGCATAGAAAAGCAATTACTGAAGCTCTTGAACCTTTTTTGAAAATAGAGGAAATTGATGAAGCTGAAGAAATCGAAAGTTTACTCAACCAAAGAAGATTCATTGTTCTTCAAGGTCCTCCAGGCACTGGAAAGACAAGAACGGCTAAATTAGTGTCAGCTAAAATAAAAGCTAAAACATTTTTTACACAATTTCACGCTGAGACTAGTTTCTCTGATTTTATTTATGGAATTAGACCCGATGTTAAAAGTAAAGAATTAAGTTATATTGAGAACCTAGGAAGTTTTACCATAGCTTTAAAATATGCCATAGAGCATCAAACAGAGAAAATTGTTTTGATAATCGATGAAATAAACAGAGCAAATTTATCCAACGTTTTGGGTCCAATATTTTATCTATTTGAACACAAAATGGAAGATTCTGATATTGAAATAGAAATTTACCCAGGCTTTAAGATTAATCAACTTCCAAAAAATTTTAATGTAATTGCAACAATGAACACTGCCGACAGAAGTTTGGCAGTTGTAGACTTTGCTTTAAGAAGAAGATTTGCATGGTACACTTTGAAGCCAAAACCAATCAACTCAAAACAATTCTTCAAAGACGATTTCAGCAGAATCCAAGAAATATTTGACTGGTATGCAAACAGTAATGAACTTTCATTACAGCCAGGGCAAGGTTATTTCATTTCTTCTTCGGTTGAAGAAATGGATAATAGAATCAAATATGAAATATTCCCATTAATTAAAGAATACTTACAAGAAGGGTTAATCAGAAATGCTAAAGAAGAGTTCAATAATTATTTCACAACTAGAATTAATAAATCTCTTTTTGAATGAATAAGCCTTTAGATGTTTTTTGTGAAATACCCTGTTTAACAGAAAAATCAATTTTGTTGAACGGTCTTGTTTTACAAAAAAAATGGTTTAAATCCGCCGACAAAAGAATCATAGGCCAATACCTGCAAAAATTCATTAATTATAATTCAACTAATTTTAGCTTTTTAGGTGTTCAGCCCTTAATCATAGGTACAGACCAAAATACTTCTTTAACTTTTCGTACTTCAGAATTCATAGGGACTATTCCTTTAAGAGCATCAGATACTGGTAAGCAGATTGGTGACTTTGTTGTGATGCCCAGATTCACTGGGCGGGATAGATTTGAAGATTACATTGAAATTCTTAATCTTTTAGGGACTGAAATCAGTCCTCAAGTAATCGACAGTTTACCTTTAGCTTCAGGAAAGAATTTCCGACCTCCATTATATTTAGAAGCTATAAAATTTATTGATTCTCTTGAAGAATTAATAAAAACTCCTTGGAGAAAATTTGATAATATTGAAAAGATCACTTCTCAACCAACAGGACAAGTAAATTGGAATAAATATATAAATGAAGAATATAAAATCGAAAATCGGTTAAAATTCCCAGCACGGAAAAATATCCTAAGTGAATTTCATAAAGAATATTCTGAAATTCGCTATGTCTATGATTTGTGTAAATTGGAACTTTTATCTTCAAATACACCACAAAGAATAAAAAGCTCGATTAGAAACAGACTAACCTTTATTGACGAAAAGCTTTATTTACACAAACCTATTTCAACTAATAATATTGTAATAAAATCCGCTGATAATCTTAAAGTTAAAAACTGTAAAGATCAAGCAAATAGAATATTAAATTTTAATTTCATAGACAGTACGGCTTGGCGAGTGGATTTCTCTGATGTTTTTGAAAAGTTTGTTCAATATATATTTAAAGAAATTTCAAAAGAAACCGGAGGTCATTTATTTTCAAATTACAAATTTCATTCCAAAACCTCTAATCGATATTCTTGGGAATTGAAACATATTGAGCCAGATGCAATCTACCAAAAAGAAAATCTTATTGTATTTATTGATGCTAAATACAAATCAAATCTTTACAACAAATTTGACAAAAGTGAGAATTTAAAAGATATTCATAGACATGATTTACATCAGATTATGGCTTATTCATCATTTAGCAAAACCGACAATAAATATGGGTTTTTATGTTATCCTTCTGATAAAGTTGAAATAAAAAAAATCAGCTACAAGAATAATATAAATCAATCAACAAACAATATTTTTATATGCGGCATCCCACTGAAGAAAGAGTTTGTTCTTGATGTAAAAAAAGCATTAATGGCAGAACTAAATAAAGTGGAAATGAATAACGTGCCAAACACTAACTATTAGTTTCTTATTAAAATATTTCACAATCAATTTCTTGTTGTCGAACTCTTCAATTGATATATTCTCTTCCATTATCATTTTTTAAAACTATTATTACTAAAGAAGGTTGCAAAATCAGTATCTAGCGCAAGGATTATTTTTTCAATTATTGTTATTGAAACATTTCTTTTTCCTTTTTCTATATCTGAAATATAGGTTCTGTCTACATTTGATATATTGGCCAAATATTCAATCGAGAAGCCTTTTTGTTCTCGTAATTGTTTGACTTTAAAACCGAATTTTTCCTTAATATTCATAACCTATAAAAATAGTTTTGCGTGGACAATTGACCTGCTTACAATTGTCCTCATTGATTTTTAGTTTTCAACTTGATTTTTTGATAAGTAAATTCATTCCACAAAAAAAAACGCTACTCTTTCGAGTAGCGTTTTTTAAAAATTTATCAATTTGTGATGTGACTGCTTTTCCGCGTGCCTCGCAACTCCTCGTAATGACAATTATCTAAGGAATCGAATGCCCTAGCCCTGATGGGAACGGCATCCTTTTCCTTCCGCCACTTTCGGCGGAGGAAAAGATACAGTGTACAGCAGGAATAAGCTCCTCCCTTCTCCCGAAGTTTCGGGATCGCTCAGGGTAAAATCGGTATCACAATTGTTATTATTCCAATTCTGGCAATAACACCACTCCCATGTTGTACAACGTGAAGGCCTGAAGATCTACATTTTCCTGGATGGTTGCCGCTACGGATTTTCCGGCACCGTGTCCTGCATTGATGTCAATACGGATTAGTGTGGGGTTTGTTCCGGTTTGTTTTTCTTGTAATTCGGCTGCAAACTTGAAACTGTGTGCTGGCACTACTCTATCATCGTGATCCCCTGTAGTGACCATGGTTGCTGGATATTGAATCCCTTTTTGTATGTTGTGTACTGGAGAATAGCCTTTGATGTAACTGAACATTTCCTTACTGTCCTGCGCCGTTCCGTAATCATACGCCCAACCTGCTCCTGCAGTAAAGGTGTGGTAGCGCAACATGTCCATCACGCCCACTGCTGGTAATGCAACTCGCATCAAATCAGGACGTTGCGTCATGGTAGCTCCCACTAGTAATCCTCCGTTTGACCCACCACGAATGGCAAGATATTGTGAAGATGTATATTTTTGAGCAATCAGATATTCAGCCGCTGCGATGAAATCATCAAATACGTTTTGCTTTTGCATTTTGGTTCCCGCATCGTGCCATTTTTTCCCGTACTCGCCACCACCACGTAAATTGGGCACGGCATAAACGCCTCCGTTTTCCATCCAAACGGCATTGGCAATACTGAAACTTGGTGTCAAACTCACGTTAAATCCTCCGTAACCGTAAAGCATTGTTGGATTTGTTCCGTCGAGTTTCAATCCTTTTTTGTGGGTGATAATCATCGGGATTTTGGTTCCGTCTTTGGAAGTGTAAAACACTTGTTTGGACTCGTATTGCTCGCTGTTGAAATCTACTTTTGGTTTTTCATACACCGCAGAAGTTCCGGTTGCTGGCTCGAATGAAAAAGTAGAACCCGGAGTAATATAATTCGTAAAGGAATAATACACCGTTTTTTCTTTTTTCTTTCCGCCAAAACCACCGGCAGTTCCTACGCCCGGCAATTTAATTTCACGAACTAGTTTTCCGGAATAGTCATATTGTTTCACCACCGAAACGGCATCTTTCATATAATTAGCAAAGAAATACCCGCCACCTGTGGATGGAGACAACACATTCTCCGTCTCAGCAATAAAATCTTTCCAGTTTTCCGGTTTCGGGTTTTTTACGTCTACGGTAACAATGCGTTTGTTGGGCGCATTTAAGTCGGTTTCTATGAATAGTTTTCCGCCTTCGTTTTCAATAATGTTGTTGTCGCTCTTGAAATTATCCACTATAGTCACAATAGGACTGTTTGACTTTGTCAAATCTTTAATGTACAATTCGTTTCCGTAGGTAGAATTAGACGCTGTGATTACCAGATAATGGTCATCTTCCGTAACTCCACCACCTACATAACGTCGTTTTTGGTCGGCACCAAAAATCACTTGATCCTGTTTTTGTGCAGTCCCTAATTTATGGAAATACAGTTTATGCTGGTCAGTTTTTGCAGACAATTCGCTTCCTTTTGGTTTGTCATAACTGGAATAGTAAAAACCTTCATTTCCTCTCCAAGACACACCGCTAAATTTTACATCGACTATAGTGTCTTCGATTATTTTTTGGGTAATGGCATCCATGATAATAACTTTTCTCCAGTCGCTTCCGCCCTCTGAAATAGAATAGGCTACTTTAGAACCGTCTTTAGAGAAATCTAATCCGCCAAGCGAAGTTGTTCCGTCTTTAGAAAACGTATTGGGATCCAAGAATACGGTTTCAGTTCCTTTGGCGTCTTTTCTGTACAACACTGATTGGTTTTGTAAGCCGTTATTTTTATAGTAATACGTGAAATTTCCTTCTTTGAAAGGCGCTCCTATTTTTTCGTAATTCCACAGTTTTTCCATTCTTGATTTCAAGACATCGCGAAACGGAATTTGCGCCAAATACCCGTAGGTCACTTCATTTTGGGCTTTTACCCAGGCACCCGTTTCCGCTGATTTGTCATCTTCGAGCCAGCGGTATGGATCCGGAAGTTTAGTGTCGAAGTACACATCCACGGTTTCCCCTTTACTTGTAGTGGGATAGGTTAGCGGTTTTGGATTTGGGTTTTGGCCGAAAGTCGCCATTGCAGAAGTTACAGCCATTATTAAAAAAGTGTTTTTCATTAGATTCTGTTTTAGGTTGTTACAAAAATAGGAAAAATAGTTAGTCTTGTAACGGTGTGAAAGTCTTTAATAAAACTAAAAAATAGTGTTTGGAGAAAGGTGATTTTATAAAATATTTCTTTGAAGTTTAAAAATACTAATTAAGTTAAAAAAAATCAACCACATAGAAACATAAGTAAGTCGAAAGTTTAAAAGTCGTAAAGTCAAAAGAATTAACTTTAAGTAAAACAGCTTTAAATCAGATTTTATCCTGATTTTATCCTGATTTTAAAATACGACATTATACCATGGTTATTACTTAGATTTCTGACTAACAGTTAAAGAAAGCATAGAAAATAGTTCTATTCTTCGCATAGCTTGGCTAGTGAAAGTGAAATGGCTATATTTTCTTTTAAAAACTAAAAAAATCTACGTTCCTTATGTGGTAAAAAAAATTAATTAAATGTAATGGCTCGAGCTTATAAATTAAAATTCACACCCAAAATGATGTTTCTTCCAATGTTTGGAATACCATCTGTTTTAAGACGGGAAAGATGCGCAATGTATCTTTTATCAAATAAATTATTCCCGTTGATGTTAACATCAAAAGCGGTTTTACCCAGTTTTACAGTTCCGCCAAAACCTAAATTCACTAAGTTGTACCCATTCGATGCTGTCTCAAATCCACTTACCTTTTTTTGATGGAACGTGCTGGAGACATTCAGCGTTGCAAAACCATCTTCTAACCAGTTTTTGATTTTGAATTCAGTTCTAATGGTGTTGTTCCAATTGTTTGCCGGGATTAACGGTAAGTAATCTCCGTTTTGTTTTTCGCCGGTTACCGTTTCAAAACTCGTTTCAAAATGCAACCAATCCAATGGATGCGGATGAAAATGCAGTCCGATTTCGCCTCCATACAATTTAGCGTTATTCTGGATATAATCAAAAACAGCGTTATCTGCAATGATTTCTCCAGATGGCGAAGTGTAGATATAATTGTTGATGTGATTGTAAAATCCGTTTACAAAAAACTCAAAATGATCCGTTTTATATTCTAAATTTAAATCCGTTTGAACGTTTTGCTCGGTTTCTAAATCACTATTTCCTACTTCATAACGATTCGTTCCTTCATGAACTCCATTAGAAGTTAATTCAGCAAGGTTTGGCGCTCTAAATCCGGAAGCCACGTTCAAACGTAACGTCAAATCATCGGCCAGATTAGTTTTGTAACCCAACGATGCATTAAAACTGTCGTATGATTTATTGATGGCTTCAAATGAACCTTCTTCACCTGCAATTCCTTGTGCATCCGTAGTGATGTTTCTATTATCAAAACGCAATCCGGCTTGCAAAACATTCGTATTCCACTCATAATTAGCTGTCCCAAAAACACCAAAATCATTGGTAACCGCATCCGGAATTAAATATTCTTCCCCTGAATTTGTATTGGTTTGGTGCATTCCTTGAACTCCCACAATGGTTTCTATTTTTCCCATTTTTGGTAAATGGTATTTTGCGTTGTAATTGAAAGTTTTCAATTTCATGTGTAGAACTGCCACATTGCTGTCTTCAAACTCACTTCGATCATTGGCAACATACCCTAAATCAAGATCCAATTTTGATTTTTCGAAAAAGAAAACATTGTTTAAACTTAATAAATGATTGAAAACGCCTTGTTTTGGAAATCCGGTTTTCTTGCTTGTCGTTTGGCCTGCTATACCATCTTCCGGGATTCCTAAATCCAATTCATTGTAATTGTAACGCAATACACTAGAAAATTTAGCATTGCTGTAGCCAATTCCTGTTTTGAAATCGGTTTCATTGTAACGGGTATTTGTTACTCTGTCACCATC
This sequence comes from Flavobacterium sp. GSP6, assembly GCF_003984855.1. Lineage (NCBI taxonomy): Bacteria > Pseudomonadati > Bacteroidota > Flavobacteriia > Flavobacteriales > Flavobacteriaceae > Flavobacterium > Flavobacterium sp. GSP6. The sequence goes on from NZ_RYDO01000011.1 coordinate 58,604, forward strand.
GGCACCCGAGGTCGAAGACCGAACTGGCGAAGCACTTTTATAATCCGAATGAGAATTGTAACTTCCACGAACCATGAATTTCCAGTTGTCTGTGGATGTTTTCAAACCCAAAGAAGAACTGCTTCCTGCGGTATTCGAGAAATATTTTTGACTGAAATTCGCTTTAAAGGTATTCGCATCAGCAAATTTTTCGGGGTTAAAATACAAAACACCACCCAAAGCATCAGAACCGTACAACAACGAAGCAGGTCCTTTTATTACCTCAACACTTTCTATTCCTGAATCGTTCAATCCCAAACCGTGTTCGTCACCAAACTGTTGATTTTCTATTCGAACACCTTGTGAATATACCAAAACACGATTGCCACTCAAACCACGAATTACCGGTTTCCCGATAGATGTTCCGGTAGAAACCTGAGAAACTCCGGGAATAGTCGCCAATCCTTCAATCAAAGTGGCGGTTCCTTTTCGTTGTAAATTTTTGATGCTTTCGTGCTCCACTTTCATCACGTTTTGCGATTGTATTTTATTAAAAGCGGTTGAAACGATTACTTCATCCATCTCGAAAATTGCTTCCACAAGTATAATATCTAATATATTTTCTTTTTGAAGACTGCTTATGGTTTTGTTTTGGGTTGCAAATCCTATGAGTGTAAAGCTTATTTTTAAGTTTCTATTTGGCAGATTAGAAAATGTATATTTTCCGTTCTCATCTGTAGTAGTTCCTTTATGCAATTCTGATGCGTATACTGAAACGCCTTTTATGGGTTGGTTTTTTAAATCGGTTACGGTTCCCGATAACGTATTTTGCGCTTGAAGCATCGCCGAAAACCCTAAAAACAGGGCTATGATAAATTTTTTCATTGAAAATGATTGTATAGTTTTTCCTCTCCCCAGCCCTCTCCAAAGGAGAGAGAGCCGAGACCGGAATTATTTAGTAGATAAAACGTGTAAAACTTGCTGAAATGAATTCAACAGAAGCTGAAATAAATTCAGCTTAAACTATTTACGGGTGGACCTCGGAGGGAATACAAACTGCCGGAAAACGAAATAACTGTTTCCGCTGCAGTAAAAAAATAAGGGATTTCTTCAATACTGGAGTACAATTGATAGGAGAAATCTTTTGGCGTAATGTAACTGCCAAAAGCAAATTCACAAACATAACAATGGTCAACTTTCTGGTGTTGGTGTGTTATCTCTGTACCGGTAACATTGTATTTATGGTGGCACTGCTTTTCGGAAAGCTGTTTAGCCAAATGCTCATAGGTGTGCAGTGACTGAAACAGCATTGAGAACAAGACTGTAACAACCAGAGAAAGACTTACTATGAGTTTATTCTTTTTCATTCGAGCCAAAGGTAACAAAAACAGGAAAAAAGAAAACCATTTATCTCACAAAATATATTTTTGCGAAACAAATGGTTTCATTTTAAAAATAAAAATCGATTTATACCAATTTGGCTGCGATCAAATATTCAGCAATCTGGATGGTATTTGTCGCTGCTCCTTTTCTCAAGTTGTCCGCAACAATCCACATATTTAAAGTATTTTCTTGGCTTTCGTCACGACGAATTCTACCTACAAAAACGTCATCTTTTCCTTGCGCATACATTGGCATTGGGTACGTGTAGGTGTCATTATTGTCCTGTACGACTACGCCATCGGTATGATGCAAAATGTTTCGTACTTCGTTTACATCAAAATCGTTCGTAAATTCTACGTTTACCGCTTCACTGTGTCCGCCTACAATTGGCACCCGTACCGCAGTCGCTGTAACAGCAATTGTATTATCGCTTAATATTTTTTTGGTTTCACGTACCAATTTCATCTCTTCTTTCGTGTACCCATTTTCTTCAAAAGAATCACATTGTGGAATCGCATTTCTGTGAATTGGATATTTGTAGGCCATCTCACCCTGAACGCCTGCGTATTCATTTTCCAATTGTTGCACTGCTTTTACGCCTGTTCCAGTGATGGATTGGTAGGTAGAAACAATGACCCGTTTGATGTTGTATTTTCTGTGCAACGGAGCCAGAACCAATACCATTTGAATGGTAGAGCAATTTGGATTTGCAATGATTTTATCTGCGGCGGTCAATTCTGTTGCATTGATTTCCGGAACGATTAATTTTTTAGTCGGATCCATTCGCCAAGCCGATGAATTATCGATAACGGTTGTTCCTGCTGCTGCAAATTTTGGAGCCCACTCCAGTGAAGTGTCGCCTCCTGCAGAAAACAAAGCAATATCTGCTTTCATATCTACTGCAGTTTGCATGCCTACCACTTTATATTTTTTGCCCTTGTATTCAATTTCTTTACCCACTGAGCGCTGTGAAGCAACGGGAATTAACTCGGTTACAGGGAAATTTCTTTCTGCCAAAACTTTCAACATTACTTCGCCAACCATTCCGGTAGCTCCTACAACTGCTATTCTCATAGTATATTTTTAGTATTACTTCGTCCGTTCGCCTTTCAGGCTCGGGTGAATATTAAATTTGAAGTACAAAAGTAAGTAATATTGAAATCAAAACAAGGAGGTTAACAAAAAATAACAAAATGTTATATTTTCAACAAATTAAAAGACAACCTCAAATTTCCCATTAAAAAATCTGCTCTTTTTTAATCGCAAACCTATAAATAGTATTTTAAACCATTAAGAGATTAAGAAAACTAAGTTGTAAAGTATTTCTCCCGGCACCTTATTATGTTAAGGATGAAAATCATCTTGTTTTATATAACCTTTTGAATAAAGAAAAAAGGCCTCTATTCCAAAGCGGTTTAGCTATACTGTAGTCGAAATTACTTTTTCAATAAATCTCTAATCTCAGTCAGCAATTGTTCCTGTGTTGGTCCAGCTGGAGCAGCGACGGCAACAACTTCCTTTTTCTTGGCCTTTTCAGCAGCTCTTAAAACCACAAAAATAAAGAATGCAATTATTATGAAGTTGATAATGGCTTGGACCAAATTACCGTAGGTAATCACGGCGGCACCCGCAGCTTTTGCAGCAGCCAGGGTTTCGTAACTATTTCCGTCTAAGGTGATGAATTTTTGGGTAAAATCAATTCCTCCGGTTAACAAACCAACAACTGGCATTATGACATCATCAACAGCTGAGCCTACAATTTTGCCAAATGCTCCAGCAATAACAACCGCAGTTGCTAAACTTAAAACGTCTCCCTTCATCAAAGAGGCTTTGAAATCACTAAAAAATCCCATAATTTATTTTTTTAGGTTAAAATTTACTTCTGACAAACGAATTTAATAAAAATTTTAAAAGTAGTAACAGTCCTTTCTTCTAAATTTAATCGCTACCTATAAAACACGCGTTTCACCCGTTGCGAAATACTGGTCAAAATTTCATAGGGAATTGTATTTAATTTCTGGGCTATAAAAGAAACCGTTGGATTTTCGCCAAAAATAAGTATTGAATCACCTTCTTTGCATTCAATGCCGGTGACATCAACCATCAGCATGTCCATACAAATACTCCCAACGATATAGGCTTTGGTGTTTTTTACCATAACAAATCCCAAACCATCTCCCCAGCCTCTGGAAATCCCATCAGCATATCCTATGGGAATTGTAGCAATTTTTGTTGGTTTTTCGGCTACAAATCGGCGGCCATAGCCTACGCTTTCTCCAGCAGCAATCGTTCTTATTTGTGAGATCACGGATTTTAGTGTCCCCACATTTTCGAGTTGCTTTTGTTCTTGGGCATCATTTGAAACTCCATAAAGACCAATTCCTAGCCGAACCATATCGTATTGCGAATCCAGAAAATTACTTATCCCAGAGGTGTTCAGGATGTGACGCAAGGGTTTTATTTGCAATTCAGACATCAATTTAGAGGATACTTTCTCGAACAAATTAATTTGGGAATGAGCAAAATCCATGTGTTCAAGATCATCGCTCGTAGCCAAGTGTGATAAAATACTTTTTATTTGCACGGTACTGTTTCCTCTTAGCGCAGCTATCAGTTCATCGAGGGTATTTTCTTCAAAGCCCAATCGATGCATGCCGGTATCGAATTTAATATGAATTGGAAAATGCTTTAAATTTTTTTGTTTTGCTATTTTCAAGAACGCATATAAACCTTTTAAACAGTAAATTTCCGGTTCCAACTGATGTTGAATAATAGCCGAAAAACTAGTATTCTCTGGATTAAGGACCATAATAGGCAAATTAATGCCCCCGTTTTTTAATGAAATTCCTTCATCGGCAAAAGCCACGCCCAAATAATCTACTTTATGATGTTCCAGTAATTTAGCAATTTCGAGTCCGCCGTTTCCGTACCCGAATGCTTTTACCATAACCATAATTTTTACTTTTGGTAGCAACTTTGATTTAAAAAAATTCAGGTTGTAACTAATAGCATTCAGGTTGATTTCTAGGACCGTTTCATGTGTCTTCTCCTCTAATAAATATACAATTTCTTCAAACTGGAACGATCTCGCCCCTTTTATCAAAATGGTTTCATTACCAAAGTCCAAGTTTTCAAAATCAGCGACAAATGCAGCTGTGTTTTGGAAAGTACTGCAGTTAGCAAACTTGTTTTTAAATGCTGAAATGGTTTCGCCAATACCAATTACCCGTGTAATCCGGTTGGAAACAATTAGCTCAGCCACCTTCGAGTACAACACATCGTTAGGCAAACCGCTTTGAAAAATATCAGATAGAATGACTGTTTTCTTTTTATACTGTTTTTGACTTTCAAGAAAATCCAACGCAATTTTTAAGGATTGAAAATCAGAACTGTAACTGTCATCAATAATACTGCTATTGTTGATTCCGTTTTTGACTTTCAATCGCATTTCTACCGGATACAACAACTCCATGCGGTTTTGAATCGTTCTGTCATCGTATTTAAAATACAACAAAACCATCAAACAGGAAATTGCATTTTCTATCGACGCCTCATCCTGAAATGGTATTTTTATGTCAAACTTGTTGTTGTTTTGTAGCACCGTCAAAACGGTCTTGTCTAAAACTCCCTTTTTAGCAATCAGAACCGAAGCCTTAGCATCGTTATAACTCCAGCAAAAAACGGCGGTATCGGGACGGATCAACAAATCAATTGTTGGATTTTTATGATAAATAATGACTTGGACATCCTGGAAAAGTTTCAATTTTTCTTTGATTTTGTCACTGATATCAGCAAAACCTTCGTCATGTGCCGTCCCTATATTCGTGAGAATTCCAATCGTAGGTTTAATGATTTTTTCGAGTTTTTCCATTTCTGAAACCGTAGAAATACCGGCTTCAAAAATTCCTAAATTGTGTTTTTCATTTATCGCAATCACAGACAGCGGAACACCAATTTGAGAGTTGTAACTCTTTGGACTTCGGATAACGTTATAATCCGGACTTAATAAAAAATTAAGCCATTCTTTGACTATCGTTTTACCGTTACTTCCCGTGAGCCCAATGACAGGAAAATCAAAGAAACTGCGATATGCTGCGGCAAATTGTTGCAAAGCCAACAAGGTATTGGTCACTACATAAAAATTAGCTTTCCCTTCACAATCTTCAGGAATATGGGTAACTACAAAATTCTGGACGCCACTTGCAATTAAATTTTTGAGATAAAGGTGAGCATCCGTATTGGCTCCAACCAATGCAAAAAACAGCGTTTTCGGGCCATTTTGCAAAGAACGACTGTCTATAGAAATAGAATCAATAGCCATCGTACTGCTGGTTCCAATAAACTTTGCGGGGATATTTTGTATGCTATTTAGAATTTTTTTGCTCATGGAATAAAAAAAAGATTGAGGTGAATTTCTTTTTTGAAAATGATACTTTCAACAGGCTGTTTATTTGCAAAACTTCCTCAAAAATAGCACTTCTTTTCAAAACGAAGCGACAGATATACGATAATTATGAGCAATTTCGTTTATTAAAAACAAGAAACTCTTTTGATATGCTTTACTAATTTTGACAGATTACCTATATTTGTTTGATACAAAATCAAAACTATTGAAAAAAACCCTTCCCCTTTTCTCTTATATTTTCCATCCAATATTCATTCCGGCAATGGCAACATTGTTCTACCTTTTTTTTAATGGATCTGATTTTGTGAGTCAAGAAAAGATATTCATTTTTTTTCAGGTGTTGATTGTGACGGTGTTAATTCCTGTTTTGGCCTTTTTTCTCTTACGCGCTACAGGAAATATAGATTCCATAATGGTTTCTAAAATATCCCAGCGTAAAATACCCTTAATACTTCATTGTTTCTTGATCATCTTATTAGTTCGAAAAAGTATCACTATTGATTCCTATCCAGAGTTGCATTTTTTTTTATTGGGGGGACTTTTGAGTTCATTATTAGCTCTAATCCTATTATTTCTGCAGATAAAAGCAAGCCTGCACATGATAGCTTTCAGCTCTTTGACTGTATTTATCATTGGATTAAGCCTGCACCTTCAAATTCAAAATATTTTTACTATTGCATTACTACTACTGTTGAATGGCGTGGTCGCGACTTCCAGACTGGAAATGAAAGCGCATACCATTAAAGAACTCCTTTTAGGTTTTGTTCTGGGAATTATTCCACAATTGCTTCTATTGGTTTTATGGCTATAAAATATAAAATACTATGCCAATATTTAATGCTTTCATGGTAATTGACTTGTCTTCTATTTTTGCCGATTTGAATATTGAATTTAAACCATAATAGGCATACAAATTAATTGTATTGTATCCTGCAGAGACATAAGCCCCGTATTGTAATTTATTAAAATCTTTATTTCCTGTAACCACCACTTTGCCTTGAGCACTATCAAAAACGGACTTGTCGTAGAGCAAATAACTAAACTTTATTCCTGTATAAATGCGCCAAAATTTATGGCTTTCATAAGTAGAGGTTCGCCATCTAAACTCAACAGGAACATCAACTGAAAGTAGGGAAAACTTATTTTTATTATAATCCCTATTGGCATCAATCAGGGCATAAACTGGCATACCGTCTGTTGCAGAAATGGCTATGTTTTGATTGTAATTATTATATGTAAATCCAATACCGGAAGCTATTGCAACGGTTCTCTTTTTATTTAAAGGCATATCCCGCAAAAAACCACCTGACAAACCCGACGAAAATTTGCTTTGTGACAACCCCGAAGGGCCGTCCGTCAATATATTGTAAGTGATCCCAAAATAGAACTGATCCTCACGATACAAGGAATCCACTTTCATAATTAGAGTATCTTGTGATGGTGTATTTTCCTGAGAAAAAACAGTAGCAACCATTAGCAGCAGAAAACAACTAAGAAAAATTCGCATAATTTTTTGGTTTTAAATCGCTCAATGATTCTATCAAACACCCTTGGCTTCCAATTCTCATTAAAACGATACAAATATACCCTTTTGATCGTTTTGTGATAAATAACAACCACAAATAATCCTTTTTAAGACCTTTAAAGATAAAAACGCTCTACAGTTCTTGCAGCCACGGAATTCTATTTGACAGAAAGGACTGAACTACCCTTGTTGACCTAAAGGAAGGACGGCTCACAAAAAATTAATACTGGTATTGCCTGCTGATCTTTTTTTGTTTACTCTCTTGACAAACTAAAAAATTGACCACGCCCTAAAACAAAAAATGCTCCCCTTTTAGGAAGCATTATTTCATCGCAGAGAGGAAGGAGTTGTTTGTTTTTATAAAGTGTCTTAAAATAAGGCTTTGCAAAGCTTTTATTTTAAGTGACACCTCAACTGACACCTCTCAATATGTTAGCAAATTGTTCTAAATTTCAATTATTCAAATATAAGGATTTTTTTGCTGGAATTAATGATTAATTATAATAATTTGAACTGGTTAGACAATATTTTTTGAACTGGTAAAGTTCAAAATTTAGTTGCCTAAAATTTAATTTCTATCCAATTATCAAGGGTTCAAATTGTTCAATTTTTAGGCTGGTGTATTGGCAAAATTCCTCAATAGATACAAACTCATTTTGGAGCTTATTGAGGTCTTGTCTGATTTTTTGAAGCAGTCTAATACTTTGACGATAACTCTTTCCTGTTATGCGTTGTATGTCTTTCGGGTAGATACACAATCTCTTGTTTTCGGTTCTCATACTCTATCTATGGCTTTGATTGGGCGTTGCCTAACTTGAAACCTCTATGATTCAAGTTCTGGCACTCAATAAAAATAGTAAATAATTCCTTTCGTTCAGAAGCGGCAATTTACTTCTATTTATGATGAGTATTTCTGCCATTTATGTCACAAAGTGACACATGGAATAGTGATGTCTTTTTTATGTGGTTTAATTGACTAAAATTTGTTTCATAATCAATCGAAAGGATTGCCCGTGTCTTTTTATACGATAATCTTTAATTTGGCTTCGTCGTGTTCTTTGAAAGCGTTACTTGAGTTTAATTGCAATTCTAAATCTTCCATAGTATCTGCTTTTAATGTTGCACTAAAATCTTGTGCTCGTTGTAGCATTTTTATATAGGCTAATGGATCTTGTTGCCTTGTTAATCTTCGTAAAGCTCCTAAATAATCATCACGATATACTGTTGGAATTATTATTCTTGTTTGTTCAGCTTTGACCAATTCGGCATTCATCATTACTCTTGCAATTCTTCCGTTACCGTCCAAAAATGGGTGTATTTCACTTACCATAAACATAATGTAAGCTGCTTTTGCAAATGGGTCTGTTAGTACTTTGTAGAAATCAAACCCTTTTATTAATGTGCCTTTTACTAATTCGAAATCGACAAAAAATGTTTCTCCAGCACGATTGTTTTTATCTTTAAATACGCCTGGCATTTTTGATATTCTTGCTTCCAAAAGTAATCGATGTCTGTATTGAAGAATGCTAATGAACTCTTCCGGAGAAGTTGGCGTAACATTCATTTCGATTTTATTACTGACCAATTTATACGTTCCTAATATGTCGTGTGAATCTTCATCACGATTGAACATTGGGGTATCGGTTTCGATAATGTTTTTTGCTTCAATCACTTCAAATCGAGTTCCTTCAATATAATTTGAAAAATAGGCTTCAAAAAAAGCGAAATTTTGAAAAGCTGTATTAGTTGTATTTCTATCTATCGCATTTTTGAATTCTCTTTGCTTTAACTCTAAAAATAATATCTCAAACAAATCTATTCTTGATTGGTCATAAGGATTTCCAAATGCTCGTGCAATGGCTCGTGGAGACGATAATATTTTGGAAGGCTGTGTAGATAATAAGGCACTAATTAGTTTGTTTAATTTCTCAAACTCACTTTGCATTCTTAATTTATCGGCGATTACTTTTGCGCTATCTCTAATTTGATTTAGTCCTTCTTCGCCTTTAACTTGTACTATTTTCTCTAGTTTGTTTTCGAGTTCAGCAATTGAAATAGTTTTAGATTCTGGACCCGATTTTCTGGACGGTTGTAGGTTTTCTAAAAATGCTCTTTCTTGTTGTGAAACAAATAACTCCCCCGAAAATGAATTATCACCTTCAATTGCTCCAATACCTTCCATAAAACGAATGGTTATTCCAGGCAACTCTATTTTTTTGGTGTAGGTATAGGTAACAAATATTTGTCCTGTTGCAGTTGGTTTGAATTCTATTGCGGAACGGTGGCTTAATAATGCCCCGGGATATAAATTGCCCAGAATAGAAAAAATATTTCTTTTGATAATAACCTCGTCCGTATCAATAAAATTGGAAGTAAAGATACGAGGAGCAATTTTTTTAATTTTACCTGTACTTTCAAGCAAAGCAATTTGTTTTCTTACTTTTTTATCGCTCGATGAATAAATAATTTCTTGAAGGTGTGTTGGGACAAAATTTTCCATTAGTGGTGCTTTATTGAAGTAAAACTATACTTTATTTTCCACTAAAAAGTATTTATCGGGCTTTTTTTTCCATTATAAACGAATGTTGGGGTAGGAATGGGTGTTTTTTCCAGTAATAATTATAGTTTTTCTAAACCAGTTAGCCAAGTTTGTAATTCTTCAACAACTAAATCAGTTTGTGGAGTATTAGCTGGAAATAGAACATCAATAAAACGATGCAAATATGTTAATCTTACTGTATTATGTAAATTTATAAATTCCCATATTGTACGGTGACACGTACATAAATAGGGCAGATGCCATCATTATTGACTTTTGATCTCTTTATATAAAAGAGAACGGATACGGCTGTGTTCATGGTTGGTGACCTTTTAGTTATTATTAAATTTAAACTTTGTAATTCTTCCAAACAAGATGTTCAAATAGTGAAAAGGTATTTGAACAAATGTTGAACTGGTATCTTTTGAGATAGGTGTCACTTAAAAAATATAATTTCAGTGACACCTCAAAAGACACCTAAGTTTTGAGATTTAATGAATAATTTGATTTACCGTAAATGAAAAAACCCCTCTAAATCATAAGATTTAGAGGGGTTTTTTCATTTTGTATTTCTACTGGCAGAGAGGAAGGGATTCGAACCCTCGATATGTTGCCATATACACGCTTTCCAAGCGTGCGCCTTCAGCCACTCGGCCACCTCTCTATTTTATTACGGCTGCAAAGAACACGAAAAAAAACGAGTTAGAAAAGTAAAATCTAAATATTATGTCATTTCTCCTCGTAAAGAAGTTTCAAAAATAGTTTTGAAGTCTTTTGGGGCTATTTTTTTGCTCAATAAATACATCAATTTTGTGATTCCCGCCTCGGTGGTGATGTCTTTTCCGGAAATCACACCAATTTCTTTCAGTCCGGTACTGGTTTCGTATTGCCCCATACTGACACTCCCGCCAGAACATTGGGTAACGTTAACAATATGTAACCCGCCGGCAATCGCTTTTTTCAAGAGGTTTAAAAACCAATCCTCTGTAGGTGCATTCCCAGCTCCGTAGGTTTCTAAAACAACACCTTTAAGATTCGGAATATTTAAAATAGCGGATAAAACTGCTTCACTGATTCCAGGAAACATCTTTATAATGGCAACATTATTGTCTAAATTTTTATGCACTTTGAATTCCTCCGTTCCTTTTTTAGGCAAAAACAATTCAGGATTCAACTTTAAATGCACCCCAGACTCCACCAATTCAGGATAATTTGGAGACGTAAATGCTTTAAAATGTTCCGCATTAATCTTTGTAGTTCTATTGCCTCGGTATAATTTGTATTCAAAATAAAGACACACTTCACTGATAACCGGATGATTATTATTTTGCAGAGAAGCTATTTGAATGGCTGTAATCAGGTTTTCTTTAGCATCGGTACGCAAATCCCCTATGGGTAATTGTGAACCGGTAAAAATAACTGGTTTTGACAAATTCTCAAGCATAAAACTCAGCGCTGAAGCAGAATACGACATAGTATCGGATCCATGAAGCACAACAAATCCATCAAATGAAGTATAATTATCTGCAATAATTATAGCCATTTTTGCCCATTTTTCAGGATTCATGTTCGAGGAATCTATAGGATTTTCAAAAGAAACGGTTTCGATCTCACAATCCAATTGTTTCAATTCTGGAATTCGCTGTAACAATTTACTAAAATTGAATGCCTTGAGGGCTCCTGTTTCAAAATCTTTTCGCATACCAATAGTTCCTCCGGTATATATTAAAAGTATTTTGGCTTTATACAACATCGTGGTATTTTAATTTGTTCACAACTGGATTTGCATACATGGCCAAAAAACTTTCAAGAGCCACTGGATTGTCATGATCAATTCGCATTTCCAGTCTGCGCTCGAACAATGATTTTTCATTTTCAGTATACAAATGGGAATATCTATCGGTCTTATTTACAATATCAAAAGCAATAAAATTCGTTGGCCATAATTTGTAATTACTCAATATGGCATTATCAATTACTTGTGCCAAAGCTACTATTTGCTTATTTGAGTTCTCGTTTTCTGTAATAATGGCATCAATTTCAATATCTAAAACTTTCCCAACATGAATGTGTATTCTCTTCTTTTGCCCTAGAGCACCACTCAGAATCGTCATGAAATCTTCATTCTTTTCCTTGACATACACTTCATTATTGGCTTCAGCCATCAATTGTGGCATTTTCAGAGCATCAGTAGGATCATACTCGTACGAAATAGATACGGGTACAATTTTAATTTTCTTGAAATAATCCATTAAATTCTTTTCATCAGAACCCATACCCACCATTTTCAAAACACCCGGATTGGTCTCATCCTTGCCGTCTTTCGTTCTTCCTTCTCGCTGTGCTATCCATACAGAACGGTTTTCATGAAGCAATAAATTCCCTATATATTCCGACAATAGTTTTGAACTCTGCAGCATTTCTCTTGGAGTCAATCCCCGTTGTACTAAAAAATTACGGTTCAGTTTTGCCAAGGTATTCAGAAACGATTTTTTTACTAAATTATCCCCAATCGCTGAGGCTGTCATCACTAACCCATGTTCAAATAAAGCTGTGTTTAATAACGTAGTATCCAAAAGGATGTCCCGATGATTTGAGACAAACAAATAAGAAGTGTTTTTCTTTAACTTTTCAAAACCGGAAGTGGTCATTCCTTCTGAACTTTTTTCTAGTATTCTTTGAACCGATTGGTATATAAAATTACATTGAAAATCCCGAATGGAGTGCGTTTTCCTGAGTTGTTCTTTCCAAACTTCGTCAGCAGCACCCGGAAAAGTAAAGTTCATCAATGCTTTCATCATTGGGTGATTAATCACATCTTGAAGTGCTTCGTTTATTTCGGAATCATAAAATGGCCGAATAGCGTCAAATTTCTGCATTGTTGATTTTTCTATATTTGTGTGGGCAAATGAACAAAAAAAAAGTCAAAATAAAGTGAATTCTACTTTAAATCCCAAAAATAGCTTTAGAATTCTCGGTGGTTCGCATTGCTATTTCATGTGTTGAAAGGCCATAAATCTGGGCTAACTTATCGACTACGCTGACTATATAACTACTTTCATTCCTTTTTCCACGAAAAGGAATTGGGGCTAAATATGGGGAATCTGTTTCTAAAACAAGATGCTTTATATCGATCTGTTTCAAAAATTGATCGATTTTTCCGTTTTTGAAAGTAACAACCCCGCCTATTCCAAGCTTCATATTATACGAAATTGCCCTTAAAGCTTGTTCATACGTTCCAGAAAAACAATGAAAAATACCAAATAAATCATCCGATTTTTCTTGTTCCAGAATTTCGAAAATTTCATCAAATGCATCCCGACAATGAATCACAATAGGTAACTTATATTCTTTAGCCAATTGAATCTGCTTTTTGAAAGCAATTTGTTGCTGAGGCAAATGGGTTTTATCCCAATACAAATCGATCCCAATTTCACCAACAGCGTAGAATTTTCTTTTCGCCAGTTCGTTTTCCACATGCTGTAATTCTTTCAGATAATTCTCTTTCACATACGTGGGATGCAAGCCCATCATCAAGAATACGTTTTCAGGATACTTTTTTTCTAAAGTATACATGGATTCCGTGCACGTCGAATCGATTGCCGGAATAAAAAAACGCGACACACCCGCTCCAATGGCGCGCTTCATCATTTCATCTCGGTCTTGATTGAATTCCTCAGAATATAAATGAGTATGGGTATCGGTAATTATTACTTTTGTTTCCAAGTGTCGTCTTTTAAGAATACAAAATTACAAGAATTAAACTAGTCAAAAAAATGGTTTAACAAAGATTGCGACAGAAAAAAGATTCCAAAACTGCATACAACAACTTGTATCTTTGTAAAAGGGACACTATAATTCCGAAAACAAATTCTGCCTAGATGAAAAACCTCCACAAAATCCTTAAAAAAGAAAACTACAAAAAAGTAAAATTTAAGATTACTAAAACCCAACACCTTTTGATTAAAGCCAAAATCAACGGTATCAAAGGAAATTTCATTTTAGATACAGGTGCTTCAAGTAGTTGTATCGGATTTGAATGTGTTGATTTGTTTCTATTGGAAGCTAAAAAATCAAAAACTAAAGCTTCAGGAGCTGGAGCTTCCGGAATGTTGACACAAATAGCTACAAAAAATCAATTGCAACTAGGCACTTGGAAAGACAGTGCTTTTGACGTCGTAATTTTCGATTTATCTCATATAAACGAAGCTTTAACACAACACAAATCAAAACCCGTTCATGGAATCATAGGAGCCGATGTTTTAATGAAAGGAAAAGGAATCGTGGACTATTTTAATTATTGCTTATATTTACAATAGAAAAACGACCTTAAAACCTTAAAGAAACATGAAAAATATTTTCAAAAAATTATTGGTATTTATGGGACTACTTTTATTTTCTTGTTCTCCCGCCGACTTAACTAACGAAGATGAAACAATAACTAATTCAGATTCCAACAATCTCAGTATTTTAAAAACCAGCTATTCAAAAATTTGGGACTTCGATAATTTAACGGAATGGGAAGATGCTACTCAAGTTGGCAATCCAAATTACTGGATTGAAAATGGGAATTTACGTATTTTCACAAATCCAAATACGTGGGAAAGATCAAAAGTAAAAACGATTTCAAGTTTTGCCGCTGGAACCTATAGCTGGAATGTTTATATCCCCGAAATGGGCGTTGGTGACATGGCTAGCATTGGAGCTTTTTTATATAATAATGACACACACGAACTTGATTTTGAGATTGGCTATGGATCACAAGCCATTCGAAATCAATTAGCAGCAGAACCAGACGATCTTATCGTATACATGATCTCACAGGGCAATCCGTTCCAATCTGTTCAAAGGAAAATCAAAAGAAGACAATGGTATAATCTTACACTACAATTATCCCTTACTTCTAATGGGCGATACAATGTAAGTTGGAAAATCAATGATGCAATTATGGCAAGTGTCCGACTTAATTATGGTAAAAACACCAAATTTAACATCTATTGCAGTGTCGAAAATTTACAATTTATAGGCGACCACATTCCGAAAAGCCAAAATTACGCACTTTTTGATGTTGTGGAATTCAAAGGAATTTTAATAAAAAAATAAAAAATCCGTTTAGTTTTAGAACTAAACGGATTTTTTATTTTATGAATTAATTCAATTACAATTCTAATGCTTTTTTAGGATTGTTCTCTAACAATAATTCCATTGGGTTTTCTAAGGCTTCTTTTACGGCCACCAAGAAACCAACAGACTCACGACCATCAATAATTCTATGGTCATAAGACAACGCCACATACATCATTGGGTGAATTTCTACTTTTCCGTTTACGGCAATTGGGCGCTCGATAATGTTGTGCATTCCAAGAATTCCTGACTGTGGCGGATTGATAATTGGCGTACTCAACATACTTCCAAAAACACCACCGTTAGTAATCGTAAACGTTCCACCAGTCATATCATCCACTGTGATTTGTCCGTCACGCGCTTTAAGGGCTAATCTTTTAATGTCGGCTTCAACTCCACGGAAAGTCAAGTTCTCCGCATTACGAACTACAGGAACCATTAATCCTTTTGGTCCTGAAACTGCGATAGAAATGTCGCAAAAATCGAAAGCGATCTTATGATCCCCATCCATCATTGAGTTTACATCTGGAAATAATTTTAATGCTCTGGTCACTGCTTTAGTAAAAAAAGACATGTACCCTAAACCAATTCCGCCATGTTTTGCTTTGAATGCGTCTTTGTATTCATTCCGAATCAAGTTGATTGGCGTCATGTTTACTTCATTAAAAGTAGTTAACATGGCTGTTTCGTTTTTAGCAGCCACTAATCGTTCTGCCACTTTACGACGCAACATTGATAATTTTGAACGTTCGGATCCACGAGATCCACCGGTAGGCGTCCCCATTGAAGGCGCCGCATGTACGGCATCGTCTTTAGTGATTCTTCCGTCTTTTCCAGTTCCTGTTACTGAAATTGTTGCTATATTTTTTTCGTCTAATATTTTTCGTGCTGCCGGAGATGGAGTTCCTGAAGCGTAAGTTGCTGCTGCTGGTGCGGCTTTTGGTGCTTCTGTTTTAGTTTCCACTTTTGGCGCTTCAACTGTTTTTGTAGCTTCAGCAACTGGCGCATCGCCTGCTGGTTTTACGCCGTCCGTATCAATGTGACAAACTACTGCTCCTACTGCAACTGCATCTCCTTCTTCCGCTTTCAAAGTAATGATTCCGCTGGCTTCTGCTGGCAATTCTAATGTTGCTTTATCAGAATCAACCTCAGCAATGGCTTGGTCTTTCTCTACATAATCTCCGTCTTTTACCAACCAAGTTGCGATTTCAACTTCCTTTATAGATTCCCCTGGTGATGGGACTTTCATTTCTAAAATCATGTTCTATTATTTTAAATTATGAATTTTAAGTTTTAAATTGTTCTTGAACAACTTATGTGTGTTAGATGTATTGTTTTTTAGCCCTGATGGCAGCGACATCCTTTTTCTAGCTTCTTTAGCTAGGAAAAGATATAGCGTACAGCAGGAAATAGCTCCTTATTATCGGTATAAATTTTTATCAAAAACCATTCGCAAGGCATCAGCCTGACGGCGTTTTGCTCTTGTATAACTTCCTGAGGCCGGTGCCGCATACGCTTTTAGTGAAGCCAATCTCCATTTTACTAAATCAAAATTCATTAGCATAAAGCTGTAAGCTCCCATGTTTTTTGGTTCTTCTTGTGCCCAAACATAATCATCTGCATTAGGGTATTTAGCGATAATGGCTTTTAATTGTTCTACCGGTAATGGGAACAATTGCTCGATTCTAACTACAGCCACATCATTTCTGTCCAGAATTTTTCTTTCGGCAGTAATGTCATAATAGAATTTTCCGGTACAGAAAACCAGCGTTTTCACATGCGCTTTATTCACTGTTTCATCATCAAATGTTTCTTGAAAACTCCCTGTTGCAAATTCTTCAACGGTAGATACTACCCTTGTATCCCGCAACAAACTTTTAGGCGTAAACACAACAAGTGGTTTACGAAACGTTGTTTTCATTTGTCTTCTCAATAAGTGAAAGAAGTTGGCTGGTGTAGTACAATCTGCCACATACATATTGTGTCTGGCACAAAGTTGTAAGTATCGCTCCATTCTGGCTGATGAATGCTCCGCTCCTTGTCCTTCGTATCCGTGCGGCAACAATAAAACAATTCCGTTTTGATTGTTCCATTTATCTTCGCCACAAGAAATATACTGATCAATTATAATTTGGGCACCGTTACTAAAATCCCCAAACTGTGCTTCCCAGATGGTTAATGTATTTGGGTTGGCTAAAGCATACCCATAATCAAACCCTAAAACAGCATATTCAGACAACAGCGAATTGAATATATTGAATTTCCCTGTTGCGCCCTCTAAAGTACTCAACAAAGTCACTTCTTCTTCTGAATCCTCTACTTTTACAACGGCATGACGGTGAGAGAACGTGCCTCGCTCTACATCTTGTCCCGAAATACGAACATCATATCCTTCTTTTAAAAGTGAACCATAGGCTAAGTGCTCTGCCATGGCCCAATCCAGCTTGTTGGTTTCAAAAAACATTGTTTTTCTATCCTTGACCAGTTTTTCTATTTTGCTGATAAATTTTTTGTCTGCAGGTAAGTTACAAATTACGTTTGCAACCTCAGTAAGTCCGGCTACTGGAAAAGTAGTGTCTACTTTTTTGAGCATTTCAACATCCGAAACCTGTTCAAAACCTTTCCATTCGTTTTTCATGAATGGCGTTATAATAGTCAAATCTTTTTTACGGGAGGCTTCTAAATTCACCTCTAGATTTGATTTGTATTCTTTTTCTAATCCTTTTACAAAAGTACTGTCAACAACTCCTTCGGCAAGCAATTTCTCCATGTAGATGTCTCTTGGATTTTTATGCTTTGCAATGATTTTGTACAATACGGGTTGGGTAAAACGAGGCTCATCGCCTTCATTATGTCCATATTTTCTATATCCCAATAAATCAATAAACACATCCCTACCAAATTCCATTCTGAAGTCCAATGCAAAGGACATCGCGTGAACTACTGCTTCAGCATCATCTGCATTGACATGCAAAACGGGCGAAAGGGTAACTTTAGCAACATCAGTACAATAGGTAGAGGAACGAGCATCCAGATAATTGGTGGTAAAACCTACTTGATTATTGATAACAATATGTATAGTTCCTCCCGTTTTATAACCATCCAATTGTGCCATTTGCACAATTTCATACAAAATTCCCTGACCCGCAATTGCAGCATCTCCGTGAACGGCGATTGGCAATACTTTTGAGAAATCGTTAGGAAAATATTTATCTTGTTTGGCTCTTGTGATTCCTTCGATTACTGCACCTACTGTTTCAAGGTGCGACGGATTAGGAGCTAAATTGATATTAATTTTTTTACCGGTACTGGTCACTTTATCCGCTGTAAGTCCTAAATGGTATTTTACATCGCCGTCAAAATATTCTTGATCGTAATCTTTGCCGTCAAACTCTCCAAAGATGTCTTGGGTCGATTTGCCAAAAATATTTGCCAACACATTCAAACGACCACGATGTGCCATTCCCATAACAAATTGCTCAACTCCTTTTTCAGCTGCTTTCTCGATTAAAGCATCTAATGCAGGAATAATTGATTCCCCACCTTCTAGAGAAAAGCGTTTTTGACCTACATATTTAGTGTGCAAAAAATTCTCAAAAGAAACGGCTTGGTTTAATTTATTAAGAATGGATTTTTTTTCATCCAATGAAAATTTAGGCTGATTGTCATTGTAGCCTAATTTTTTCTGAATCCACTCCACTACTTCCGGTTTACGGATATACATATATTCCACCCCGATGTGCTGGCAGTATATTGTATCAAGATGCGTTATGATTTCCTGAAGCGTACAAGGCTGTATTTCCATAACCTTGGCTGCATCAAAAACAGTATTTAAGTCTGCTGATGAAAGTCCAAAATTTGTGATTTCTAGAGTTGGTGATGATACTCGTCTTTCTCGAACCGGATTTGTCTTAGTAAACAAATGACCGCGAGAGCGGTATCCATCTATTAATTTTAATACATTGAACTCCTTTTGAAGCTTGTCAGAAACCAAGCTAATATCTGTATTATTAGCCGCAAAATTTGCAATTTGCTCGACTTTATGATCCTCGCCGTAAGAACTCATCCCAAAGTCAAAACCTTGAAAGAAACTTCTCCAACTAGGCTCAACGCTGTCTGGATTTTCTATATATTGATCGTATAATTGAGCGAAAAATTCTGTATGTGCTGCGTTTAAAAATGAAAACCTATCCATAATATTTAGTGAATATACCTTTTTGATTAAAATAGTTTGGCAAAAGTACAATAATACAATAAATTTATAATTTATTTTAAGATACTTTTACATCTTAAATTGTTAAAAATCTAGAAACTTATGGCAAAAAAGCGCTTTTTCGAGGTTACCAAATCGTTTTTAGTACTTATTGCCTTGTTTTTTGCAAGTGCTCTGTTTGCACAACAAAATACAATGTATACCACTATGCCAAACCAGTTTTGGAGAAATGTACAATTTGGAGGTGGACTGGGTTTAGGCTTTGGTTCCGGCTACACGGACATTTCGTTAGCGCCAAGTGCCATTTATAATTTTAATGAATATGTGGCTTTGGGACTGGGAGTGCAGTATAAATATTTGAAGCAACGCGATTTTTTTGCTTCTCATTTGTATGGCGGTAGTGTTATAGGATTATTTAATCCAATCCCCGAAATCCAACTTTCGACGGAACTGGAACAATTAAGAGTCAATGTAAATCTGGATGGATCCAATAGCAATTCTCAAAACTACTGGAATACCGGTTTATTCATCGGCCTTGGTTACAGATCTGGAAACGCCACTATTGGTGGGCGATATAATGTTTTGACTGACAAAAACAACATTTACGGCAGTGCCTTTATGCCTTTTATTAGAGTGTATTTTTAATTATCTGCGATGAAAAAAACTTTTCAATTATGCTGTATTTTATTTATAAGTTACAGTTTTGCTCAAAACAATATTTTACAATCTGGGCCCATGGTGGGGTATTGCGAAATGACCGAAGCGATGATTTGGTTGCAAACCAACAAAAAAGCTTCGGTGAAAATAGCTTATTTTGCCCTTGACAATCCTACTAATATATTCTACTCCGACGTGTATTCATCTTCAAAAGAAGTTGGCTTCACGCATCATATTATTTTAGATCAATTAGAACCCGGAAAAAAATATACGTATGCTGTTTTCATAAATGACAAAAAAATCATCTTGCCCTACGAGACTTCTTTTTCATCAAAGAAACTTTGGGAATGGCGCGAAGATGCTCCTGATTTCACAGTAGCCATTGGAAGTTGTTCCTATTTTAATGAAACTCCGCTGGACAGACCAGGAAAAGCCTACGGAAGTGAGTATGGCATTTTTGAAAGTATTGCCAAAAAAAATCCAGAAATCATGATATGGAGTGGTGACAATATTTATCTCAGAGAAGCGGACTGGGATAGTAAAACCGGGATTTATCATCGGTATACGCATTCAAGGTCGGTAAAAGAAATTCAGCCTTTGCTGGCAAAAACTCAAAATTTTGCCATTTGGGATGACCATGATTTTGGTCCGGATGATAGCGATGGCAGTTTTTATAACAAATTTCTAACTCAAAAAGCGTTTAAAGATTTCTGGGCAAATAAAAGCTACGGTATGAATGCTGAACAAAACGAGGGTATTTATTCTACCTTTAGCTGGAGTGATGCACAGTTTTTTTTATTGGACGATCGGTTTTTCAAGACCCCAAATAACAGAATTACGGGCGAAAGAACGGTTTTAGGAAATACCCAATTAGAATGGCTGATTAACGCACTAAGTTCCTCTAAAGCCAGTTTTAAAATAATTGTAATGGGCGTACAAGTATTAAATTCCGTAGCGGAAAAGGAAAACTACAGCAACTACCCCAAAGAGAAAGAAAAATTGCTAAAAGAAATTCTTGATAATAAAATTAAGGGCGTTTTATTCCTAAGCGGTGATAGGCATTTTACTGAATTTTCCGAAGTTCCCCGCGAGAATGCCTACTCTTTATTTGACTGGACCGTTTCACCGCTAACTTCCGGTGTTGCCGCTGAAGGGGCATTAAAGGAAAACAATATTTACAGATCCAAAGGCAGTTTAATTACGCAACATAATTTTGGTATGATTTCATTCTTGGGTTCAAAGGAAAACCGCCAAATAAAACTAACTGTTTTTGATACTGCGGGAACTGAATTATGGAATAAAACAATCTTAAAAAAAGACTTACAATAACTAATACTTATTCCGGAACCACACTTTTTGCCATTCTCTTTTTAGGATCAAAAAAGCGACTTGTTCTGCCAGAACTACTAAATCAGATCCGTCTAGTTTTTTTATTTCTTCTTCGGAAACATCAATTATGTATAATAAATTGAGGTATTCAGCAAATTTGTATTGAATAAGTCGATATATTTTTTCGTGAAGCTGCAACTTCAATTCACTGGGAGAAATACCCAACGGAAAATCAATTGCTTCGTTAGCGAGATTGAAATCCTTATTCATTTGTTCGATTAATTTCAAATATAAGTTTTCACCCGCGGCTTCAGCAAGTAGTAAATCGGTATTTTTTGGAACTATAAACATATCTTTAAATATCAATGGCAATATGAATGTCAATTTTCAATATTGTTATTATTATACACTATACTTCTTGTTAAATTTTAAATATAAACTTTCAAAGTCAATGTTGAAATTGAATTACACTTTTCTGCCCATTAAATTCTCCCCAAAAGATTTCAACATTGCTTTTTTATCGGCGCTAATATTCATTTTATCCAAGGTCTGAAACGCCTTAAAAGTAAAATCTTGTATTGCTTCCTGTGTTGCCGTAGCCGCACCAGAACTATTAAAAAGTGCTTTCACCGTCTCTATTTTATCCGTACTATTTTCCGGCTGAACAGAAAACAAATACCGCAATTCTTTAGCTTCCTCTTCTTTTGAAAAAGCTACTGCTTTTAGATACAAATACGTTTTTTTATTTTCTATAATATCACCGCCTACTTGTTTTCCAAAGGTTTCTGGATCCCCAAAAGCATCCAAGAAATCATCCTGTAATTGAAAAGCCAAGCCTAAATTGAGGCCGAAATCATACACCAGATTTGCGTTTTCCTCGGTAGTTTCTGCAATAATCGCTCCCATTTTCATGGCTGCTGCTACCAAAACAGCCGTTTTGTATTGAATCATCATCAGGTATTCTGGAATGGTAACATCATTGCGTTCTTCAAAATCGACATCCCATTGCTGCCCTTCGCAAACTTCAAGCGCTGTTTTGCTGAACAACTTGGCCAAATCCCGAAAAATAACGGGCTCATATTGTTCAAAATATTGATAGGCTAAAATCAGCATCGCATCCCCAGATAAAATTCCGGTGTTTATATTCCATTTCTCATGAACCGTTGCTTTTCCTCTTCGTAGTGGCGCATCATCCATAATATCATCGTGAACCAACGAAAAGTTATGAAAAACTTCAACGGCTAATGCGGCAGGCAATGCTTTTTGATACGGCGCATCAAAAATTTCGGCACTCATTAAGGTCAGTACCGGACGAATTCTTTTTCCGCCAAGGTCTAAAATATACCGGATGGGCTCGTACAAATTTCTTGGTTCTTTGGTTTCATATTGTGCCTGCAAATACTCCGAAAGAAACCCCTGATATTGATAAATGGAATGCATAAAATAAATTTTTGGCTAATTTACTCTATTCAAATTGTATTACAAACATCGTTTTACCTTCAAATGTTAAATAAACCAAAATACATCGGAAACTATTTTGGTGTTTAAAGTTTCCGTCTTATATTCGCACTCGAAATTAATCGTTCAAATCAACAAATTTGAATTTAATTAAAAAATACTGAAACCATTTCAGCCTTAAAAATGAAAGAAAAAATTATAACTAAAGCAAGTGAGATGTTTTTAAAACTAGGTTTTAAGAGCATCACCATGGATGATATTGCAGGAGAAATGTGTATTTCTAAAAAAACGATTTATAAATATTTCTGCAATAAAGAATTACTTATTGAGGAAAGCACCACTGCAATTCACAAACAAATCCATCAAATTATTGACCGTATTATTGCCCAGAATTATAATGCTATCGCAGAAAATTTTGAAATACGAAAAATGTTTAAAGAAATGTTTCAATCCTCAGACGACTCCCCCATTTACCAATTAAAAAAACATTATCCTGAAATTTATGAGAAAGTGATGACAAGAGAAATCAATGAATGCAACACCACTTTTGAACAAAACATAAAAAAAGGAATCGAACAAGGTTTTTACCGCGACAATATAAATATTGAAAGTTACACGCGATTTTATTATTATTTAATTTTCAGTATAAAGGGCTGTACCAGTTCCGAAAAAGAAGCGCAAAAGATAGAACTTGAGATTTTAGAATACCATACCAGAGCTATGGCAACACCCAGCGGGATAATTGAACTTGAAAAACATTTACTTAACTATATTACAAAATGAAAACTATAATTTTACTAGCCGTCCTAACCTATGGGATTTCGGCTCAATCACAAAAAATTGGCAACGCAAATACAAGTCCCGTACAAACACTTACGCTAAAGGAAGCCATCAACTATGCTTTAGAAAACAAAGCAGATGCCAAAAAAGCAAAATTACAAGTAGAGAACAGTGAGTACCAAATTCAGGAAATACGCTCCAGAGCATTGCCTCAAATTTCAGCTAATGGCAATTTGACGTACAATCCTGTAATACAAACAACTGTTATTGACGGAGCAGGATTTGGCGCTCCGGGAACTACCATCCAAGCCGCTTTTGGCCAACCATGGATTTCAACTGCCGGAGTTTCTCTGACACAGGCTATCTTCGACCAAACCGTTTTTACCGGCCTAAAAGCAGCAAAATCTACCAGAGAATTTTACCAGATCAACAATCAACTAACAGAAGAGCAAGTAATTGAGCGTGTGGCCAATAATTATTACCAAGTCTATGTGCAGCGACAAAAACTAACGGTGATTGACAGCACTTTAAGAAATACCACCAAAGTAAGAAACATCATCAAAGGACAATATGACAATGGTCTAGCCAAGAAAATTGATTTGGATCGAATTATAGTAAAAATTTCAAACATTAATACACAACGTCAACAGGTACTGAATGCCGTACAAATACAAGAAAATACCTTGAAATTTTATATGGGAATGCCCATAGAAACCCAAATCGAGATTCCACAAACTGCCTTTGAAGTAGGGCCACAAGCATTGTCTGAAATTCCAAATACGGCAAACAGAACGGAATACTTGCTTTTGAAAAAACAAGAACAACTATTATTTTATCAAAAAAAGGCTATTGAAGCTGCTTATTACCCAACATTATCACTGAATGCCGGGTACAATTATATTGGTCAGGGTCCTGTAATGCCTTTGGGCGGAAAACCTTCTAAAGGAGTGTACTGGTCTGATTTCTCTTCGATTGGCTTGAATTTGAAAGTACCGATATTTACTGGATTTGGCACTCGTGCAAAAGTGAGACAAGCCGATGTTGACCTACGAACTATCCACGAAGAGTTGGTTGATACCAAGTTGTCACTTGACCTGGCTTTTGCCAATGCAAAAACGCAAATTGACAACAGCTTAACCACAATCAACAATCAGAAAGAAAATGCCCAATTAGCCAAAGAGGTTTTAAATAACACCCGAAACAACTATATACAAGGATTAACCACACTGACTGATTTACTGGATGCTGAAAACTCATTGACCGAAGCTCAAAACAACTACACATCAGCTATATTAGAGTACAAACTGGCAGAAATACAATTAGTCAAATCCAAAGGGGAATTAAAAACACTAACCAATAAATAATCAAAATGAAAAAAATAATAATAACAGTAGTAGTAATTGTAGCATCCTTAGGACTAATTGCCTACGTGTTAACCAATAATAAAAAAGAAAACGAAGCCAAAACAACTATTGTTGCGGAGAAAAACGCCTCCGTTTCTGTTAGAGTTGAAACCGTAAAAACCGAAGCTGTTTCATTAGATTTCTCATCCAATGGAAATTTTGAACCCATACAAGAATTAAAATTTTCTGCTGAAAAATCAGGTAAAATAACAAAGATACTTGTAAAAGAAGGCGATTATGTTTCAGTAGGACAAACACTTGCCATTGTACGAAGCGATGTTATAAACGTAAATGCGCAAAACGCTAATGCGGTGTATCAAAATGCGGTGGCTGATTACACCCGATTTGAAAATGCATACAAAACAGGCGGCGTAACTAAACAACAAGTAGATCAGGTAAAACTAGCAATGGTAAATGCTAAATTCCAGTTAACACAAGCAAATATCAATGTTGGAGATACAAGAATCAAAGCGCCAATTAGTGGGTTTATCAATAAGAAATACATCGAGGTTGGATCAATCATTTCTGCTACACCTGCTACGGAATTGTTTGATATTGTAAATGTTTCCAAACTAAAACTAAAAGTTAACGTTAACGAAAGCCAAGTGGCCAGTTTAAAAGTAGGTACCGTCACAAAAGTTGTAGCAAGCGTTTATCCAGACCAAATTTTCTCAGGGAAAATCACTTTTATCGCCTCAAAAGCGGACGAAATTTTAAATTTCCCCATCGAGATTGAAATTACAAACAACGCTTCCAACGGTTTAAAAGCGGGTATGTACGGAACCGCTGAATTTGCATCGAAACAACAAAAACAATCGTTGATGATTGTTCCTAGAGATGCTTTTGTAGGAGGTGTAAGCAGCAATCAGGTTTTTGTAATTGAAAGCGGAACTGCCAAATTGAAAACAGTTACAGCTGGAAGAATTCTTGGGGACAAAGTAGAAATTCTAAACGGACTCTCAAATGGCGAAACTGTAATTGTCACAGGTCAAATCAACCTTCAGGACGGATCTAAAGTGGATGTCATTAAATAGTCGAAAGTTGTAAAGCCAAAGGTCAAAAGCAGAAAACGGCATGACCTTATACGTTAAGACCTAAAAATATAAATATATGAAATTAGCAGAAATATCCATAAAACGTCCTTCGTTAGTAATTGTATTGTTTACGATTCTAACACTTGGTGGACTGTTCAGTTACAGCCAATTGGGTTACGAATTGATTCCAAAATTCGAAACCAATGTAATTACTGTTGCCACTATTTATCCGGGTGCATCACCAAGTGAGGTAGAAAATACGGTTACCAAAAAAATTGAAGATGCCATTGCATCCTTAGAAAATATTAAAAAAATAGACTCGAAGTCCTACGAAAGTTTATCAACAGTGTCCATTACATTAACGTCTTCGGCTGATGTTAATATTTCCATGAACGATGCGCAGCGTAAAATAAATGCTATTCTTAGTGATTTGCCTGATGATGTTGAAACGCCTTCATTGACTAAATTTTCTTTAAGCGATTTACCAATTATGACTATTGGTGCCAACGGAAAAATGGATGAAGTTGCTTTTTACGACTTAATTGATAAAAAATTAGCACCCGTTATTTCTCGAGTAGAAGGTGTAGCACAAGTAAATATTATTGGCGGACAAGAAAGAGAAATTCAAGTAAATCTTGATGCGGTAAAAATGCAAGCCTACGGACTTTCGATTCCGCAAGTGCAACAAACTATTTTATCTTCTAATTTGGATTTTCCAACAGGAAACATTCAAACTCGTGAGCAAAAAATACTAATCCGTTTAGCCGGAAAATATAAAACTGTTGATGAATTAAGAAACTTAATTGTATCTTCTAAAAACGGAATACAAGTTCGTTTAGATGCTATTGCTGATGTTCAGGATACTCAAAAAATTCCTGAAAAAATAGCGCGTGTCAATCAAAAAAGTGCTATTATTTTACAAATCATCAAACAATCGGATGCCAATGCGGTTGCGGTAAGTGAAGAGTTAGTTAAAACAATTGCTAAACTGGAAACGGATTATAAAGCTAACGGATTAAAACTTGAAATAGCAAAAGACAGTACTATTTTCACATTAGAAGCTGCCGATGCTGTTGTGCATGATTTACTAATTGCGGTACTTTTAGTGGCTCTTGTGATGTTGTTTTTCTTGCACAGCATTAGAAACTCATTGATTGTAATGGTTTCTATTCCTGCTTCATTAATTGCTACGTTCATTGGAATTTATTTGATGGGGTATACCTTAAACTTAATGAGTTTATTAGGACTTTCTCTTGTGGTGGGTATTCTTGTGGATGACGCCATTGTAGTTCTCGAGAATATTTACAGGCACATGGAAATGGGTAAAAATAAAGTTCGAGCTGCTTATGATGGAACTGCAGAAATTGGTGGAACTGTTGTATCGATTACTTTAGTAATTGTAGTAGTGTTTCTACCAATTGCAATGAGTACCGGATTGGTTTCTAACATTATTACACAATTCTGTGTAACTGTTATTATCTCAACATTGCTGTCATTAGTCGCTTCATTTACAATCATTCCATGGTTATCTTCAAGATACGGGAAATTAGAACACATTCAAGGTAAAAATCTTTTTGGAAGAATCATCCTTGGATTTGAAAGCTATTTAACACGATTTACAAATTGGGTCTCCAGATTATTGGAATGGTGTTTGGATCATTATTTTAAAACACTAGCTATCGTTTTAGTACTCTTTTTTGGATCGATGATTAGTTTATTTGGCGGTGGATTTATTGGTGGGGAATTCTTTGCCGCGTCTGATAGTGGTGAGTTTTTAGTTCAGATAGAAATGCCAAAAGATGCTTCATTAGAGCAAACCAATTTCATGACGCAAAAAGCAGAAGCATTCTTGCAGAAAGAAGAGTATGTTTTTAGTCAAATTACAACGATTGGTCAAACCAGTGAAGGTCTTGGTGCTTCGCAAGCCACTGCTTACAAATCGGAGATAAACGTAAAAATGGTTGGATTAGACAAACGTAATGAACCTGCAAATGTGTATGCTGCAAAAACCAAACGCAAATTAGAAAAAATACTAGTTGGTGCCAAAGTAAAAACAGTTCCAGTTGGTATTTTAGGAACTGCAGAAGATGCTACTTTAGGATTAATTGTAACGGGGCCAAATGTAGAAAGCGCCATGCAATTTGCAAAAGCAGCTGAAAAAGAATTACGTACCATTCCTGGAGCAACAGAAATCGAATTGTCTGTAGAAGATGGAAATCCAGAAGTAAACGTAAAAGTCGATAGAGATAAAATGGCCGCTTTAGGATTGAGTTTGCAAACAGTAGGTATGACCATGCAAACTGCTTTTAGCGGAAATACTGATGGTAGATTTAGAGCTGGTGAATACGAATATGACATCAATATTAAATACAATGCATTCGACAGAAAAAGTATCGCAGATGTCAGAAACTTAATTTTCATAAACGATAGTGGTCAACAAATAAAACTGAATCAATTTGCAACCGTAACCGAAGGTTCCGGTCCAAGTGAATTAGAACGAAGAGACAAATCAGCATCGGTAACTGTAAAAGGCCAAAATGTGGGTGTGGCTTCAGGAACTATTGTAACACAATGGCAAGAAAAAATTGAAAAATTAAAAAAACCAACCGGTGTAAATTATATTTGGGGTGGTGATCAGGAAAACCAGTCCGAAGGTTTTGGTACATTAGGAATTGCGCTATTAGCTGCGATTGTCTTGGTTTACCTGGTAATGGTTTCGTTATACGACAGTTTTGTACATCCATTTGTGGTATTGTTTGCCATCCCGCTTTCCTTTATTGGTGCAATGTTGGCTTTGGCTTTAACCAATAATACACTGAATATATTTACCATTTTAGGTATCATCATGCTTATTGGTCTGGTGTGTAAAAATGCGATTATGCTTGTAGATTATACCAATCAAAGGCGTAAAGCTGGCGAAACGGTCAGAACAGCATTAATCCAAGCAAATCATGCGCGTCTTCGTCCAATTTTGATGACCACTATCGCGATGGTATTTGGTATGTTCCCCATTGCGCTAGCCTCTGGAGCTGGAGCGGAATGGAAAAACGGTTTGGCTTGGGTAATTATTGGGGGATTAATTTCCTCATTATTCTTGACTTTAGTAGTAGTTCCGGTAATTTACCAAATTATGGAAAAAGCCATCAGTAGACTTTCGAAAGGAGAAAAAGTTGATTATGAAGCTGAAATGGTTGCCGATTATGAGCATAAAGAACTAAGTGAAGATGGATTTAATCCAAAACATACCGTTTAAAATCTGAATTTATTATAAAAGATAAAACCTGTTCATTAGTTTGAACAGGTTTTTTTATGGCTAAAAATCCATTAAGAATTCAATTTTAACAATAGCAACAACTGGCTTTTACACCTTCTTAATCACATAGGTCACAATTCCCCAGATGATTAATTGATTTTCTTCCGTGACTTTTATCGGAGCATAATTGGGATTTTCAGGCATCAGATACAAACAGTCTTTCTTCAGTTGTATGCGTTTCACCGTAAATTCTCCATCGATAAAGCAAATTGCAATTTTATTGTTCTGTGGCTCCAAGCTTCTATCCACAACAAGAACATCTTTATCATTGATTCCAGCATCAATCATAGAATTTCCTTTGACTCTGATGTAAAAAGTAGCTAATGGGTTTTCACTCAATTGCTTGTTCAAATCAATGCTCATTTCCATAAAATCTGCGGCCGGTGATGGAAATCCCGCCGAAACCCCTTCGTTTATGAAAGGAATTTGCAATTCACTTTCAAAATCAGGTAGAAAGAACATTAGTTTTTGTCCGTTATTTATTGGCATTTGATTTCGAGTATGTCTTTAAAATTAGTGGTGTATCCGGGTGACAAATGGTTCTGATTCATGTTCCAGGTCAGACTTAAATTTTGGGTAGCCAACTTTACTTTCTTGTCTCCAATTTTGTTATTGAGACCATCCATCACTTTCATCAGCAGCAAATGTTTTGGGTTTTCTTCGTCAAACAGCTGCAATTGTTTCTTGTTTTGATCAATCAATTCCGTGACGATCACTCCCGCTTTCTTGAATTTCAAATGTTCATTTCCTTGGTGCAGTTTCTTCAACATTGCGATAGCAACATTAGAAATTGTCAATGTAGAATTTGACGCATACGGCAATGTAATCGCCATATTAAAATAATATTTTGAGGTTTGTACCGTATGTTTATCCACCACTAACATTACAATAATGGTATGACAGCAGGAATTTTGTTTGCGTAATTTCTCTGCACAAACCGCGGCAAAAGTTGCTACACGTTCGCGCAGCAAATCAAAATCAGCAATTTGTTTTGGGAAACTTCTGGTCGTAGCAATACTTTTCTTTTGGTCAACAATGGGCTCTAAATCCAATACTGATTTTCCTTCGAGTTCATATTTTAAACGCATCCCAATCACACCCATTTCTTTTTTGATCCAAGCTTCGTGTTGTGGTGCCGTAAAATCCAGAGCGGTCACAATATTTTTAGCTTTCATCTTTTTATTCATCCGGTAACCAATGCCCCAGACATCTTCAATCTTTGTCCATTTCAAGGCTTTGATTCGTTTTTCTTCCGTATCAATAACGTAAACGCCTTGCGTTCTGTCTTGGAATTTCTTGGCAATTTTATTGGCTACTTTAGACAATGCTTTGGTTTCGGCAAAGCCAATGCAAACCGGAATCCCTACCCATTTTCGTATCCGGGTTTTCATTTGGATTCCATACTCATGATAATCGGAAATCGTCAAACCATCAAAATTCAGGAAGGCTTCATCAATGCTGTAAATTTCTAGATTTGGTGTAAACTGCCCTAAAATAGCCATCACCCGATTGCTCAAGTCTCCATACAGTGCATAATTGGATGAAAATAATGTTATATTTTTCTCTTTTACCAATTCCTTAATCTGAAATGCCGGCGCACCCATAAGAATCCCGGCCGCTTTTGCTTCATTGCTTCTGGAAATCACGCAACCGTCGTTATTTGATAATATTGCAACCGGCTTTCCGTTGAATTTCGGCTGAAAAACACGTTCGCAGGAAGCGTAAAAATTGTTACAATCAACTAAAGCATACATGTTGCAAAATTACTCAATATCAGTTGAAGCGAGTTCGTAACAACAGTTAATTTTAAGCACTGTTGATAAGTAGTTTTTGTAGTGAAAAGGATTTAAAAGTAGCTAATGCTCCTTTACTGGCATTCTTCTTTTATGAAAAACATCAACAGGTACAGTAATTTTATGAAAAAAAATCATAATAATTGCTTTTCAATAAAATTATTTTTTGTCCTTCACTCAAATTAAAGTACTGATTTTAAGTGGATTAAGTCTACAAAATCAGGCCGTACTTTAAAGACACAACCCCTTGATTAAAAATTTTGGCATGCTCCTTGAATATCCCTTATCAAATAACACAAAAAGCGAAAGCCGAAAAGCTCAAGAGTAGGCAAAATTCAAAAGAACTGTATCATGAAAAAAATTACCTTTTTAGTAGCTAGTATCTTCATATTGGGAGGTAGTATAGCGAATGCCACAGAAAAAATCGATTTTTCTGTAGAAAGAAGATCTCCAGTAGATTTTAGAGATGCCGACCCAATTGTATTCACAGAAAGAGGAATTGAGTTTTTTATTTTCCCTGACGGACAATTAGATTTTAATACACGTCCTACAATTGGACGGGATATCTATTATAAGTCAAGCCGAAAAAATGGGGTAAACAAAACCTATGGTGCGCCAGGCAATGTGCGAAACGGGAATTATGGGGTAAAAGTAGCACACGATAATATGGGGAGAGTAAGACAAGTAGGAAATGTGTTTATCAACTATGATTCAAATGACCGCATCAAACGAGTGGGTTCCGTGTATATGACCTACAACCGATTTGCATTGGAACGCGTAGGAGGTTTAGAAATAATCTACAACCGTCATGGCCAGATTGTTGAAACTGTTGGCGCTGTAAAAGGTGGTAGAAGTTACCAATACGGTCAAAACAGAAATGATCGTGATTACGACAATGATTTTGGTGGCAACCAAAACTCAGAGGACGACGACTCTTACTATTACAGAACAAATGGTCCCAAAGCAAAAATTGAAAAAACGAAAGGAACCGGTCGCCTAGCCATCGTAATCAATAGAAGATAGTTTGTTAGTTATAAATGGTTTGTTTGAAAAATCCCGTTGGTATTCGTATCAACGGGATTTTTGTTTGAACAATTGAAAACACTACAAATTCCCCATAATTTGGTCCATAACCCAACTCGTATGCGTTGCTGTCAAACCTGTAGAAGGGTGTGTACTGTGCCCAAGAAGGTCCTCTCGCATTTGCTGTACATGATACAACTGAATATTTTCAGGATGGTCAATGAGTACTTCTGTTTGTCCTTGTGCGTTCGAAAGCACTACAGGATCGTTTTCAAATACAGAAAACGTTATTTTTCCTTTGCTTCCATAAATGACCACTTTATCTTCCCGTTCATAGCACCCAAAATTCCAGCTTCCGGTACCTGTAATTCCAGATTCATGCAACCAACAGGCAGTCGCGGCATCTTTAGCAGCGTACAATCCCTGTTGATTAATACTAAGCCCCGAAACTTCTTTTATATTTCCCAGTAAATGCGTGAATAAATCCAGGCCGTGACTTGCTAAATCATCAAAATAACCTCCTGCAGCAATCAACGCATCAGTTCGCCAATTGTATTCGCCTGATAAATCCGTAGAACTTGCAGGTTTACTCAAATGCCATCTTATGTGTCTGATGTCACCAATGCTATTGGTATCAAGCCACGCTTTTATTTGTTCAAAACGAGGTAATGTTCGGCGATAATAGGCTACAAACAACGGAATTTTTTTTGCTGCGAAAGCAGTACAAATCGAGAGACTGTCTTGATAATTTGGAGACAAAGGTTTTTCGATACAACATATTTTACCGGCTGCAGCCACCATGAGTCCATACAATTTATGCACATCCGGAGGCGTGGCAATATAAATCGCATCAATCTCAGGATCATTAATCAAATCATCGGCATTTGTGTAATATTTGCTGATTCCGTGTCTTTTAGCATAATCCGCAGCCTTAACCGCATCTCTTCGCATTACTGCTACCACTTGAAAACCATCCGTTTTCTGGTACGCAGGACCACTTTTCAGTTCGGTAACATCGCCACAGCCTAATATTCCCCAGCGGATTACTTTTGTAGGTTCACTCATAATGATAATTTTTCATTGTCTCAGACGATTGTGCGCTACTGCGACTGTTTTGCGTAATAGTTAACCAGAAAGAAACTATGCTTCTTGTAGATAAAACGCTGGATGGAACTTAATTGCTTATCGTTTGAAATTCTCGTTTTACTCACAACCATCAATTCCACAACTGTCTCCATCGGTGGTATTCAATACCGTGACTTTCGAATCAAATTTGCCTTCCTCCCATACTTTTTCAAGTGTTTTCACAAAGGTTTCCACATGTTGCGCACCCGAAACTGCATATTTATTATCGAAAACAAAAAAAGGAACTCCTTGAACCCCGACAGATTGCGCCTCATTTATATCCTGCTGCACTTCATTTGCGTACGCATCAGAATTTAGCACTTCATCAATAGCTTCGCCATTCAGTCCTACTTCCAGTCCTAACGCTTTCAATGTATCCAAATCATTAATATTCTTACCATCCGTTAAATAGGCTTTGAACAGTAATTCTTCTAAGTCATTTGCCAAATCATATTTTTTAGCCAAATGCAACAAGCGATGTGCATGCAGCGAATTGGCCATAACCGCTTTTTCAAAATTGAAATCCAATCCTGCATTTTTAGCATTTTCAGTCATATTATTCAGCATCTCTTGTGCCCAATCTTTATCTTTTCTATATTTTTCGGCCAAATGCTCAACCATATCATCCTCTGGAGAAGCAACAAAGCCGGCGTCTAACTGAAAACTTTTCCATTCAATTTCAACTGCATCTTTATGCTCAAAATTCTGTAAAGCACCTTCTATTCTTCTTTTTCCAATATAACAAAACGGACACATGATATCCGACCAGATTTGTATTTTTAATGTATTTCCCATTTTCCTTTAATTAAATTCAAAAATTAATTTTATAATACAAAATTAATCAATTCAGTTTTGAGCTTTTGGGGTTTTAGTGTTTAATTATAGATACTGGAATAGTAAATATTTATTTGAATCAGAAAGTCAGAAAAGTAATCCTTTATAATAGAACCAAAAAAACCATCAAAATTGCTCGTGATGGTTTTTTGTCAATTATAATCATTATACTAAAACTTCAACGTTAATCCCGCTAAGAAATTAATTCCTGCTTGTGGATAATAATACGGATAGATGTCATACATGTATCCGTTAGAAACGTATTTCTTATCTAAAAAGTTATTCACTAAACCGGTCAAAATAATTAATTTATAAACCGATTTGTGTTTATAATTAACTACAATTTATAACTCACTGAAAATAAAAACACTCGTGGTAAAACAAAAGTAGTTCGCTCGCTGATTAAAAAGTCTGAGAATGAATAATCATTTTTCACTCTGATATCAAATAGGTTATTGACAGTCAATTGAAAGCCAAAAGGACTATTTTTCTTTTGATATCGCAATGATGTATTAGCAATATCATAAAAATTACTTTGATTGTTGTTATTCGTATTCGTGAGATTTTCGTATTCAAATTTACAGGTCCAAAATTTAAAAAAGGTTATGTCAGCATTAGCAGTTAAGGCATCCGTCTGAAAATTCGATTGAGTCAAACCGGAGAACTGACTAAAACCTTTAGTGTAACCAATACTCAAATTAGGCCATTTCCTATGGGCTGTCCGAAAGGAAACACCCATTCTTTGATTGTTTCTGTCATTTACCGTTAATACATTATTCAATGTTTGTAAATAATTAAACCAACGCAAACTCGTATTGAAACGCAAACTGAAACGGTATATTTGCTTAGATATAGAACCATGTACATTGTAATTCGTTTCAGGATTATCGCTTAGAATGGGTGTGCTAAATTGATTGATTCCATCTAATAGGATTTCGTTCCGAATCGTTTTTACTTTTTTATTAAAACTAGCTGTGGCATCCATCCTAATGCCTCTAAAACTATTAATTTTTGAATACCGCAAATTTGCCGAATGATAGCGCTCGTTTTGCAACAACGCATTTCCTCTGTACACCAAATTATAATTTTGCAAGCTAAACTGATCCGCCATTTGGCTCACCTGCGGAAAACTATTCTCAAGTTTATACGTAAAAGTTACCGTTTCTGATTTATTAAATTCAAATTCGCTGTCCCACTGCGGTTGCAAGAGTGTTTTAGACAATGTCCGCACTCCTAATTGCTGTTCTGTCTGTAGATGGTACCAGTGCATGTATAAACCAGGTTTATTAGTCCATTTACCAATACGGAATTTGTATTCGACTCCAATATATGCATCATTCAATTGGTACTTAACGTCATTCCCGAAACCAGCCAACGCAAAATCATTAACTGTTCCATTGGTCAATAGTTGTTTCTCTGAAGTTTCAAAACGAGATGTTCCATAATTATTTCCCACATTAGTATACAAATGATTGAAATTATCAATGACCCAATAATGTTTAACCAACGCATCCACACTATTATTTTTGGCTTTCTTGATTTGTTCAATGGTATAGGAATCATCGTCTTGCAGTGGAATCAGTCCTGTCAAAAAAGGCTGATCCGTAAACCATTGTGTTTGTGGCGTGTTGTAATCATACGACTGATTGACTACAAATGTGGTGGTATGATGTGCATTATAACTTTTATGCCACTCAATAAATTGTTTTATTGCTACATTATCCGTTTGGTTAATGGTTTCAAAAATACTAGCATTAAGATTGGTTATAGAGTTAATGGTACTTGAAAAATTATTAGTACTCGATTGATATTGTCCGTTATAATACCATTTTTCTTTAGCGCTGGGCGAATAATCCAGTTTTACATTGGCAATTCCCAAAACCGAGCGATTGTCCCCATTTTGTAACTTATTCTCAAAGGCGATAGCGCTATTTTGCAAGTATTCATTAGCGCTTTCTGTTCGTGTAGCCGTCAATACTTTCGAAAAAATAGAAAAACCAGAAATAGAAAGCTTTGAGGAAGTATCATGACTAAAATTGAAAGCGCCAACTTGCGATTTATTCTGAACCACATCTCTATTATCATTGGCAAAAGAAAACAAATTAGATAACGATCTCCTGCCCGTCAAAAACGCACTTGCTCCACTACCAAAGCGCGTGAGATCATCAAACGTAAAAGTACTCTTACCTATGTTATTTATGTCCCCAATAAAACTCAAATTGGTTTTTGGCGCATAATAAAATAACGCCGCATGTGCCAGATAAAAACCATTGTCTTCAGTTCCTACTTCGGCACCGGCTTCGACATCTCCAAAAACAAAATTTTTCTTATCTTCTTTTAATTTTACATTTATCGCGAGTTCATCGCTATCCGAAACCTCTTTCATGAATGCCACTTCATTGAAATTATCAATGACTTCAATTTTGTCCAGCGCATCAGCAGGAATGTTCTCGACTGCTAACTTTGATCCACCACCAAAGAATGATTTCCCTTCGATAAGCATTTGAGTAACTCTTTTTCCCTGAACTGTTACTCCACCGTTTTTATCGACTTCTACACCTGGAAGTTTTTCGAGAATATCCTTCATTTTCCGTTCGTTCCCATTAGCAAAACTTTTTACATCAAATATCAGCGTATCTTTTTTGATAATAATGGGTTTAAACTCGTGCTTGATGACAATTTCCTTGAGTGTTACACCGGTAGGTCTGAGTTTAAAATCATAGTTAGCAATTACTGAATTGGGGTCCAAAAAAAGCATTTCCTCGACAAAACCAATATAGGAAACCGTGATTTCATACGCTACTTCTTTATCCAGTTCTAAGCGGTAACGCCCTTTATTATCCGCAATGGCAAACTTCAGGCTTGCTCCTTCTTGTAGTGGTTTAGCAATTACATTAGCGGATTCTAACGGTTTATTACTATCGTCAGAGACTACACCGGTTATGGTGTGGGATTGTGAAAAGCCTGCCGGAGAGATAAATAACATCAAAAAAAAGAGTGCTAGGTATTTGATGTTTATCGTCAACATAGAGATTTGCTTTTAATTTCTTATGATCTTAGGATCCATATTGAGATTTCATTTTCTTTTCGAATTCTTCTTTTGTGATTGTTTTTCCTTTTGGGAAATCGATGGTTGCTTCGCTTTCGTTAGAAATAATTATAGATGAGGCTAAAAAAGTGGTTTCTCTGTCTTCTAGTTCTAAAATAAGTCCCGGTAATCCATTAAAATATTTTGGGCCAAAGCCATATGGCAAACTTGGTGCAAACCATGCGGTAATGGGAACACTAGTGTTTTTACCTAATCTATTAATAAATTTATTTAAATAAATCGCTTTATAGCACAAATAATCACCAATCATCTTACTTTCTGTTGTGATGTCCCATTCTAATTTTTTGTTTGTTTTCTTAACTAACGTCCCACTATTATTTCGTTCTACAGCTGTATTACTAACTTTATCGTAAAAATAATCGCTCCCGACAGTTTGTATAAAAGCCATTTTTTGGGCCCATTTCCTTAAACCGGTGTTGCCGCCAGTATCTTGGATCAAATATTGATCTAAAATAGTACTAGATTGCGTCCTATTAAAAAGCAGTGTGGTAGTTTGTTTGTTAGCAATTTCAATTGTGTTCTCAATTAATTCTCTATCTGGTGAGTTTTTGAGGTCTACTTGATTATTTATCAATTGAATTTTATAAATCACTTTCCCCGAAAGAGACTGACTGTAACAGTCCTGCACTGCTGCAAAGGCGATTAACATTACTGTTATTATTGCTTTTTTCATAGTTACACTATTACATTTAATATTGAGATTTCATCTTCTTGTCGTACTCTTCTTTTGGAGTGATTTTTCCTTTTGGAAAATCGATGGTTGCTTCACTTTCGTTACAAGTGGTTATCTTAGATGCTAAAAAAGTAACTCTTCTTTATCCAGTTCTAAGCGGTAACGCCCTTTGTTATCCGCAATGGCAAATTTAAGGCTTGCTCCTTCTTGCTGCGGTTTAGCAATTACATTAGCGGATTCTAACGGTTTATTTCTATCGTCAGAGACTACACCAATTATGGTGTGGGATTGTGAAAAGGTTACTATTGTAAAAAAAAAGGAAGAGGTAAATACTATTCATTTATTTAATTGGTATCACTTTTTTAGTATATTCTTCCTCCTTAATACTTTTCCCTTTTGGAAAATCTATTACTAATTCTTTATCTTTTGAAATCGTTATTGATGTGGCATAAAAAGTAGTCTCACGATCCACCAATTCTAAAATAAGCCCCGGTAAACCATTAAAATATTTCGGACCATAAGCGTAAGGTAAACTTGGTGCAAACCATGCGGTAATGGGAACACTAGTATTTTTACCGAATCTATTGATAAATTTTTCTAAATAGATCGCTTTGTAGCACAAATAATCACCAATCATCTTACTTTCTGTTGTGATGTCCCATTCTAATTTTTTATGTATTTTCTTGGTTAAACTTCCGTTGTCTTTTCGCTCTACAGCCGTATTAGTGCTTTTTTCAAAAAAATAATCGCTACCGTTAGTTACCACAAAAGCCAACGACCTCGCCATTTTATTTAATTCATTGTCGTCCGCGTCAGAAATTAAATATTTATCCAAAACAGAACTCGATTGCCCGCTATTAAAATTTAGCGTAAGGGTTTGCTTGTTTGCAATCTTGATTATAGCTTCATTTAGTGGAAGAAATTTTGAATTTTTATTACCGCTACCGTACCCAGCTAATTGAGTTTTATAAATCACTTTTCCTGAAACTGATTGACTGTAGCAGTCAACTGTCACTGTAAATAACAAACAACAGAATCCTATTATTACTTTTTTCATTGTTTTCATTGTAGAAGCAAGCAAAACTAAAATTTAGTTTTGTTTGCTAGTTATAAGTACTACATTAATTTTCGGTTATACGAGGTGTTTTATTAGCTTCACAAGCATCGTAATACCCCTGATAAGCAGCTTCATTTTGTGCATCAGTGTGCGTGCCATTAGGGTCATACTCATTGTCTACATAATCAGCAGCTTTTACATAACATTCTTCTGACAATACTTCCATTTCTTTAACTTCATGAGTTCCTGCCATTGCAACTCCGCTAAACGCTACCACTGCCAGAGCGGTAAAATAATAATTTTTTCATTTTTAATATTGTTTAAATTAATAAAATATTTAGTGGCTAACCATAGTAAACTTGACAAAATTAAAATGCCTCACACTATTTTTAAGAATTGTTTAACTACACTTTAACAAGGTGTTTTTTAAAATAAAAACCATAATTACTTAAAAACAAAGCACTTGACCAAACCCCCTAAATTTCAATTCGCTAACACCACTAGGGATTCCCGAAGATTACACAAACTATTCCTGTTTAAAAAAAAACAATAAAGTTCCATTAGATTGAGAACAGAATTCATCGCAAAAAACACACAACAAAAAATCCTGATAGCTAAGCCATCAGGATTTAAAAAAAATAGAACTAACGAACTATTGCTAAAACTTCAACGTCAATCCCACCAAGAAATTAATTCCCGCTTGTGGGTAATAATATGGATAAACGTCATACATGTATCCGTTAGAAACGTATTGCTTATCTAAAAAGTTATTCACTAAACCGGTCAATACGATTTCTTTGAAGATGTTTTTAGGTTTAAAAGTGTAAGCAACATTCAAATCATTCACAAAATAATCCGCCAACTTTGCAGCCGGTAATTCGATGTTGTTCATGTATTGTTCCCCAACGAATTTTTGCAACCATGAAATATGAAGATTTTCAATGGGCGTATAAACCAAAATATTTCCCGCAATTATTGATGGTGAATACGCAATTTCAGTAGTTCCGTAATTTTGACCTTCAACAGCTAAATCAATATTTTTATTGGCACTCAAGGTAAAATTAGGACGAATAATCAATTGGTCTGTCAACGCTATTGTAGCATCTATTTCCAGTCCTAAGCGGTAACTTTTTTCGCTGTTCGAACGTATCGGAGCACCTACATCGTCTAAACTCCCTGTCAAAATCAATTGGTCTTTATAGGCCATATAATACACATTCGAGTTAAATTGTACTTTTTCCGCAACATATCTCCACCCCAATTCAAAGTCATTTAGTTTCTCTGGCTTTACGTTTCCGCCTTCATAATCACTCCTATTCGGTTCGCGATTGGCTCTGGCATAAGACAAATACACGGAATTTCCGGAATTGATCGTATAGGTCAATCCCGTTTTAGGGTTAAAGAAATTAAACGTATCATCCACAAGTGTTGGTTGAACACCATTAGCCTTGTAATTCACTGAACGATATTGCAAATCTCCAAATAAACTTAGCTGTTCTGTGATTTGGTAATTGGCTTTCGCAAAAATATTCCCGTCCGTTTTATTGGCATAATCATCGTAATAGCGATCTCCTAACTCACTCTGTGAAGCATTTCGTGCCCAGATCACTTTTCCAAAATGGTCGCCTTCATACTTATTCCATCCACCACCAAAAATTACATCCAGTTTTTCCTCTTTATAATTAGCAGAAAAAGTAGTACCGTAAAAATCATTATCCAACCATTTTTGACGCACTAAATCCGTTCTATTTATTGTTGTTCCTCCAATAGTAATTGGCGTCAAGTTATAGCTGGAAAATTTAGCATCTTCTTTATAATTTTCATAGAATCCTTTTCCTTTGGTGTAATGCAAAGCAAAATTAGTACTCCAGTTTTCAGATATTTTTTCGTTCCAATGCAATTGAGAGTGATCTTGCTGGTAATTATCCGTTTCATTATCATAAAAACGAGCATTTCCTTGCTCGTCCGTAAAAGCACCTGATGAATTAAACGCTCGGTCATTCTGCAGCGTTTCTGCATCTATTCCGTTCCAAGACTGGTACGTTTTTTCAGTACCTCCAAAAACCAATGCTTTTATCAAAGTCGTTTTGCCGACATACGTTCCCTGCAGAAAATAGGATTTCAAATCAGAAGC
Source organism: Flavobacterium sp. GSP6 (assembly GCF_003984855.1). Taxonomy (NCBI): domain Bacteria; kingdom Pseudomonadati; phylum Bacteroidota; class Flavobacteriia; order Flavobacteriales; family Flavobacteriaceae; genus Flavobacterium; species Flavobacterium sp. GSP6. Next base: position 99,494 of record NZ_RYDO01000011.1, read on the forward strand.
GCCACGATCTACAAACCCGTCAGACTTGATGGCTGATAACCTTCCTGCGATTTCAAAATGGTCGTTCATCAAACCCGTACTGAATTTTACGGTGTGTTTTCTGGTATTGAAACTACCCACAGAGTTCGATATTTCACCAGAGCTTTCTTTGGCAAAATTGTCCGTCAACATGTTTAAGCTCGCCCCAAAAGCACCCGCTCCATTCGTAGACGTTCCTACGCCACGTTGCAATTGCAAACTTTCTAATGATGAAGCAAAATCTGGCATATTTACCCAAAAGGTTCCCTGACTTTCAGAATCATTGTAAGGAATTCCGTTGATAGTGACATTCACTCTTGTTGCATCGCTACCACGTACGCGAATTCCGGTATACCCTACTCCATTTCCCGCATCAGAAGTCGTCACAACTGACGGCAAATAATTCATTAAAATAGGAATATCCTGTCCTAAGTTTCGGAATTTGATTTCCTTTTTGTCCAAATTACTGAAACTTACCGGCGTTTTAGTAGTGACCCGCACCGCCGAAACCAAGACTTCATCAAGTTGGTTTACTTTCGTAGTGTCTTTAACTTGAGAAAAAGAGATAAATGATGTAAAGAGAAAGACAGAAGACATAAAATATGTCAGATTCTTGGACTTTGAAACTTTAAGACTTTGAGACTTTGAGACTAAAATAGTATTCATCCGTAAATAAGATTACGAATAAAAGGGGGAATTATTCCTTTTGTTAAATTAATAAATGATTGTTTCCTATGACAAATAGATAGTGTGCACGCTATTTTCTTTGTCATTTTTTCCCTTAGCGACATTACTCGCCCAGGTTCGTTGGGTATGATCTCAGCTCGTTATTTAGAGCACCCCTTTGAGACAGCGCAAAAGTAGTTTTTTTTGTTCGAATTTTAGAAAATAAAAAATAAAATCTTATTCTAAATTTGGTTTTCTCCTGTTTTTCTTGACTTCAGAAATAGTCTTTTTATCCTTTATTCTTTTTCTAATGACTGATTTAGGGATTCTGGTGGGTTTTCTTTCTTTTGGAACAAGCAATGCATTTTTTATTAATTCCAAAAATCGTTTGATTACGAGTTCTTTGTTTCTAAATTGACTTCGGTCTTCCTCACAATTTAAAATTAAAACAGCATCAGTGGTAAGTCTGGACGATAATTTAGTTGCAATCAAAAGTTTTTCTTCGTCCGTTAAAGCCAGAGAATGGTGCAGATCAAAAGTCAACACCACTTTAGAGGATACTTTATTTACGTTCTGACCGCCGGCTCCACTGCTCCGGACTGCTTTAAAACTTAATTCGGATACGATTTTTTCTATTTCCATTGATGCGTAAATTTTAGAACTGATGTGCCGGTTTCAACAAATCATTCACCGTTTTGACCGGATTAAAAGTAATCAAAGGCACCTCAACAAACACAGTCAGCCATTTAGCCATTGCGCCGTTCCATAAACCAGGCAATTCATACCCTTTGATGTTTTTGCCCGCTACATTTTTTTCCACAATAAAACCACTACTATAATCCACAAACTGAGTGAGATCAAATTTCTCTTTTTTATAATTTTTTAGGCTACAGACTAAATCAACCGGATTAAAATGGGTAGCAGCATCCAGAATTGTCTTTTGATTGTCGTTTGCCAAATCGACTTGGAAACCTTCTACGATTTGCAATGAAATTCCTCCTTGAAGATCCCGGACCCAAAACGGCCCTCCTCCGGGTTCACCCTCGTTTTTTACCATTCCGCATACGCGAATCGGCCTGTTTAAAATCGCTTTTATTTCCTTGATTTTATTGTCCAGAGTATATGTATGAAAACCGTCCTTCATTGTAGTATTCAATTTTTCCTTCAAAAAAAGAATAATTTCATCTACAAACGCGGACTCAATTGCCACAGTATCCAAGGCGTTTAAATACCTGAAAACCTGCTGCTGTATTGCCAGCAAAATTCCCGCCAACCCTTTTTTGTACAAAGAAATTTTCTCTAAATTGTTTTGAATTACATTGTCAATGTTTTTGATAAATACTATATCAGCCTCTAAATCATTCAAATTGGCAATCAAAGCACCGTGTCCTCCGGGCCTGAAAACTAATTGTCCCTTTTCATCTCGGAACGGCTTGTTTTTCATAGTAACCGCAAGTGTATCAGTTCGCTTGCTTTGATAGGAAAAACTAACCTGTATTGTTACACCCGATTGCTTTTCAATTTTAGATTTAATTGCATCAATGCGGCTTTCAAACTTTTTTTGATGGGATTCTGACACTGTAAAATGCAAATAAGAACAGTTATTAGTGCTCGTATAATGCGTACATTCCTGTAAATGCTCTTCCACAGGAGTTGCAATATGGGTTTTGTATTTATGAAAAGGAAGAGTCCCTTTTGGCTGATTTGCAAAGTCAAAATAATCAGATGATAAAATGAATTTTATAAAATAATAATTTTTCAAACTTGGATCTAAAGTATCAAAAGCGGCATACTCGGCTCTGAGTCGTTTATCGATTGCTTCAAAAAAGGGAAGTTTTTCCATTCCCACGATAAAAACAGCAAGTTTATTTGCTTTTTTTCGGTTGATATAGGAATTAATTGATTCATTTTCAACATCAAATTCATTTATAAATTCCGCCAAAAACTTAAACATTCTGCTGGCTGCTCCGGAAGCAGGCACAAATTTCTGTAATTTCAGATTTGATTTATGGGTATCAAAAAAAAGGGATTTTTCTTGAAAATCTTTTTCAGATAGCTTTAAAATACCATTAGACACTGTTGCCGGACGAACCAAATCTGCTTTGGGGATACCGTTTTTAAAAAAATTCAATTGCTTTTGAATGTCTTTCATTGAGATTCCATACTCCTGAATATACAGAAAATCATCCGAGGAAAACCCGAGTTCCCTTGCTAAAGTTAAGTCATCAACACTTGCAATTGCCTTTTTGAGACGCAAATCCTGGTCTCCGGAAAGGGTTATAAATGGTTTATTATTATCGATTAAAGATTGTTTAAACACGGCAAAAACAGATTCTCTTCCTTCTGCTTTGTCTCGCAAATCATCTTTTTCCCAGGGTACATCAATATCTGTCAGAAAAAACAAATCGTATTCATGTGCGCGAGCTGCTTCATGCAACAAAGGATCACAATAGTTGTAATACACCTCCGAAAAAACTTTGGTCACCATTAGATTCGTATCACAAAAAAGATATTTATTGGCAATCAGCGTTCGTTCATTTTCTAATTTAGCTTGACCGTAAGCAATGGGCAGCATATCATCAACGGTACATATTTGCTGACTTGAATCCCACTTTTCTTGCAGGTAATCACGTGCAAACTCCGGAACCCATTCCGTTTTATAATAGTCTGCAAGCTGTCTGGCCAAGGTAGTTTTGCCAGTGCTTTCAGGACCAAATAAAGCTATTTTAATTATTTTTGTAACTCCGTTTGAGAGCTGTCTGAGATTTTCTTCCATTCTAAATAGCCAAAAATGGCAACTATTGTAAATACTATGTATTGAAAACTGGTAAAGGTATAGCCTTTGGCAAAATACAACGGAATGGAAATTACATCTCCAATAATCCAAAACACCCAATTCTCGACTTTCCTTTTGGCCATGAGCCACATTCCCACAAAGAAAATCCCTGTAATAAATGTATCTACATAGGCATACCAAGTGGTAAATTTACCAAAATAGTGATATACTGAAACCACAAAAGCGACCGTAAATATAAAAAGAATTATCGCAATTCGTTTTTCAGAACTTGAAATTTTTGAAATTGGGAATTCTTCCGTATCGCCTTTTTTTCGGGTCCAATGGTACCAGCCATAAATACTCATTACAAAATAATAGCCATTAATCATCATGTCACCCCACAAGGTCCATTTCCAGAGCAAATACACAAATATGGACGTACTCACTAATCCGGTTGGAAAAACCAGAATATTGTCTTTTTTGGCGTACCAAACACTCCATAGTCCAAAAATGACAGCTATAATTTCCAAGATAATATCTAATGTTGAATACTCGCTGTACTGCGAAAAAAAATAGTCTATCATTAATTAAGGTTAAAAAAATTAATATCCTTTTCAAAAGCGGTTCCTATAATTACTAGATCGGCTCCGGCAGCATACGCGTTTTGAATTCCCTGCAAATCTACAATACCACCACCAACAAGTAACGGAATTTCAATATTTTGCGTAACTAATGCAATCATTTCTAACGGAACAGCTTGTTTAGCGCCACTTCCCGCTTCGAGATAAATCAGTTTATTACCTAACATTTCTCCCGCTAGTGCCGTAGCCAATGCTAAATCCAGATTATTTCTATCTAAAGGCTTTGTTTTACTAATGCGTTCTACTGCGGTTTCAGTGCCGCTTTCAATCAAAATATAACCGGTAGAAATGATCTCGAGTTGGGTTTGTTTTAAAATGGGTGCCACTTTTACTTGGTGTTCGATTAAAAAATCAGGATTGCGACCAGAAATTAAAGACAAAAATAAAATTGCATCGGCTTTATCTGAAATCTGAGATGGGTTTCCAGGAAATAAAACGATAGGCAATGTGCTGCTTTTTTTTATTTCTATAATTAATTCGTCTAAAATGTTGTTTTCAACCTGGCTTCCGCCAATGAAAATATGTGTTGCGGGTGATTGATTGATTTTTGAAATTAAACTAGGTAAATTTTCCAAAACTATTTTATCAGGATCCAGAAGAATCGCCAGGAGCTTTTGACATTCGACTTTAGATTGGATGATTTCGTTATAAATGTTTGTCATTTTTGGTACGCAGATAACGCGGATTTTGTGGATTTAAACGGATTTCTGATACTTTATATTGTTGCTTATTAATTGTCTTTTCATTGCTTAACCAGTACGGGCAAAGCAATGACAAACTGCGCGATGAAATACTGTGTACTATTTTTCGAAAGCATAGACTAACGTAAAATCTTGTATTTCTTCAAAATGAATATTGAAATCCTTCAATACATTATTAAAATGAAGTTTAGCTTTATTTTGTTTAGTATTTAATTCAAATGAATGAACGTTTATATGGTCTTTGAAACTGATTCCTTTTTCGTTTCTAATTTTGAAAATAGCCTCTTTGGCACCCCAAATAACCGTTAATTTTCGGATATATTCTTCACTGTCCATATCCAAGAATTGAAACTCGCTATCACAAAATTTATGTGCTATTTTGATGATTTTATTTCGTTGCAATTCAATGTCGATTCCCACGGTTTCAGTACTGATTATAATGGCCGAAAACTCATGAGAATGTGTGATGGAAATGTGCTTTCCATCGTGTAAATGGGGCTTTCCGAAGGTGTCATAATACAAATCAAAATCAGTATATCCGGCTTGTTGCAATGCCTTACGAACGCTCAGGAAGGCGCGTTGGTGCATTTCGGATTTCATTCCGTCCAGTCGATTTTGATTGTTTACATTAAGAACAATCTGCTGGTTTAATTCGGAGAAAGGTTCCGTTATTTTCCAAATTAAAATTTGGGTGGCGGCATTAGGACGTATGATTTTATAAAGTGGCATCGTGTTGTGATCTTGATTTTTAGCCCCGGTAGCAGTGATATCCTTTTTTCACGCTTTTTTGCGTGTAAAAAGATATAGCGAATAACGGGAAATAGCTCCAGAAACTGAAACAAGTTCAGCTTAAAGAAATTATTTAGTTAATGTTCAAAAGATTAGCGAATTAAACAATTCATAAATCTTCTGGAAAACCGTAAAATTCTAAAGTTATTGCGTAAATTTGCAAAAAATTTTCACCCGAGCCTGAAAGGCGAACGGACGAAGTAATTACAAATATACTATAAATGAGTACTACAACTATGCCTTTTGTGGCTTTCAAAGTAAAAGACATTTCCCTGGCGGCTTGGGGAAGAAAAGAAATTGAATTAGCAGAAGCTGAAATGCCAGGTTTAATGGCGCTTCGTGCGGAATACAAAAACGAACAACCACTTGCTGGTGCTCGTATTGCGGGATGCTTGCACATGACAATCCAGACTGCAGTTTTGATTGAAACGTTGATCGCTCTTGGTGCTGAGGTGACTTGGAGTTCTTGTAACATTTTCTCTACACAAGATCAGGCTGCTGCAGCGATTGCTGCTGCTGGAATTCAGGTATATGCTTGGAAAGGGTTGAACGAACCTGATTTTGACTGGTGTATTGAGCAAACATTATTTTTTGGTGAAGACAGAAAACCATTGAACATGATTCTTGATGACGGTGGGGATTTGACCAATATGGTTATAGACCGTTACCCAGAATTAGTTGCAGGAATCAAAGGATTATCTGAAGAAACTACCACTGGAGTACACAGATTATACGAAAGAGTAAAAGCAGGAACATTGCCAATGCCGGCAATCAACGTGAATGACTCGGTTACTAAATCGAAATTTGACAACAAATACGGTTGTAAAGAATCAGCAGTTGATGCAGTTCGTCGTGCAACTGACTTGATGCTTGCTGCAAAAAGAGTAATCGTTTGTGGATACGGTGACGTAGGTAAAGGGACAGCAGCTTCTTTTAGAGGTGCTGGTTCTATTGTTACGGTTACTGAAATTGACCCAATTTGTGCGCTTCAAGCAGCGATGGACGGTTTTGAAGTAAAAAAATTAGATACAGTTATTGCAACTGCTGATATTATCATTACCACTACTGGAAATAAAGATATTGTTTTGGGTTCTCATTTTGAGAAAATGAAAGACAAAACTATCGTTTGTAATATTGGACATTTTGACAACGAAATTGATATGGCTTGGTTGAACACTAACCACGGTGCATCAAAAATCGAAATCAAACCTCAAGTTGATAAATACACTATTGCTGGAAATGATATTATTGTATTGGCTGAAGGCCGTTTGGTAAACCTTGGTTGTGCTACAGGTCACCCAAGTTTTGTAATGAGTAACTCCTTTACTAACCAAACACTGGCTCAAATCGAATTATGGAAAAACAGTGCGGCATACAACAATGATGTGTACATGTTACCAAAACATCTTGATGAGAAAGTAGCCATGTTACACTTAGCTAAATTGGGTGTTGAATTAGAGACGTTACGTACTGATCAAGCGGATTACATTGGCGTTCCAGTTGAAGGCCCGTTCAAACCAGAATATTACAGATACTAGTCGAGTCATTGCGAGGAAACGAAGCAATTCTCACTATTATAATACAAACCCTTGCAGTCCCGAAGTTTCAGGAGCAAGGGTTTTTTGTTTTTGGCCGTGACCCTTCGCAAAAACTACGGGTCGGATACTTATACGTGCCCTGCTAATGAAACCCCAACGACCAATGGAAATTGGTACGCCAAAAAGAACGGCACGTCAATAAGCCAGATGAAGCATTATAAATCTAGTGCTTGTCTGAGTTGTGAACTTTTAAAAAATGCACCAAAAATGCCAAAGGCAGACTCATTGAACGCTTCCAATATGCCGATTTTATTTATCAAAATAAAGTCAGAATCCAAAATAATTATAAAATATACCGCAGACGACAAGCCATCGTCAAACATCCGGCAGCCTGTCCCGCTCTTTGCAAGAGAGTAATAAAGCGGCAATGGGATTTTTATTATATCATGGCAACGAAAACCATAAAACGCGCCGCAGCTGATGTTGGATTGATTTTTACAGCCTACAACCTGCGCCGAATCTTCAACCTGATTGATCACAATCTACTAAAACAGTATCTAAGAATACTGGCGTTGTATTTTGTGATGTTAAGAGCAATTTTAACCCTTTATACGGACTGTTTTATTTTAATAATCATCAGCGACTTTTGCCAGAACGAATTTTAATTGTAGTTTAAATAACATATATTTACTCAATGATTAACAAAATACAGTTCCCTTGGAGGTTTTTAGACGAACTGACGTTAGCGGGAATCGCACCCACTATAACCGTAAAATCAAACAAAAGAAAACATGAAAAAAACATTGCTTTTAATCGCTCTTTTAACGGTTTTTAATAATACTTATTCACAAGAAGACAAAGTCGATCTTGCAATAAAAGAACTTATTCAAAAAAATAAAATTGTCGGTTTACAATTATCGGTTATTAAAGAAAATGTTATTGTAAAAACAAGTCATTATGGATTCGCCAATATTCAAGATTCAATTGCTGTAAATAGTCAAACCGTTTTTAGCATTAATTCTATTACCAAAGCATTCACAGGAGTTGCAATCATGCAATTAGTAGAAAACGGAAAATTAAATCTAGAAGAACCTATTTCAAATTATTTAGATAAATTACCCCAAACTTGGCAAAAAATTACCGTAGAACAGCTTGCAACCCATAAATCGGGACTTCCTGATGTTTGGGATTCACAAGGCAATATGCTTTCCGAGGATGGTAATATTTTGTTCGAAAACGTCAAAAAGCTACCCCTTGCTTTTGAACCTGGAAAACATGTGAGAGAAGGCTTGGCAAATTACATGCTTCTAGGAATGCTTATAGAAAAAATTAGTGGACAGTCGTTTGAAAAATTTATTATGGAAAACCAATTCAAAAAAGCAGGAATGAAAAACGCCATGAAGGCAGGAATTGGGGATTTTTATAACATTATTAATAACTCATCAAGACCATATACTTATTTTAGAAATAATGTTCTAACTAATGTTTATCAACCAATGCCTTCAAATTTATTGCCTGCAGGTGGGATATATGCAACAGCAACCGAAATGGCACAATGGGTAATTGCATTACAAACTAATCAATTAATTAATGCTGAAAATCTTAAAATTCTTTTAAAACCTATTGAATTAGAAAACGGAAAACCATATGAAGAGAATGGTTTGCTCGACAGAACTTCAATTGGTTTTTCATTAAGTTCAAGAGCTGAAAATCCAATAATTGCTTCAATGGGTGGTGCAAGAAATGCATTATTTATTTATCCTAATAAAAATGTTTCAATAGTAATTTTGACAAATTTAATGGGTTCTCATCCTCAAGCTTTTATAGAAGAAATTGCTAAATTATACATTAACTAAAAATAACAACTGCCGCTAACAGCTAGGGCTTACAAGTGCTACTCAAAAAATCGTAATGCCGGATTTTGACAAACCGTTAAGGCAAAATATGCAACGCAAAACGCCTGATAAATTCTGATGCATTTTTGACCCAAAAAAACCAACCTGTTTTAGTTTCAAATTGAGAGCTAATCCGATAGAATAATAAAGAAACCTCTCGATTTACAAATAAATCAATTCGGTAGTCCTTATAATAATATAAGTTTATGGTATCTTTGAATAACATAAATTCTAAGAGACATACAGCTGCTAATTAATTTGTATATCACAACAAAAGATAAAACCCTTTAATTATAAAACCATGAATACTTATTCTATTATCGCTCAGCTTGTAATCGCAGTGTCCGTAGGTTACGTATGGATTTTTAGGTTTGATAACATTGTTAACGAATTTAAACAATACGGCATATCGGATTTGACAAGAAATGTTGTTGGAGCCACAAAAATAGCCTTATCAACCTTGTTAATAACAGGAATTTGGTATCCTGAATTAGTATTTATACCGGCACTTATAATGGCCTTTCTAATGATAAGCGCACAATTTTTTCATTTTAAAGCAAAAAACCCATGGTCTAAACACCTTCCTTCTTTATTCCTTTTAGCATTATCTCTTTTTGTTGCATTATGCGCTTCCAAATAATCAAAACATGAATTTATTGCATTTACTTATTTTATTTTCGGCAACCTCCTTTCTTATCTATGGAATGGCGTATTTTGCCTCGTCGAATATGAAAAATGAATTTAAACGCTTTGGACTTGAAAAATTTGGACCATTAATTGCTGTTTTAGAATTGGCAGGGGCTATCGGTTTATTTATTGGGCTTCAAAATCATACTGTTTTAGTTCTTGCTTCCGGAGGCCTAGCTTTGCTTATGCTTCTTGGTACAGGGGTAAGAATAAAGATGAAAGATTCTTTATTGGTTTCTTTACCCGCGTTTTTTTACTTTGTGTTGAATCTCTATATTTTATGCAGAACCTTAGAATAAATCAACACTAAGTTGTTTTTAATATTTACCACCAAACAGTTCACTATTTGTTCTAATTTTAAATTAAAACAAAATACCCATTCCAATAATAATTGAAATGGGTACTAAGTAATAACCATGGTATAATGTCGTATTTTAAAATCAAGATAAAATTACATAACAATCTGATTTAAAGCTGCTTTACTTAAAGTTAATTCTTTTGACTTTACGACTTTTAAACTTTCGACTTATTTATAATAATTGAGAAAATCAATAATGCTTCAGCATAACGCTTTTATCACATTTTGAAATTATTCAATAATAATTTTTTTACTGGTTTTATTATTCTCATCATCAATTAGCTGCATGATATACGTTCCAGACGAAAGAGAAGAAACATCTATTGTATTACTAGAAGACTTTAGTACTGTACTTAAAATCTGTCTTCCTAACAAATCAAATACTGCAACATCTAAGTGCTGTGTTTTTTCAAATTGAACCGTAATGCTGTTTTTTGCAGGATTTGGATAGACCTGAATTAGGGAAGTATCAAAATTTTTAGCGCTAAGGCTTAAGCTTTCTACTCCACAATACGCTATTGCCCATGATGTCAGTATACCATCATCCCCTAATCCTGTATCCGTTATATTAAGTCTCCATTCGCCTTTAGCACTTTCTCCATTAAAAGCAGAAAGCGGTTGCGCCGGCTTTAAAACACCAGAGATTGCTGGACTTGTTAAAGAACAGTTTATTACAGCCAACCCTTGATCATCAAAAGTAGCATTCAAATCTGGATTAGAATCACACTTACTAGCTATGAGTGAAACATTGGTCCCTGATGGACTTGTCAGTACCGCAACTATATCTCCTATATAACTATGGGTAATTTTCATCGAAACATTAATATCTGAAATTGGGATATCAGTTGCTATATTTATTGTGCTTGTTGTCGTTAAGGTTGATACTATTACAGAAGGATTAGTGTTAGTCCTACTAAAACACTTGTTTGAACCAGTTGTAAAGCTACTTGGCCTACTAAAAACACCGTTTGCACATTCGTTTTTAGGCCTAACTCTCCAATAATATAACGTATTTTCGCTTAACCCTTTATTTTGATTATATCCATTTTTTGAGACAGTTGCGGTTTCTACTATAGATTGAAAATTTGAATCAGAAGCAACTTCCACATCAAAAAATTCAGCACTGTTATTCCCATCTTTAGACCAGATATAGGATGGATAAGTTGATTGTTTCACACTTGTATTAGCTGGACTACTCAGCACAGGCTCCGAAAAAACACCTCCCTTTAGCGTTAATACAACAACTTGAGTTTTGGTTTCTGACGGAGAAGTACCCGCGAAAGTGATAGAATAATCCTTAGGGTTTGAATTAGAAAATCCGCTAACGGTCATTAGTATTGTTTCTTTTGAGGTACTTGCTGTTGTTGGTGTAAAGCTAGCTGTGGAACCAGATGGTAAACCTGTCGCAGCAAATCTCACTACCCCCGTAAAACCCGCAGAAGGAATATAATCAAAACTAAAAGTTGATTTATTATCATTAGCACATTGGATTTTTGAGACTTCAAGCGCTGTCAAAAAGAATGTTGGAGTTGTAACTTGCTTAATTATTATAGTTGCGTCATTTACATCTAAGAAAACATTGTCAGCCGCTTTTATCATTAAACGCCCTGATTCCGTTAAAGAAGAGGGTACAATGATGCTTTTAGAACCACTATTTAAAGCCTTATCCGCTAATATAATAGTATCGGTAAATCCCCTAAAGCCGAAAATAAAACATTTACAAACAAACAGTTTACCGGAAGTAAATTGGTATTCGCAACATCCCAAGTTATCAGTTGAGTTTCACCTTGTATCCAAGTCGTGTTTGAGTTTTGACTTGAAACTTTAAAGGGTCCTGCCGTTTGGATTGTATTTAACGTCATCAAATCAGCTGCCGTTTGTCCGCCATAAACAACATTATCCCTAACCGTAAAAGCAAACTCAAAACTCCGTTGAACTTGGGAAATTACCTCCCAAGTAGGCATCAGATTATTACTTAAAATATCAGTTAATTGGGGGAAATACCTATTAGGTTTTGTGGTTCCTCTTCGGGTTCTAAACATAGGACCTTGAATAGCCGTTGGGACAGGCTGAACAGGACTTTGCATCTCTTCATTGTCATTTTGTTCCCACGTATAAGTAAGAAGATCTCCTGAGTCAGGATCAGAACCTGTTCCTGACAACTGAAATGCGGTACCTACAGGAATGCTATAATTAGCTCCCGCATTGGCTTTTGGCGGTAAGTTGCTAACCTTGATTTCATCAAAACAGGCAGAACTCACACCCCCTTGAATGTTAGCACTTATGTCTCGTATGTTTACATAATTAAAATAATCATCCGAATTTTCCTGTACATTTTGCCCCGTACAAATTCCGGCATACCCCATTATTGACGATCCGCTTCCGGGTTCCACTTCGGTATTATTTCCACTTTTCAAACAGGTAGTTGTCCCATTGTGGGTATGATACCCTCCCATTTGATGTCCAATTTCATGTGCTACATAATCAACATCAAAAGAGTCTCCAGTAGGATTTGATCTACCAGTCATACCGCTTCCTTTATTTCCGGAATTACAAACACAACCAATACAACCTGCATTACCGCCGCCAGCTGTATTAAAATTATGCCCTATGTCGTAGTTTGCGTCTCCAATATTAGCATCTATGGTCAATTGAGTTTGCTTATTATATTCTGTACCCCAAGGGTCAGTAGTTCCATCATAATACATTACATCAAAATTCTTAGGTACAAACTGATATGTGATACCTAATTCTTTCTCATAAATACCATTTACTCGTGTCATTGTGACAACCATTTGCGCCATGATATTTGATTTTTTTTCAAAATCGGTAGTAGCATTACCAATAAACAAGGCACCATACTCTCCTGTACACGACATTGCTAATTCATACAACCGAATTTTACTATCATCAGTAGCACCTATCGTTTTATTTATTTGCGTATTTCCAGTTTTTTTAGAAAGTGAATTATCAGTCTCGCAAGTAAAAACATCAGATGAATTATTGACTAGATCATCTCTGTTGTAAGCAATATATACTGACTTATCACTTGTATAGGGATCTATAAAATAAGTTGATTTTCCAGCTTCAAAAACCTGAGCATGAAATCCGGCTTGCGATAAACTAAACCGAATATATTTACCAGGATGTACTAATGAACTTCCGGCATAACTTTTAATATTTGGTAATTTTGCAGCCAAATCCGGATGCAAAATTTGGGCGTCTAAAACTTGATAATTTTCAATGGAACCGTCTTCATTAGGCACATTAATTATGTTTTGAGAAGTCCCAAAAAATACACCTCTTTTAGGAGCATTCTGTAGTTTATTTTTAACAGAGGCTATACCAACGGTATAAAGTTTGAATTTTGTAGGCATTTTTTCTTTATCAAAACTAATATTATTAATTTTGAGCCGACTGTTTTCGGATAAAGCGGTCCAATCACTTTTATTCTGCCCCCATGATATGCTTAAGGAAAAACAAAACAGTAGGGGTAAAAGAAAATTATTTTTAGTATTCATTATCTTTAAATTTAGGTAAAAAATAAATCCCCCATTGCATTTCTACGATGGGGGATTTTGAATCAATTATTTATTGCATCAGAAACTTAAATGTATCTGATTTATTACCATTTATAACAAGAAAATACATTCCGCTGGATAATTTACTAACAGGTATTTTAGCTTCATTACTACTTTCTAATTGCAAAGCGCTTATTAAACCTCCATTTAGGGTATAAATGTCAACTCGATCAATTGGAGTTCTTGCACTGGAAATTGTAATTACTTTATCAGCCGATAAAACAGTTGGGTATATTTTAAATTCTTCCCCATTAATTTTTTGCGTAGATAAAGTCGCTTGTGTTACCAAAGCAAAAGTTCCAGATCCGGTATGATTTCCTTTATAAGTACGATATTGCTCCGCAGAATATGCAGCACCTAACCCTCCGTTTATTTGAAAATTCTTAGGGTAATTTTTAGCATCATTGATAGAGTTGCTATTTACTTTTATAACTCTTAACCCGCTAGGGTCTGAAAACTCACTTGTTTCAGCATCTGTAAAGAATAGTGTTAAGTCATAGGAAGCTGTTGGTGCATTCAATCCATCTGCTTCTACTTTGATAACTTTCCCTGAATGAGATCCTGCTATATTAGTAAAGTTAGATTTACTACCTGATTCACTAATAGTTAGCGTAACACAACCCAGATCCTTAGTCGCATTTTCTATCATCCCAATGACATCTCCATCCTGATCGCTCAAAAAGTATACTTGATTTCCAATTTTCACGGTTTCACTATCAAATTGCATCAAATCAGATTCTACTGAAGCCGGTGTTCCGCTTACTACAACGTTGTCTAAAGTAAAACTAAAAGCAGTACCTAGCAAAGCATCATTATACCATCTCCAAGCTAAATGAAATTGTGTGTTATTTAATGCCGGTGTCGCTTTATTATACTTACCTGAAGACATAACAGCTCCTGATGCTGTACCTGCAAAAAAGGCTAAAGAATTATAATTAGCGCCATCTAAAGAGTATACAAATTCACCATAATCAAACAACGCAGTATTATCTACTTGGTCCGTTTCTCCTCCTGCTTCCCAGTCAAAAGCTACAGTAACATCGCTCATCCCTTTTGTATCAATCAATTTGCTTATGAGAAGTAGATTTCCGTTTTGGGTTGAATCATAAGTGGCGCCTTGAGATGCAGTGCCATTTGAAACGTATGCTTTTCCTAAAGTATTTGGCCCATTAAAAAGCCAAACATTGGGATCCAATCCTATTACACTTTTAGTTTCCCAACCAGATGGAATATTTGAAGTAGTAAAAGTTTCTTTAAAAATCTCTACCGTACCTATACCAATAGCTGGTACATAATCATTATCAACAATTGTGATGTTTTGAATTCTAGATTGCGCTACAGGAGTATTTACATTAAACTTGATTATAATATTTTCTACACCTTCAACTATACCATCATTAAAAATGTTGAGTAAAATTGTTTTAGTCCCATCTTTATCAAAAGACAAACTAGTTGCTGATGTAGTAAAGTCTTTATTAATAGTTGCTGTAGAACCTGAGAAGTCTAAATTAATGGTTTGAGGAGAAGTGATGTTTACCCCAGTAACCTTAACCTCTATTGTATTAAAAACAGCACACCCTTGTGTTGCTGTCTGCTCGTTGACTACAGAAACATTAGCCGATTCAAAGAAAAGTTGGTTTGGATCAGGCGCAATAAATTCATTCCCTACATTAACCGCATACCAGGCATTCGTTACTTGTTTCACTTCATTAGAAAACGTTCCATATTCTTGTCCTGCAACAAGTATACTTGCATCTCTCATCTCTTGAAAAGTAGCGTTTGGAGTAAGTAGCACTTCGGCCTTAAAAGTAATCTGTTCAGCAATAAGAAAACCTAAACCTTTGACACTGTAGACCTTCAAAGCATCATTTATTTGATCATCTGCAGCCGCTTTAGCTTTCCCACGAGTAAAACTCTTTCCAGAACCTTCTACTAATAAATAATACCATTTATTTAGAACTCCACTATTACTATGGACTCCGCATTGGTCATTCGCTAAGCTAGGTTGTACACATTGTGGGTCAGACCAAAATTTACCTCCATAACTGTCGGGATCTGTATTTGCTTTTGGATCATCCATCCAACGCAAAGCAGTAGATCCAGCTGCGCCCGGAGCTAACCCACCATCACGTTCATCAATTTGTTCTCCAATTCCCCACGGGTCATAAGGCAACGAACTATCAATTGTAGTCAATACATAGTTTTCTACAGATGCTGCCCAGATATCCGAAAACCCTTCATTCATAGCACCGGATTCTCTGGCGTAAACTAAATCAGATGTATTAGAGCAGACACCATGTCCTATTTCATGCCCACAAACATCCATGGATGTTAAAGGTCCAAAAGAACCATTAGGCTTTGTACCGCCTTGATAACTTCCATCTCCGTAGGTCATTGCAGTACCATTCCAGAAAGCATTGTCATACGCATCACCATAATGTACATAATTAATAACTTTGGTACCACGATTATCATAACTACTTCGATTATGAATAGCTCCCCAATATTTAATTACTATTTCAGCTCCCCAATGCGCATCTAAAGCAATATCATCATTTTTTGTTTCATTGTCAACAGGGTATTTTAGAGTAGTGAAACGACTTCTCCAGTGTTCATCTGCGGTCCAGTTGTTGTCTCCAATTTCAACTTTTAATTGTCCTGATGGAGCATCACCATCATAAATAGAATACGATGGAATATTAGGCACACCAATAGGCGCTCCACCTACTCCATTATAAGAACGCGTTTCGTTTTCTATAACAACCGGCAATCCATTCACAAGGACCGGAATAGTCCCGAATAATGAATAGCGATTATTGACTGCATCTAATGTAGTCTGAAATTTTCTGTTTCCAGCATATCTTGTAGCTCCGTTCCCTTCAACTGAGGCTAAAATTGCTGCTGAATTAGTGGTGTTTATTTTATTCTTTTCGATGTTTTTATTAATTTCATCTGCATGTTTAATAATTGCATCCGTTAATAAAATCTGGCCATTGGCAGCATCAACAAAAACATTGTTTCTTGATAATGGTTTTGATGCGTATATATTGAATTTGTATGCAAGCGTTAAGTCAACCTCTTTTGTCTTATAATTATCAACATATACTAATTCGCCTTTAGGCAAATATTCATTATATGATTTTTGTAATTGTTGTATCTCTTTCTGATTCACCGTAACTTTTAAACTTTTTGAAATATCTTCCCAAACATAATTCTCAGCACCAACATGTTGCTTTGCCTTTTCTAATGCTTGGTCTTGGGACAATGACTTTGTCTTAGAAACATTAGCACCCATAACATAATGCTCTAGTGTAATTGCAGTTACTTTATCTTTTTTAAGAACAATATTATATCGCGCATGCTCCACTTTCACCCCATTATAGAAGGCAGAAAAAGTAACGATATTAAAATTCCCCTTGGTGGTATTGGTGTGAATTTCTTTAAATTCAAATGAATTTTTATCTAATTGCAGTACTTCCACTAAAAAAGCAGGAACACCAGCTAAATTTAAATTATAGTCCGGTTTAATTTTTAGTAAAGAAGGACTCTGGCGACTTTTATTAAATTTAAATTCCTGGATATTTGTATTTGATTGCAAATATTTTTCATTATTTTGAGTTTTACTTTTTTGAGCGAAAATTAAAAAGGTAAAAAACAAAAAACTAGATGTGAGTAATAGTTTATTCATAGTTGTGCTGTAAAATTTGGTGTACTAATTGAGTTTGTCCTTATTGTTTAATGCTGTGTAATTTGATACTTTATTTCATTAGCGCTAATATTTATTAATTAATAGTATTTGTAGTCTTTAAAATCATTAATTCAAACGAACAATCAATAAACCACTTAGACAAGATCATTTTTAATGTCTAATCTGATTAAACAGAATCATATTAACTATATCACGGTATGCTGTTTTGACTCGTAAAACCAACATTCTCGTAACTATTATTCCAAAAAAAATATTTGATTAAAATTGATTAAAATAAATTTTAATCAAAATTTTGACTTTAAAAAACATAATTATTATATTTTAATCCAAAAAAGAATTAATTAATTAATTTTTTATCAAAAAAAAAGGTTAAAAAAAATAAACTTAATTTCTAATCAATATTAAAACAATAAATTATTTAAAAATTAATTTCAATTTATTAATTAAAAAAAAATCCTATAGATTTAAACTATTAGAGAGTAATGAATCTAATCTTTATGTTGCCATATAAAATCAGATACCGTTTAAAACTAGAAATAACCTTCTGAATTAGTGAAATTATATCAAAAAAAGAGATGCGTTTATAAAGAATATAATGGAGAGGGAAAATTTGAAAGAAAAAAAACACTACAGTGTCTTTGAGTGTCCAAAAAAATTACAGACAAGCAGTAATCACCTATACAAGTGAAAATTTATATTTTAATTAGAAGATGATTTTCTAAAAACAGTTCTGATTTGTAAAACCTATAAAAGAATCACAACAGTTTCTAATTACAAAATATCCCTTCCAAAACAGTATACGGCATTTTATTTGAACCGAAATTTAATTCATTAAACTCCCCTAGACCAGCAATAAAAAACTACGAATATAATCAATACTTATACCCTGATAAAATCAAATATAATTTACAAATCAGGCAAACCATCAATTTTGACTTTGCCTTCTTTTCCTTTGAAGATTCCGGAGGCGCTTGGCTAAGGTCAAAAAAAAAACCCATTTCTTTCGAAACGGGTTTTTTAATAATTGAGAAAATCAATTATGCTTCAACTTCAAATGGAAGTATAGATACATAAGATTTGTTATCTCTTTTCTTTTGGAAAAAAACAACTCCATCTACTCTTGCGTGTAGGGTGTGATCTTTACTGATGTAAACATTTGCACCTGGATTATGTTTTGAACCTCTTTGTCTTACGATGATGTTCCCAGCAATAGCAGCTTGACCACCAAAAATCTTAACACCTAAACGTTTTGATTCTGATTCTCTACCATTCTTAGAACTACCGACACCTTTCTTGTGAGCCATGACGTATTAGTTTTATTTTGTTATTATTCTTGAGTATCTTCTTTTTTAGCTTTAGCTACCTTTTTCTTAGGAGCTTCAACTTCTTCTGTAGTTGCTTCAACTGCTGCTTTTTTAGGAGCCGCTTTTTTAGCACCTGCTGCAGTAATACCTTCGATTACAATTTGAGTAAGATACTGACGGTGTCCGTTTCTCTTTTTGTATCCTTTTCTTCTTTTCTTTTTGAAAATGATAACTTTATCTCCTTTTAAGTGTTGTAACACTTTGGCTTCTACTGAAGCACCTTCTATAGCTGGGGCGCCTATTGTGATTGTACCGTTATCATCTAACAAATAAACTTTGTCGAAAGAAACTTGAGTTCCTTCTTCATTTGCTAAACGGTGAACGTAAACCTTTAGGTCTTTGCTAACTTTAAACTGTTGCCCTGCTATCTCTACGATTGCATACATAACAAATTGTTTTATAAATTTTTAAGGTTGCAAATATACAATTAAATAATTACCTCGCAATTTGTTGAAGAAAAAAAAATACCCAATACATCATAATTACTTATTAAATAGACTTTTGAAATAATTTTACAAAATAAAACGCTTAACTAGTGTTAAATTTCTCACAGCGAAACACTTTTTATGTAACAAAAATTAAAAACCACTACTAATTATGCATATTAACAAAATTATTAACCTTATGAAAAATTCATTAATGGCTTTAGGTGCTTTGTTTATGCTAGGAGGAGTAGCTTCTGCTCAGAAAGTAGCTTTTGAAGAATACAAATTAGACAATGGACTGCATGTGATTTTGCACAACGATCCTTCTGCCCCTACTGTTATTACCTCAGTAATGTACCATGTAGGCGCTAAAGATGAAAATCCGGAAAGAACTGGTTTTGCTCACTTTTTTGAACATTTATTGTTTGAAGGAACCGAAAACATCAAACGCGGTGAGTGGTTTAAGATTGTAACTGGAAACGGTGGTGTAAATAATGCCAACACAACGGATGACCGAACCTATTATTACGAGGTTTTCCCATCTAACAACTTAGAATTAGGTTTATGGATGGAAGCAGAAAGAATGCTGCACCCAGTGATCAATCAAATTGGTGTTGATACTCAAAACGAAGTGGTGAAAGAAGAAAAGAGATTGCGCGTTGACAATCAGCCTTACGGAAATTTTTTGGCGGAAGTAAAAAAGAATATTTTCACAAAACACCCATACCGTTGGGCAACTATAGGTTCTATGAGCCATTTAGACGCTGCAACATTAGAAGAATTCCAAGCTTTCAACAAGAAATTTTACATTCCGAACAATGCTGTTTTAATTGTCGCTGGTGATTTCAAAAAAGAGCAAGCAAAAGAATGGATTCAAAAATATTTTGGACCGATCAAAAAAGGAGCTCCCATACAAAGAGAAACATTTGTTGAAGAACCGATTACTCAAACTATAAAAGCAGAATTTCAAGATGCTAATATCCAAATCCCTGCAATTGTAGCAGCCTACAGAACGCCATCTATGAAAACCAGAGACGCAAGAGTACTGGATATGATTTCATCCATCTTAAGCGATGGAAAAAGTTCTAGACTATACAAAAAAATAGTTGATGACAAAAAGATGGCCTTGCAAATTGGCGCTTTTAGTAACAGCCAAGAAGACTACGGCAGCTATATCATTTACGGTTTGCCTCAAGCGCCTAACACAACCGAAAATATTCTTGCCGAAATTGACTCTGAAATTGTAAAATTACAAACAGAATTAATTTCAGAAAAAGACTTACAAAAACTACAAAACAAATTCGAAAACAAATATGTCAACAGCAACTCTACCATTGACGGTATTGCAGACAATCTGGCTTCCTATCATTTGTTATACGGTGATGTAAACTTAATCAATACCGAAATTGAAATCTATCATTCTATCACTCGGGAAGAAATCAGAGATATTGCTAAGAAATATTTAAATCCAAACCAAAGATTAGTTTTGGATTATGTTCCATCTAAAGACAAAGCTCAAAACTAAGATACATCATTATGAAAAAATCAATATTAATTTTATCAAGCTTGTTCTTAACCGTAATTATGCAAGGACAAATCATCCCTCAGCCAAAACCTGGTGTAGCACCATCAATAAAAATCGGAAAACCGTTAACTTTTGAATTAAAAAATGGATTAAAAGTTATGGTTGTCGAAAACCATAAACTTCCTAGAGTAGCATTCAGTCTTACCTTAGACAATGATCCGTATGCTGAAGGCGACAAAAAAGGGGTTGCCGACATGACCAGTACATTAATCGGAAGCGGCACCACTAAAATTTCGAAAACAGCTTTCAATGAAGAAGTAGATTTCTTAGGCGCTAACATCAATTTTAGTTCTAATGGCGCTTCAGCAAGTTCCTTATCTAAATATTCGGGGAGAGTTTTAGAGCTAATGGCTGATGGTGCATTAAACCCAAACTTCACCCAAGAGGAATTTGACAAAGAAAAAGCAAAACTTATTGAAGGCTTGAAAGCCAATGAAAAAAGCGTTTCAGCAGTAGCAGCAAGAGTTGTAGATGTTTTGACTTATGGGAAAAACCATCCTGCAGGCGAATATGTTAGCGAAGCTACCTTGAAAAACGTAACTCTTGCAGATGTAAAAGCAAACTACACAACATATTTTGTGCCAAGCAACGCTTACCTAATTATTGTGGGTGATGTAAAATTCAGCGAGACAAAAAAAATGGTAGAGAAATTCTTTGGCTCATGGAAAAAAGCAGCTGCTCCATCGATCTCTTATAGCGATCCAATAGATGTTTCCGCTACACAAATCAACTTTATTGACATGCCAAATGCAGTTCAATCAGAAGTTGCGGTTGTAAATATGTCAAATCTTAAAATGACTGATCCAGATTACTTCGCAGTTTTGGTGGCCAATCAAATCCTTGGTGGCGACTTTAACAGTTACATCAACATGAACTTAAGAGAAGCGCACGGATGGACTTATGGTGCAAGAACAAGCATTTACGGAGACAAACGCATTTCTACTTTCAGTGCTTCTACGCAAGTTCGTAATGCCGTAACGGACAGTACTGTTGTTGAAATTTTTAAAGAATTCAAAAAAATCAGAACTGAGAAAGTGACGGATGAAATGTTAGCCAGCGTAAAAGCAGGATACATTGGACGTTTTGTAATGCAAATTGAAAAGCCACAAACCGTGGCAGGATATGCTTTGAGAATTCAAACACAAAGCTTACCAGCTGACTTCTACGAAAACTACATCAAAAATATCAGCGCTGTAACAGCAGATGACATTTTAAGAGTATCAAATAAATATTTTTTAACGGACAACAGCCGAATTGTAATTGTTGGAAAAGCAGCTGATGTAGCTACTAATCTGGAAAAATTGAAAATACCAGTTTCCTACTTTGATAAATACGGAAATGCAACAGCTAAACCAGAATTAAAAAAACCAGTTCCAGCAGGAGTCACTGCCAAAAGTGTCATTGAGAATTACATCAAAGCTATCGGCGGAGAAAAAGCAGCATTGGCTGTAAAAACAATTGTAATGAACGGGACAACAACTATTCCGCAAGCGCCTTCTCCATTAAGCTTCACCTCAAAAATTGATGCCAAAGGAAAATTGATGGTTGAATTAACGATGGGCACAATGAGCCTAATGAAACAAGTGGTAAATGAAAAAGGAGCTTACGTAATGCAACAAGGGCAACGCCAAAATATTGAAGGCAGTACACTTGCTGATATGAAAGCAGCTGCCACACCATTTGAAGAATTGTCTCTTGCTAAAAACCAAGGTTTAACGCTGGAAACTATTGAATCCATTAATGGGAAAGATGCGTACGCCGTCAAAAACGGAAAAACAACCTTGTTTTACGATGTAACTTCCGGTTTAAAATTAGCCGAATCTAAAATTGTTGAACAAGGCGGGCAAAGCATCACTCAAACTACAAATTATGGAGATTACAAAGAAGTGAAAGGAGTTAAAGTTCCTTTTAACATCATCCAGAATGTAGGTTTTGAATTAGACATAAAAATGTCTGATGTAAAAATCAATGAAGGTGTTTCAGATGCTGATTTTTTATAATCAAATCTTGAATAAATAAATAAATAAAGGCTGTCTATTTTGAACTGCCCCCAAATAATTAGACATTATCTGGGGGTATTTTTATGGAAAGAAAAGTCAGTTACAATTATGAATTTA
>NZ_RYDO01000012.1:0-77390 GCF_003984855.1 Flavobacterium sp. GSP6
AAATTCATAATTGTAACTGACTTTTCTTTCCATAAAAATACCCCCAGATAATGTCTAATTATTTGGGGGCAGTTCAAGGTTGGACAGCTTTAGTATGTTGGATATTCCGAAGCACGTTCGGAATAAGCGATTCACATAATTTTAGTTGATAAAATGGGTTCGCTGCTTATTTGATCAGCTCAAAACTTCTTTTCACGAAAGCCGTTAATGCTTCTCCTTTTAATAGGTTTTGTGATAACTTCGCTAAGTCAAGCGCTTGTTTGACCAAACTTTCCTGAGCGTCTTTGTCTTTGTTGTTTAGAATGCTGGTTGCCAATTCAGAATTAGTATTTACAACCAAATTGTACATTTCGGGCATATTTCCCATACCGAACATTCCACCGCCACCAGACTGACTCATTTCCTTCATTCTACGCATGAATTCCGGTTGCGTGATGATAAATGGGGAAGCATTGCTATCTAAAGCTTCCAGTTGTACGGAATACGTTTGTTTAGGAACAATAGCTTCTAAAACAGTTTTCAAGTTGGTTTGCTCTTCCTCCGATAATTTAGAAATAGTAGTTTCCTCTTTCTTGATTATATTATCAATATGATCCGAATCCACACGTACAAAAGTCATGTTGCTGTTGTCGCCTTCAATTTTTTGAATTAAATGCGAGATAATTGGAGAATCCAACAATAAAACTTCATATCCTTTGTCTTTTGCAATTTCGATATAAGAGTGTTGCGCTTCTTTGTTTCCAGCATATAAAACCACTAATTTCCCGTCTTTATCCGTTTGATTTGCAGCAAGATTTTCTTTTAATTCTTCTAATGTGTAATATTTGCCATCCACTGTTGGATACAAGACAAACGCTCCAGCTTTTTCGTAGAATTTATCTTCGGAAAGCATTCCGTACTCCAAAACGATTTTGATATCGTTCCATTTTTGTTCAAAATCCGCGCGGTTTTCAGTGAACAACGATTTTAATTTATCGGCAACTTTACGCGTAATGTAATTAGAGATTTTCTTCACCGCAGCATCTGCTTGCAATCCAGAACGAGAAACGTTCAACGGAATGTCCGGTGAGTCGATAACCCCTTTTAACATAGTCAAAAATTCAGGTACAATTCCTTCAACATTATCCGTTACGTACACTTGATTTTGGTACAACTGGATTTTGTCTTTCTGAATTTGTAAATCCGAACCTAATTTTGGAAAATACAAAATACCGGTTAAGTTGAACGGATAATCTACATTTAAATGGATGTGGAATAACGGTTCTTCAAATTGCATTGGATATACTTCTCTGTAGAAATCCTTGTAATCAGCATCTGATAACTCCGTTGGTTGTTTCGTCCAAGCCGGGTTTGGGTTGTTGATGATGTTGTCAACTTCTACTTCAGTAAAAATTTTGTCTTTATCTTCTGCAGCAACTTCTTCACCCTTTTTTTGCTCTATTTTCTCTGTTTTGGTTCCAAATTTAATTGGAATAGGCATGAACTTATTGTATTTGTTCAGTAACTGATTGATTTTTGAATCTTCTAAAAATTCCAAAGAATCTTCGGCTATATGCAAGATAATTTCTGTTCCGCGAGTAGTTTTGTCAGCAGGTTCTAGAGTAAATTCCGGGCTACCATCACAAGTCCAGTGCGCAGCTGGCTCGTCTTTGAAAGATTTAGTGATGATTTCCACTTTTTCAGCAACCATAAAAGCAGAATAGAAACCAAGACCAAAATGGCCAATAATTCCAGAATCTTTAGCAGAATCTTTGTATTTGTCCAAAAATTCTTCAGCTCCAGAAAAAGCAACTTGATTGATGTATTTTTCTACTTCATCAGCTGTCATTCCCAGACCTTGATCGATGATGTGCAGTTTTTTACCTTCCTTGTCGATTTTTACCTCGATAATTGGGTTTCCGTATTCTACTTTGGCTTCGCCAATGCTGGTTAAATGCTTCAGTTTTAAAGTTGCATCTGTCCCGTTCGAAATCAATTCACGCAAGAAAATTTCGTGATCGCTGTATAAGAATTTCTTGATTAAGGGAAAGATGTTTTCTACCGAAACATTAATTTTACCTGTTGTCATATTTTGAATTTTTAAGTTTATTTTTATGAATAAAATCCTTTCAAATAGAATACCAATTATTGTTGAAGTGACAAATTGGCGCAGGCGTTAATTATGATATAAAATAATTTAATTTTGAAACTATTTTGTTTTTATTGCTTTGTATCTTTGTTAAAACATTAATTACATAAATTTCAAACGATGAAAAAAATCATTTTATTATGCACATTAGCGGTTTTAATGTTTGCATGTAAGTCAACATCGGTAACGAGTACGAACACCGATAGAAAAGCTCAGGTTATGATGAAAGGAGACTGGGTGATTAGCGCAGTAACCTATCCAGGTTCACAATATATTAAAGTGAATACGTTTCAACTTGCCGATTCCGAATGCTTTATTGGAAGTACGTGGAAGTTTATTTCGAATAATAACAAAGGGAATATGGCTTTGACCAAAGTAAATTGTGTTGCATTTAGCTCCCCAATTACATGGTTTGTTAACAATGACGAGCAATTTGTATTGAAAGTACTTGATGCAGGTGAAAAAGCGCGAAAAGTGAGAGACGGTTATATTTTACGCCTTGCAAACCAAACGGAAACTTCTTTTCAATTGATCGATAAAATCGATGTAGGAGGAAAAATGACGGATGTCGTGTATCAGTTCCAGAAAGTTAATTAATTAATAAAAATAGCGATATGAAAAAGATTTCAATAGTTGCAATGGCAACAATAATGATTATAGGTTCAATGTTTACCAGTTGTGAAGCAATCAAAAACACCAATAAAACCCAAAGAGGAGCTGGAATAGGTGCTGTTGCCGGAGCCGTTCTGGGAGGTGTTCTTGGAAACAATCTTGGAAAAGGCGGTAATGGAGCAATGGGAGCTGTACTTGGTGGAGTTGTTGGTGGAGTTGCCGGTGGAGTTATTGGTAACAAAATGGACAAACAAGCAAGAGAAATAGATGCAGTACTTCCTGGAGCTGAAGTCGTTCGTGTAGGAGAAGGTATTAAACTGGTTTTGAATGAAAATGCAGTGCGTTTTGATACTAATAAATCTTCATTGACGGCCAGTGCTAAAGCAAATTTAGATAAATTAGTTCCTGTTTTTTCAGAATATCCGGATACTGATATTACGATTTACGGATATACTGACAGCACAGGTCCAGCGGATTACAATTTGAAACTTTCAGGAGAAAGAGCGGCATCAGTTAGAAATTATTTAACTAGCAAAGGGGTTTCTTCCAGTAGATTTCAAGTGACTGGTTTAGGAATTGCAGATCCAATTGCCTCCAACGAAACAGTTGATGGCAGAAGTCAAAACCGTCGTGTTGAATTTGCGATTACTGCAAACGATAAAATGATTAAAGATGCTGAATCCGAAGGAAAAAATTAAGTATAAAATACCAAAAAACAAAGGCTGTTTCGTCAAGAAGCAGCCTTTTTTTGTGTCCAAATTGCAATAAAACATTGTAAATTTGCAGTCTTAATTACAGATGATGCTCGAGATAAAAAACATATCCTTTACTTACATTGAAAAGCCCGTAATAGAAGAGGTTAGTTTTGCCATTGCAAAAGGGGAAAACGCCGCTATTATTGGCGAAAGCGGTTGCGGTAAAAGTACGTTGCTAAAACTCATATACGGATTATATGATTTGGATAACGGAACAATTACTTATAATGACAAACCTATTTTGGGTCCCAAATACAATCTGATACCGGGAGAAGATTATATTAAATATTTAGCACAAGATTTCGATTTGATGCCGTACATAACCGTTGAAGAAAATGTGGGTAAATTTTTGTCGAATATGTATCCTGACGAAAAGAACGCCCGCATTCAAGAGTTATTGGAAATGGTCGAAATGACCGCTTTCGCAAAAGTAAAAGCGAAATTCCTAAGTGGTGGACAGCAACAGCGAGTGGCTTTGGCCAGAGTTTTAGCTTTGGAACCCGAAATTATTTTGCTGGATGAGCCTTTCAGTCAAATTGATTCTTTCCGAAAGAATTCTTTGCGTCGCAATTTATTCCGGTATTTAAAAGATAAAGGCGTAACCTGCATAATTGCCACACACGACAGTACTGATGCTTTGTCCTTTTCGGATGAAACAATAGTGGTGCAAAACGGAAAAGTAGTAGCAAAAGGAGATTCTAAATCCTTGTATGAAAACCCCGCTAACAAATATATTGCTTCTCTTTTTGGAGAGGTAAATGAGTTAAAATTGTCTCAATTAATTGAACTTGTGGATGAAGCGGATCAGCCGCTTTTATTGTATCCGCATCAATTAAAAGTGGTGGACAACGCCATTATGAAAGTAGTCGTAAAACAATGTTATTTTAAAGGAAGTCATTATTTAGTCAAAGCAGCTTTTGAAAGAAGAGCGATTTTTTTTGAACATGATTCGGAATTAGCATTAAATCAGGAAGTATATTTGATGTTATCCTGATGATTAGTATTCAGTAAACAGTGCTCAGTATTCAGTGATTTTCAGTTCTGATAACTATCGAAAGTAGAAGTCGTTTTCAACTTTTATAAAAGTAGTAATAAACAAAAACCCCAAAATCAAAGTGAATTTGGGGTTTTGTGCTATGTTAATTTTTTTGTACAACTTACTGATCACTCAATAACTGATCACTGAACCCTTTTTAGAATTAATTCTTTAAATACTTTTCTAAAAACTGGTCTTGTTCCCAAAGCAAATGCAAAATATTTTCTTTGGCTACATAACCGTGTGCTTCTTTTGGCAGAATTACCATTCTTGCCGGAGCACCTAACCCTTTCAAAGCTTGAAAATAACGTTCGGTTTGCAAAGTGAAAGTACCCGGATTATTATCTGCTTCACCGTGTACCAAAAGCATGGGAGTTTTCATTTTATCCGCATTCATAAATGGTGACATCGTGTTATACACTTCAGGAGTTTCCCAGTAGTTGCGTTGTTCGGTCTGGAAACCAAAAGGTGTTAGCGTTCTGTTGTAAGCACCACTTCGAGCGATTCCACACGCAAAAAGATTAGAATGCGTTAGTAAATTAGCGGTCATAAAAGCACCATAGGAATGACCGCCCACAGCTACTTTTTTTCTGTTGATGTATCCTAAAGCATCCACGGCATTGATGGCCGCTTCAGCATTGTCAACTAATTGTGTCATGAAATTATCATTGGGCTCCGTTGTTCCTTCGCCAATTATGGGGAAAGCTGCGTCATCAAGAACTACATAGCCTTTGGTTACCCAATATACGAACGATCCATAACTAGGAAATGTAAATTCGTTCGGGTTTTGTGTGCTTTGTCCTGCTGAATTTTTGTCTTTATATTCAGCTGGATAAGCCCAAATCAACAATGGCATTTTCTCTTTTTTGATTTTGTCATAACCAACAGGTAAATATAACGTTCCGGATAATTCAACACCATCTTTACGCTTGTATTTAATCACTTCTTTACTCACGTTTTTGATACTTTCAAAAGGATTTTTGAATGCGGTAATTGGTGTTAGTTTGTTTTTTTGTTTAATATTTCTAAGGTAATAATTAGGGTATTCATTTTTAGACTGGATTTGGACTAAAACCGTTCCTTTTTTGAAGTCTTCAATCTCCAAAACGTCTTCTTTTTTATCGGTGTAAGTCGAAGTATACAACCGTTTTGCTTGCAACGTTTTCAGATTAAATTCACTTATAAACGGGAATTGCCCGTTTTTAGTAAATCCATTACCAATAAGATATGCATTGTCATTTTCGATAGCCAAAACATACCTGTTGTATTGGTTTTTTCTGGTTTCAAAATTTCCAGGATCAGAATATACATCCTGTGAATTTCTGTCGAAAATTACTTTTGGAGCCTGACTTGGATTCGAGGGATTTATTACATACGTTTTGGTATTACGGGTATCATACCATTCATCTGTAATTATAGCCACGGTATCATTTCCCCAAATTATTCGGTCGTAGCGTTGTGGTGTTTTTACCAATGAAGTAGCGGAAAGATTAAAAGGTGCGTTCCAAAGAAAAACTTCATCT
Source organism: Flavobacterium sp. GSP6 (assembly GCF_003984855.1). Classification (NCBI taxonomy): domain Bacteria; kingdom Pseudomonadati; phylum Bacteroidota; class Flavobacteriia; order Flavobacteriales; family Flavobacteriaceae; genus Flavobacterium; species Flavobacterium sp. GSP6. The sequence continues at coordinate 6,055 of NZ_RYDO01000012.1, forward strand.
CTGAATTCCACTTTGTTTGCAGGATCTCCACCGTCTAAAGCTTCAGCATAAGCTAATGTTGCGGGTTTGTCGGTTCTCCAGCTCATGTTTCTTTTTCCTTTTCGAACGGCCATAAATCCTTTAGGAATAATCTCCGTCAGCGGCACTTCATTGACTACTTTTACTTCGTTTCCAGCTTTGTCATAGATTACTGATTTTGAAGGAAAACGACTCAACGGGACAATGTATGAAAAGGGTTTTTGAATCGTAGTCAGCATTAGATAATTGCCGTCAGGGGAAAAACTTTCTCCCGCATACATAGCTGCATTTTTGAATAAAGTTGCTGTTCCGTTCAGGTTTACTTTGTACAATTCAGAAGTCATGATGTTCTCAAAATTGATTTCATCATTCTTGTTTTTCAACATATCCGGATAAGTTCTGTTCTGCGATTTTACACCATCGGCGTTTGAAATTATCGGACCGGTTGGTAAATCTTTTTTGGCATCCAAAAGAGCTGCTCTGTTTTTTGGTAACATTTTCACCAAAATAGTTTCGTTGTCATTCATCCAGCTGAACGGACTTCCAATATTAGCATTCACTGTTGCTTCCGTTAATTTGGTGGCTTTCGCCGAAGCAACATCGATAACCCAAAGTTCTACTCCGGAAGCTGTGGTGTGCGAAAATGAGATTTTTGTATCATTTGGAGACCAACCGATAGTACTGATACGAGGATTCGTTGGCAAACCTGTAACCTGTACTTCATTTTTGTCTTTTATTTTGCGTAATTTCAGGTTGTTCACGTATGTAACAGTACTGGAAATATTTGTAATTGGATTAATCCGCAATCCACCCAAACGCAGTTCTTCTTGGTTTAAATCGTCCAGTGATTTATACGTATTTCTGTACGTAAGCAACATGTATTCTTTTTTAGTATCCATCGATACTGAAGGTGCTCTTTCATAATCCGCTAAATCCAATATGGACTGAGATGGTTTTTGATAGGTTAAGTTTTCTTGTGCAAAAGTGGTTAAGCTCAGTCCAAGAAATAAAAAAAATGGAATTTTTAACTTCATAATTTGAATGATTTTAAATTAGCATTGGCAGTATCAATAATTGGTCTAAAATAAATGAATCTTGTTACATTTGGAAACAAAAACTTTTTTTTAACGTTTGAGTCAGATCCGGATGAGGTCACAATAGTATTATTTTTAAGCACTTCAACAGATTGTATTTGTAAGTATAACAAGAAATTGCGCAAAAAAGCATAAAAGTTGTAAATTGCTAAAAAAGTAGTAATTTGTGTGCTCATATTTTCAAGTATGTTTTAAATTTGTACTCGTATTTTAATAAAATAACAATAATATATGTATCATTCAAAAATAGCAGGATTGGGTTATTATGTTCCCGAAAACGTAGTGACTAATGACGATTTGTCCAAAATTATAGACACTAATGATGAATGGATTCAGGAAAGAACTGGAATTCAGGAGCGAAGACATATTATAAAAGGAGAAGACACGACGACTTCTATGGGAGTGAAAGCTGCCAAGATTGCTATTGAGCGTTCTGGTGTTGCTAAGGAAGACATCGATTTTGTGGTTTTTGCCACATTAAGCCCTGATTATTATTTCCCTGGTCCAGGCGTTTTAGTGCAACGGGATTTAGGGTTAAGAACCGTAGGCGCATTAGATGTAAGAAATCAATGTTCTGGATTTGTTTATGCTTTATCAGTGGCAGATCAATATATCAAGACTGGCATGTATAAAAACGTATTGGTAATTGGATCAGAAGTTCATTCTACCGGATTGGATATGACCTCGCGCGGAAGAGGGGTTTCAGTAATTTTTGGAGATGGTGCAGGAGCGGCTGTTTTGAGCAGAGAAGAGGATTTGACCAAAGGAATTTTATCCACACACTTGCATTCTGAAGGGCAGCACGCCGAAGAATTAATTGTAAAAGCGCCCGGAATGGGAGGCCGTTGGATAACAGATATCTTGGCAGATAATGATCCGGATGATGAGAGTTATTTCCCGTACATGAACGGACAATTTGTATTTAAAAATGCAGTGGTTCGTTTTAGCGAAGTAATTAATGAAGGATTACAAGCGAATAATTTGCAGGTTTCGGATATTAATATGTTGATTCCGCATCAGGCAAATTTGAGAATTTCACAGTTTATCCAAAAGAAATTCAACTTGACCGATGATCAGGTCTATAATAATATTCAGAAATACGGTAATACTACCGCCGCTTCTATACCAATCGCTTTGACTGAAGCATGGGAAAAAGGCAAAATAAAATCAGGAGATACGGTTGTATTAGCCGCTTTTGGAAGTGGATTTACTTGGGGTAGCGCCATTATTAAATGGTAAATAGTAGTACAATAAATCGTATGTCGATTCCAATTGTTCTTTGATAAATAGTCTAAGCCTGCGCAAATTATTGTGCAGGTTTTTTTTATTTAAAGAGGAACCGTTATATTTATAGTTCAAAATTGATGCAACCAATAGTAATACAATCAAAATGACTAATCGTAGAAATTTTTTGAAAACAGCTGCTTTCGCTTCCGCAGCTATGGCTTTACATTCATTCAAAGGGAAACCAGAGGAAGAAAATGATTTTTCATCTAAAAAAGGAAGTAAACCTATTGTGCTTTCGACATGGAATTTTGGAATCCAAGCGAATGCAGCCGCTTGGGAAATTTTAAAAAATAACGGACGAGCTTTAGATGCTGTCGAAGCCGGAGTAAAAATTCCAGAAGCCGATCCTACGGAACGGAGCGTAGGCTATGGCGGAAGACCAGATCGAGACGGTCGCGTCACACTTGATGCATGTATCATGGATGAAAACGCCAATATAGGCTCAGTAGGATGTTTGGAGTTTATAAAACATCCCATTGCGGTGGCTCGCGCTGTGATGGAAAAAACACCGCATGTCATGTTGGTAGGTGATGGTGCTTTGCAGTTTGCGTTGTCGCAAGGTTTTGTAAAAGAAAATTTATTGTTGGAAGAATCTGAAAAAGAATGGAAAGAGTGGTTGAAAACCAGCCAATACAAACCCATTGCCAATATTGAAAATCATGATACCATTGGGATGATTGCATTGGATGCTGACGGTAATCTTTCTGGCGCATGCACCACTAGCGGAATGGCTTTTAAAATGCACGGACGTTTGGGTGATTCCCCGATTATTGGCGCTGGATTGTATGTAGACAATGAAATTGGTGCGGCCACGGCCACAGGACATGGAGAAGAAGTGATTCGGATTTCTGGTTGTCACTTAGTGGTTGAGCTGATGCGCCAAGGAAAATCACCACAAAAAGCGTGTGAGGAAGCGGTTGCCCGAATCGTAAATTTGACCCGTAAAAGAAATAAAAATGTAAAAGATATCCAAGTTGGTTTCATTGCCTTAAATAAAAAAGGAGAATATGGCTCGTATTGCATTCAGGGCGGTTTCAACTATGCTGTCCATGATACATCTGGAAACCGATTAATTGATGCCGATTATTTTTTGAAATAAATGAAAAAAGCACAACTGGAAATTGCCTGTTTTAATTTAGAATCGGCTATAATTGCTGAAAATAGTGGTGCTGACAGGGTTGAATTGTGTGTCAATAGAACAGCGGGCGGAACAACGCCAGATTTAGAACTTACTAAAATTGTTCGCGATAAAATCACCATCGACTTGAATGTTATGATTCGGCCTCGTGGTGGGAATTTCGTTTATTCTGATTCTGAAGTGGCACAAATGAAATCAGAAATCTTGGCATTCAAAAAACTTCAGGTTGATGGTTTTGTTTTTGGAATTTTAAACGAAGACGGTAGTATCAGTGAACAACAAAATAAGGATTTAGTTGCTTTGGCAAACCCATTGCCTTGTACGTTTCATCGTGCTTTTGATGGAGTAGAAAATAAATTTCAAGCACTTGAATCGCTAATCGGATGTGGTTTTAAAACCATTTTGACCTCTGGACAAGAAACAAATGTAGTTGACGGTATCGATGTTTTGGCAGCCTTAGTTAGAAAAGCAACTGACCGAATTATAATTATGCCGGGCGGCGGTTTGCGTTCTGTTAATATTACCGCATTAAAACAAAAAACAAAAGCTATTTTCTATCATTCTTCCGCAATTATTGATGCAGGGGAACTAGCAAATCAGTTGGAGATCCAAGCCCTAAAAGCAAATTTAGAATCCCTGTAAAACTTTATAAATCAAAAAACCCAGAGTTGGCATACTCCGGGTTTTTCTTTTTGTAACAAACTATTAAAATGAGTTTCTTTTGATTTAGAGTAGACTAAGGAAAGGCTAGTTTGTTACAAGCATTTTGCTTTTTTTATTTAAATAACAAAAAAAAGGTTTTATATTAATAAAAACCTTATAAAATAATAGAGAAGTTTTTATCGTTTCAAAGAAAAATGGGATTTATATTCTTTTAAAACAGAGTCCTCAGTATAGGAAATTGAAAACCAGTAATCATCCGCTGGGAGTGCATATCCATTGAAAGTTCCATCCCAACCGGAACCGTTAGGCAATAGTTCTTTCAATAGTTTTCCATAACGATCGAAAATATATAATTTTAAATTTTCTTGATTTGGTATTCCGGTGATGTTCCAGGTATCGTTAAATCCATCTCCGTTTGGAGTAAAGAATTTAGGGCTGTTGATAAGTTTCACTGTTACTGGAATGGTGAAAGTTCCGCAATTGGCATCGCTGACCGTTATTTCATGAATTCCGGAACTCACATTGGTGAATACATTACGCTCTTGAGGGGAACCTCCATCTAATGAATATAAGAAATTGCTTCCATCACCTACAAATGGGATGGCAATAACAGTTATGGTTTGGTTGTCCGTGAACCACCCACTGGTTGTATAAGTTACAGAGGCTGGTTTTGAAGATTCAATAACCGTAAAAGGGACGCTGTCAGCAGTACAGCCAAAAATGGATAAGTTCGTAACAGTGAGCGTATAGTTTCCAGGTTCATTTGTTGACAAATTCTCAGCTGTACCTACTAAAGTTCCATCTTCACTTTTCCATTCAAAGGAATATTGTGGTGCAGTAAATCCACTTTCAATCAAGGCATCGGTAGTGATTCCGGTATCAATATCGATACAAATGGTAGGAACGATAAGGACTGGTTTTGGTTTTTTGGTGATAGTAATTACCATCGGTTTTTCGGCAGGACAAATCACTGTTCCTGATGTTCCTGATTGGGCATAGCCATAAATAGTGGTTGAAACAGTGATGAAATCCCCTGGGAATTTTTCAGTGTTGTTGCTTCCTGGACCACCTGGATTAGTGAAATATCGTGTTACAGGAGCTGTATACGAAGGAAGTTCAAAAGATTCACATCTGGTGACAGGAGTAATAGGTGTTATAATTGGAGTGTTATAAATGGTGACAATAAAAGGGTCTTCATCAATGCAGGTAACTCTATTGTTGTTTTCTACATATACAAAAAGCGTTGCTGTGGTAGTTATTGGGGAATAAGGAGGCAGTAATTGCACTCCAGTTCCATAGGGACCATTTGAAGCGGTGTAATAACTTCCAATCCCTACTATGGTTGGTAAATTAAAACTATTGCAGGCATATTGATCTGCTATGTCATTTACAAAAGTGACTAAAACATATATGCTGTATTCCGATACACAGCTGTTAGTGACGGTAGCAGGAGCATAAACATAGATTGTTTTTGAGGTTTTCAAAATGGTACCGGGAGGTAAAACAGGATTTGTGGGCGATGGTCCGCCTGCAAATTCGTAATATTCTCCGTTTATCAAATTATCTAAAATATAATTTTGGCCACATCGAATAACTTCAACCGGTTTTGCATCAATTGCAGGCGATTTATTAATGGTAATTAAGAACTCTTCTTGCACATAACAGGGTCCGGAAGTAGCTTTGTCATAAAAATACATGATTTGCGTTGTCGTTACAGGATAGCCCACTGGCCGAAGCGCACCGGTTCCTAAAGTTCCCGTGAAATAATTTCCTGAATGTGCTACTGCAGGTAAATAATAGACGTCGCAATGCGGATCTGTATCTGCTAATACTGGTAAAGGTGCAATATTTACCGTAATGGTAAAACGTAAATTATCGGTACACGTTTGACCTGTGACATAAAACCAAAGTGTTGTAGTGGCATTAATGAATGTTCCGGCAGGAATAACTGTTCCGCCACCCGCAGGAGCAGTTCGATATTCTCCTACTGTTAATGCAGGCAGTTTGTAGGCAGAACAGGAATTTACATCTGTTGGAGGCGTGATGCTTAATAGATTAATAAAAACTTTAAATGTTTTTTCATCAGCACAATTTTTTGGAGACGTAGCTGTTTCTTTATAGACGTAGATTTGAGTAGTTGTATTTATTACTGTTCCTGCAGACAAAAGAGATCCGCTCTTGCTACTGCCTGTATAGTAGACGCCACCATTGAGATCCGCCGGCAGGATATAGGATGTACATGCAAATTGATTTACATAATTCGGCAATGCAGTAAAGGGTATTATTGTGATATCAAAAGGGTTTTCTTGTGTACAAGACGGGGTAACCGTAGTGTCCTCAAACCATACATATATCCTGTTTATTCCCGGAGTATTTATTGTGGATCCAGCAGCTAATTGTGTGTTTCCTGGGGCGCTACTGCCTCCGCTTTGAGTGAAATATTTACCATAGGACAAAGGCGGAAGCTTATATTTTGTACAATAGGTTTCAGAAGCGGGTGTGATAGTACTTAAATTTGCAATAGTAATATTAAAAGAATCTTGGTTGGTACACACTCCGGATTGATTGAAAACATATAAATTAGTTGTCGTTGTAGATATCACGTTTCCGGCAAAAAGTTGTGTTCCAGTTCCACTAGTTCCAGTCCAATATTGTGCTCCGGCATTTAGCAATACAGGTAAGGTATAAGACGTACAAACAAACACATCGTTTAATACATCGACTTTAGGTAATGGAGATACTAATAATTGAAAACTAGTAACAACATAACAATTAGGATTTGTAATATTTTGTAAACGCACCCACAACGTTGCACTTGGCGATAACAATTGGTTGCTCGAATTTAGAGTTATGATGTTTGCATTGTTATTAGCTCCTACTAATGAGGAGTGAAAAGTAAGTATCTTGTCCGAGGTATTTTGAGAACCTATGATCGATGCAATTTGTGACGTCAAATTGAAATTAGCTTTTAAAGGGCTTTCAGATAAATTTCTGGAGCATAATGTTGCAGCTACCGGGGTATTTGCAATTTGTGGTGGCGGAACAATAAGCAATTGGAAAGACCTGATTTCATAGCATAATGTATTTGGGTTTTCAATTCTGACAAAAATTTGCTTGCCACTTTCAATACTCGCAATCGTCTGAAGGATTGGTACTGCGCCAGTATTCCCAATGGCATCTCCATTAGTTAGGTGATAGGAAATAATAGTGTCTGCGGGCAAATCATCTAAAACACCAGCTGTTCCGGACGATTGGTTAACGCCGGCTAGAATGATTATGCTGTTTTTATTTAAATCAAAATCAGAGGATGAAGCTCCGGTATCACAGGCGTAAATGTTAGGAACGGTATTTAATACACCAATCTTAGGATAAATTTCTATAATGATTTCATCGGTAACCGCGATGCATTCAGGTTCTTTATACGTGACACTGTAGGTATGAATTCCGGAACTAACCAGTGGAGTAATTGTGTTGAGGTCTAATGTTTCTCCTGTTTGTGCCGGAGAAAATGCTATTCCTTGTTTTTTCCATACAAAAGTGGTTCCGGGACTTAAACCCATTGCAGATAATGTTGGTAAAGTATTTCCAGGACAAATAGCAGTATTGTTCGCCACTGTGTAATCAAATCCTAATACATCTTGTCCGATGTTAAAGCTATTTGCTTCTAAAAAAATGGCAGAATCATAACCTGTATTATTTCCTCCATCGGCAATAACTAATTTGATGCGATAAATATGGTTGATATCTAAACCGGTCGCTGAAGCTAACATTGAAACAGTTTGTCCATTAAAATTTATTGCAGGACCAAATCCACTGCCGTTAAAAGCTCCAAAATAGTTAGGATTGGCAGAAGGACAATTCTGATTATAGGCATCATCTCTTATTGTCTCCACAGAAACCGGAACAGTTGTATTTGGAATTACGGCTAAATTTATATTTGAACTTCCAGCCGTTACATCTTTTAAAAGAAATGCAAATGCATCAGAGAAGTTACATTGGGAGGTTCCGTACTCTTCTGAAGCAAAAACAAAGGAGAAATTAAAATTAGGTGTTTTTGGTTGAAAATCAAATTCAATGTAACTCGCATTTATAGAATTAATAGTTATTCCTGATTGAGAAAGTAAATTTCTTTCCAAATCAGTATCGCCCAGCCAAGCTGAATTACCATCACTTAAAATAGTAGTATTGGGACTGATAATTTTATTAACATCTCCGGTACTCAAAACGACACCATTTGCGAACGGGAAATTTGCATTGCTGTTTTCAAAGTAACCAATACCATTTGTTGAGCCATAAAACGAACCGGATTTATAAGTGACATTGGTTCCGGATACACAAGGTGAATTGATTAAGATATCATTAATCAATTGATCCGCCGTGTAAGTAGATGTATTGATTGTTACCGATTGTGAAAAACAAACGGCATTAAATAATAATAAAAACAGGAGTTGAATTTTTTTCATATTATTAATTAATTGCATATTTCAAATATACAAAAAACCGATAAAAAGTAAATTAATACGATGCAATAGTATTTTTAAACATATTTGTAATTTTAATCCTATAATTTACTAAAAATTCTTCTCTGAAGAATAGAATCTTTAGTAATGCTATTATGAGTTTCCATATCGATTTTCTAAATGATTTTTCTAATTAAATACTATATTTGTAACCTTAAAATAAACACATAAAATGACATTATCACAAATTCTTACGCCTTCGATCGAAAAAGCGGTTCAAGCCATATTTGGCATTGCTATTGACAAAGTAGAATTTCAAACTACACGCAAAGAATTTGAAGGAGATATCACTGTGGTTATTTTCCCATTATTGAAAGTAGTCAAAAGTAATCCTGTAGAGCTAGGGAATAAAATAGGAACTTATTTGGTCGAAAACATGGTAGAAGTGAGTCGATTTAATGTTGTTTCAGGATTTTTAAATATTGTTATTTCTGATGACTATTATTTGGATTTCTTTAATGAAATAAAAGACGATTTACGCTTTGGTTTCGTTACTCCATCCCGAAGCGTCGGGACTGAAGACAAAGCCGTAATGGTGGAATATTCTTCACCAAACACCAATAAACCATTGCATTTAGGTCACGTACGCAACAATCTTTTAGGATATTCGGTGGCAGAGATTATTAAAGCTTCTGGTAAAAAAGTGTACAAAACTCAAATCATTAATGATAGAGGAATCCATATTTGTAAATCGATGTTGGCTTGGCAAAAATTCGGAAACGGAGAAACTCCAGAATCAACAGGATTAAAAGGAGATAAATTAGTTGGTAATTATTATGTTGCTTTTGATAAAAAGTACAAAGAAGAAATAGCGCAATTAATAAGCGCAGGTAAAACAGAAGAAGAAGCAAAGAAACAAGCACCAATTATTTTGGAAGCGCAAGAAATGTTACTAAAATGGGAAGCAGGAGATGAACAGGTAATCACGCTTTGGAAAACTATGAACCAATGGGTTTATGACGGTTTTGCTATTTCGTATAAAAACCTTGGAGTCGATTTCGATAAATATTATTACGAAAGTAATACCTATTTATTAGGAAAAGATGTTGTTCAGATTGGTTTAGACAGAGGCGTTTTCGAAAAAGATCCGGATGGTTCCGTGTGGATTGATTTAACGGACGAAGGTTTAGACCGTAAAATTGTATTGCGTTCTGACGGTACTGCAGTTTATATGACGCAAGATATTGGTACGGCAATCCAGCGTGTGAAAGATTATCCAGATGTAGGCGGAATGGTTTATACCGTAGGAAATGAGCAGGATTATCACTTTAAAGTGTTGTTTCTTATCTTGAAAAAATTAGGTTTTGATTGGTCTAAAAACCAATTTCATTTATCATACGGAATGGTAGATTTGCCTTCTGGAAAGATGAAAAGCCGTGAAGGAACGGTTGTTGATGCCGATGATTTAATGCAGGAAATGATAGATACAGCGCAAAAAATAGCAGAAGATTTAGGGAAATTAGACACCTATTCTGCGGAAGAGAAAAGTGAGCTATATAAAACTATTGGTTTGGGTGCTTTGAAATATTATATTTTGAAAGTAGATCCTAAAAAGCGAATCCTATTTAATCCCGAAGAATCGGTAGATTTTGCCGGAAATACCGGTCCGTTTATTCAATATACGTATGCCAGAATTCAATCTATTATTCGTAAAGCGAATTTTGACTTTTCGAATAAATCAAAAGTTGCAATACTTCATGAAAAAGAGAAAGAATTGGTGAAACAGTTAGCGTTGTTTCCTGAAGTGATACAAAATGCAGCACAGCATCACAGTCCGGCTTTGCTTGCAAATTTCACCTATGATATAGTTCGGGAATACAACTCATTCTATCAGGCGGTTCCTATTCTTGGCGAAGAAGATTTTGAAAAGAAAATTTTCCGAGTTCAATTATCTAAAAAAGTAGCAGATACTATAGCGGCTTCCTTTAAACTATTGGGTATTAGTGTGCCAGAAAGAATGTAATAATGGCATATTTTTTGCGTTAATAATTACTTAATAATTTAAAAATACGATTATGAAAAAAATTTCAATCTTAGCTTTACTTGCACTTGTAATAAGTTCTTGTACAAATGATCCCGCTTCAGGAGGGAATGTAACCTTGAAAGCCTCCGCGGTGTCTACAACAGCTAAGACTTCTCTAAATGCTCGTACTGCTGCCTCTACAGTAGTTTTTACTGATTTTAAAATTAATATTGGGAATATCGAATTTGAAACCGACATGGAAGATGCGATGTACAGTATGGATCCTAAATATGATGACGTTAAACTTAATGGGCCTTTTTTATTAGACTTGCTTGATCCAAACCTAACGTTAAGTCCATTTATTACTTCTGTAAATGTTCCGAATGCGAGATATGAGGAAATCGAATTTAAATTCGAAAAATCTACTTTACTTGATGAAATGAATGGTAAGACTTATTTGATTAAAGGAACCATAAATGGGAAACCATTTATTATCTGGAGCGATGAGGATGCCGAACTTGAATTGGATTTTGAAGACCAAAACAAAGATTTCACTATCAACAGTAATGATTTGTCTTTAAACATTAAAATACATCTTGATGCTTTAATGAATAAATTAACAACTTTGGCAGACCAAGGCCTATTATTAGATACCGATGGAGACGGAGTTATCGAAATTAGTACTGGTAATGAAGATAGTCACAACGATATTGGCGACTTCATAAAAAATTTACTAGAAAATGAAACAGATTTAGACGACAACGATTAATCTAAAGTTAATTGATCGTATAATAAAAGAGGCTATCTGAAGAAGATAGCCTCTTTTTATTTATAATACTATTTAAACTTCAAAATCAAATGCTTAAATTTGCGCCTTAATTAAAGAGAAAAAAAAGTATGTTCGATAATTTAAGCGATAAACTAGATAAAGCCTTTCATATACTTAAAGGTCACGGAAAAATCACGGAAGTAAATGTAGCCGAAACGTTGAAAGAAGTTCGAAGAGCCTTGCTTGATGCGGATGTCAACTTTAAAATCGCCAAAGATTTTACCACCAAAGTAAAAGAAAAAGCAATTGGACAGGATGTATTGACAACGCTTCAACCTGGACAATTACTAGTAAAGTTAGTAAAAGATGAATTGACAGAATTAATGGGTGGTGATGTTGCCGGAATCAATCTTTCCGGGAATCCAACGGTTATTTTGATGGCTGGTTTGCAAGGTTCGGGGAAAACTACTTTCTCGGGGAAATTAGCGAATTATCTTCTTACAAAAAAGAACAAAAAACCACTTTTGGTGGCCTGTGATATTTACCGTCCAGCGGCAATTCAACAATTATATGTAGTTGGAGATTCGATAGGAGTGGAGGTATATTCCGAGCCAGAAAATAAAAATCCGGTTGAAATTGCTCAAAACGCAATCAAACATGCAAAAGCAAATGGATTCAATGTCGTGATTGTCGATACTGCTGGTCGTTTAGCTGTCGATGAGGAAATGATGAACGAAATAGAACGTGTTCATAAAGCCATCGAGCCACAAGAAACCTTGTTTGTAGTGGATGCAATGACCGGACAAGACGCTGTGAATACAGCAAAAACCTTCAACGAAAGATTAAATTTTGATGGGGTTATTTTGACTAAATTAGATGGAGATACGCGTGGTGGAGCAGCAATTTCGATCAAATCAGTTGTTAATAAACCAATCAAATTCGTAGGTACAGGGGAAAAGATGGATGCCATTGATGTGTTCTATCCAATTCGTATGGCCGAAAGAATTTTGGGAATGGGAGATGTTGTGTCTTTGGTCGAAAGAGCCCAAGAGCAATTTGATGAAGAAGAAGCACGAAAAATACAAAAGAAAATTGCCAAAAATGAATTCGGTTTTGATGATTTCCTTTCTCAAATTCAACAAGTAAAGAAAATGGGTAATATGAAAGATTTGGTTGGAATGATACCAGGTGCTTCAAAAGCCATGAAAGATGTGGAAATAGAAGACGATGCTTTCAAACATATTGAAGCCATTATTCACTCGATGACTCCAGTTGAAAGGAGCAAGCCGGCTCTAATTGACGTGAAAAGAAAAGCCCGAATTGCTAAAGGCTCCGGTACCAAAATCGAACAGGTGAATCAATTGATGAAACAGTTCGAACAAATGAGCAAGATGATGAAAATGATGCAAGGGCCAGGAGGTAAAAACCTTATGAAAATGATGGGTGGTATGAAAGGTGGAATGCCAGGAATGAGATAAAATGAGTCAAAAGCCGAAAGTCTTAAAGTTGTAATGACTTTAAGACTTTCGGCTTTAATACATTAAACTAAATAAAAATGCAATTACTAGACGGAAAAAAAACTGCGGAAGATATAAAAAGCGAGATTGCTATTCAAGTGCAGAAAATGAAAGCTGACGGGCAGAAAGTGCCCCATTTAGCAGCGGTTCTTGTTGGATCAAACGGCGCAAGTTTGACTTATGTTGGCAGCAAAGTAAGATCATGTCAACAAATAGGATTCGAATCTACATTGGTTTCTTTAGCGGAAGACATCTCGGAAGTTGAATTATTGGCGAAAATCAAAGACCTCAATGAAGATGATGAATTAGACGGTTTCATTGTTCAATTGCCTTTGCCCAAACACATCGACGAGCAGAAAATCCTGATGGCTATTGATCCTGATAAAGATGTGGATGGATTTCATCCAACCAATTTTGGAAAAATGGCTTTAGAAATGGAAACGTTTTTGCCCGCAACGCCTTATGGAATAATGGAATTGTTAGAACGTTACAAAGTAGAAACAGCGGGCAAGCATACTGTCGTTATTGGGCGAAGCCATATTGTGGGTCGACCAATGAGTATTTTGATGAGTCGCAAAGGTTATCCAGGGGATTCAACTGTAACTCTTACGCACAGTAGAACCAAAAACATAGAAGAATACACTAAAAATGCCGATATCATTATTACGGCTTTAGGAGTTCCTAATTACCTAAAAGCAGATATGGTGAAAGAAGGTGTTGTGGTTATTGATGTGGGTATTACCAGAGTGGAAGATAGTTCACATCCAAAAGGATATGTGATTACCGGTGATGTTGATTTTGAAAATGTAAGTAAAAAAGCATCGTTTATTACTCCGGTTCCGGGTGGAGTAGGACCTATGACCATTGCAATGTTATTGAAAAATACGCTTTTGGCACGGGAAATGAAAAGAAATAAATAAAGAGAAAATAGTTTTGATTGAAAGCCTTAGACACCAGTTTAAGGCTTTTTTTAGTTTAAAAATGTATAAAATTCTGATAATTGATGCGGAAATAGAATTTAAAGAATACTTTTGTACCACTTAAAAAAAGACCTTTAAAATGGACGATTATTATTCGGAAATGTTGAACTAATATAGCGCTTGAACGATTTTCAAGAGGCTGTACATAAACCTATAGAATTTTTGAAATGAGAGCTTTTTACAAAAACAATAACGGATTAATTGCCACCGCTGAATGGACTCCAAACTGCTGGATAAATATTGAATGTCCTACCAAAGCCGAAAAAAAATATTTACTCGACGAATTACAAATTCCCGAAGCATTTTATAACGACATTGAAGATATTGACGAAAGACCAAGGATAGAAATTGAAAATGGTTGGACTTTGATTATCATGCGAATTCCTGTGAAAAGTAATGATGTGAAGTTGCCTTTTCATACGATTCCTGTTGGAGTTGTTTTTAAAGGAGAAGTTTGTATTACCATCAGTTTTCATAAAACGGAAATGCTTACTGATTTTGTAACCTATACCAAACGTAAGAATATAAACATTAAAGACAACTTCGATTTAGTGCTCAAATTATTGCTTTCTTCCAGTGTTTGGTTTTTGAAATATTTAAAGCAAGTCAATCAAAAAATAAGATTAGCCGAGGACAATTTAGAAAAGTCAATTAAAAATGAAGAATTACAAGCGTTGCTTCAAATAGAAAAATGTTTGGTATTCTTTATGACTTCCTTGAAAGGGAATGATATCCTATTGCATCGAATCAAGAATATAAAGTCCCAAAAAGAATATTTTGATTTAGATTTACTGGAGGATGTTGAAATTGAATTGCGTCAGGCACAGGAAACCACTAATATTTATAGCGACATCTTAACGGGAACTATGGATGCGTACGCTTCTGTGATTTCTAATAACATGAATGCGATTATGAAGCAGATGACTTCGATTTCGATTATTCTGATGATTCCAACATTGATTGCCAGTTTGTACGGAATGAATGTGCCTAATGATTTACAAGACAATCGTTATGGAATCTGGATTGTCATTTCTGTATCTGTTTTATTATCTGCTTTTGGTGTGTTTTTGTTCAAAAGAAAAAGATGGTTTTGATAGAAATAGATTTCAACTTTAAATTTCACTATTCCTGAGACTATGGATTTACTTTAATAGTGTATCAAAAAGTTTTAATTTTCCAAAATAATGATTTTGAAATAAAAGTATAATACTATGTTTAGGGTTAAATAATAGCTGTATACACCAAATAATGGTCTTTTTTAGAGTTAAAGCGCCTTGTTAATGATGGCTTTATGAAATATTTTTCGCATAATTTAGGATAGGCCAAATTTATAAACTACATTTATTTCTCAAATAAATTACTATCTAATGAGAAAAAAATTACTGTTTTTATTCGTACTTTGTTTTGGTATCACTCACGCTCAAAAGGACTACTTGAACTATGAAAACCTTACTAAAAGTCTAAAAGAGCTTGACGCCAAAAGTAAATATTGCACTGTAAAATCAATTGGTAAAAGTAGTGGAGGTAGAGAAATATGGGTAGTAACAATTTCCGAATCAACCACTCCAAAACCAGCTTTGCTTATCACAGCCGGGCTTGACGGAAAATACCGTGCTGGTACACAGGTCACCTTAAAAATGATTGATAACGTATTGAAAAACGAGAAGTTAGCTGCGATTTTAAAAGAAAAAACGATTTATTTTGTTCCTGCTGTAAATCCGGATGCCATAGATGCTGCTTTTGGTGCTGTAAAAATGGAAAAGCGCGGTAACGATACCAAAACAGATGATGACAGAGACGGTAAAATAGGCGAAGACCCTTTTGAAGATTTAAATAAAGATGGTTTAATTACGCAACTTCGGATTGAAGATGTAACAGGAAGTTTCATTGAAAGCCCAGAGGATTCCCGTGTTTTAATAAAAGCAGATCCAACAAAAAATCAGGTTGGCAAGTATGTTTTAATTTCAGAGGGAATTGATACCGATAAAGACGGAATGTTTAATGAAGATTTTTCAGAAGGAGTCAATATCGACAAAAATTTTACTTTTGATTATCCTGCTTTCGAAAAAGGGGCAGGAGTTTATGTAGCTTCTGAGCCAGAAACCAGGGCACTTCTTGATTTTTTATATTTGAATCAGAATATTTATGGTGTACTTACTTTTGGGATGCACAATAATTTATCTGAGACTCCAAAGTATGATAGTAAGTTAGCTAGTTCTAGAATTATTAAAGGATGGTTAGAAAAAGATAGTAAAGCAGCAGAGCAGGTTTCTAAATTATATACCCAAAAAGCGACAATCAAAGGCGGCCCTAAAATGCCGATGACCAAAGGAAATTTTGCGCAAACCGCTTATTTCCATGCAGGGAGATTCAGTTTTTCAACACCAGGCTGGTGGGTTCCTAAAGTAGAAGCTAAAAAAGATTCGCTGTATTCTAAATTAGAAAAGCCAGCAGAAAAAGATAAAGAGGAATTGAATTCAGAAGTCTCTTTTTTAAAATGGGCTGATAGCCAAAATATAAAAAATGTTTTTGTTGACTGGTCAGTTATTAAACATCCTGATTTTCCAAATCAAAAAGTAGAAGTAGGAGGTTTTATCCCTTATGCTCTGAACAATCCACCTGTGAAATTTTTAGAAGAAACAGCGAATAAACATGTGCTTTTTGTGGAAGAACTTTTGGCAGCCATGCCAAAAATTGAAACAAATGTTCCCGAAGTAGAAAAGATAAAGGAGAACTTATACCGCGTCACTATAAAAGTGGCCAATAAAGGGTTGCTGCCTACTTATACTGAAATAGGAGATAAAATCCGATTTGTTTCTAAAATGAAAACAGAAATTCTACTCCAAAAAAATCAAATCATGGTTTCTGGCAGGAAATATTTTATCCGTAATAGTATGCAAGCGGATGAATCAGAGGAATATTCATGGCTGATTTCAGGTACAGGAAAAGTGACGATCACTACAGGTTGTGCCACTGCAGGATTTAAAGAGGTAATTGCTGATTTGAAATAATAAGTTGACTTCAAAAAAATAAAAAAGGATATTGAATCCTCACCGATAAAAAGTAAAAAAATGAAAAAATACATACTACTCAGCTTGTTCAGTTTTGTTTTTTGGGTTACTAATGCTCAAAAAAATGGTATTGCTCCACAAGATTTAAATGGCATCCGTGCCATTGGTTCCCCTGCTAATCCCAAAGTAAAAATGACTTGGGATCAGTACCATGATTATGCACAGGTGACTCAGCTAGGAAGAGATTTGGTGAAGGCCTATCCAAATTTAGTTAAAATGGAATCCGTAGGGAAATCCTATGAAGGAAGAGATCTTTGGGTATTAACGATCTCTGATTTCGATTCCGATAAAGTTGAAAACAAGCCTGGTTTTTATATCGATGGCGGAATTCACGCAAATGAAATGCAAGGTGTTGAGGTTGCCATGTATACGGCATGGTATTTAGCGGAGAGTTTTCAAACTATTAAATTCATAAATACTTTATTAAAAGAAAAGGTGTTTTATATTGTAATGACTATCAGTCCTGACGGGCGGGAAAATTTTATTTACAAACCGAACAACTCTAATACCTCTCGTTCAGGAATGCGTCCTTTTGATAATGATGGTGATGGTCTGGTGAATGAAGATACGCTTGATGATTTAGATAACGACGGGAATATCGTGATGATGCGCAGAAAATCAAAAACAGGACGATGGAAAACAGATCCTAAATATCCTACTCGCATGTATCAGGTCAAAGGAGATGAAATAGGAGACTATGAAATGTTAGGGTATGAAGGTTTAGATAACGATAAAGATGGTTTAGTAAATGAGGATTTGATTGGGACGTATGATCCAAACCGAGATTGGGGATGGAATTGGCAACCTAATTATGTTCAAAATGGGGCATTGTTTTATCCAGGCACACTTCCTGAAACCCGTGCTATAAAAGCCTTTATTATCAATCATCCCAATATTGCCGGAGCACAAAGCTACCATAATTACGGCGGAATGTTTTTAAGAGGTCCTGGCGCTGCAGAAGACGATGCGTTATTTGCTCCACAAGATATTGAAGTGTACGATAATATTGGAAAGTTAGGGGAAAAAATGATTCCCGGTTATAATTATTTTGTAATTCACAAAGACTTGTACACTGTTTATGGTGGAGAAATTGATTTTTTGTCTTTGACTCGAGGGATATTTACTTTTAGTAATGAATTGATGACTTCCTATAAGTTATTTAACCAAAAAAATACCGCTGGACGATGGGATAATGATGAATTCAATGAATTTGATAAATACCTGTTGTTTGGTGATGGCTATGTAGAATGGAAGGAGTTTAATCATCCGCAGTTTGGCGATATTGAAATAGGCGGTCCTAAAAAGAATTACATTCGGAATCATCCGGGGTTCATGATTCAGGAAGATGCACACAGAAACATGGCGTTTTCATTGTACCATGCGTATCAGACTCCAAAATTAGAAATTGTAGGTATTGAAACTGAAAAGCTTTCAGGGGATTTAGTTGCAGTGACTGCCACAATTATGAATACAAGGATCATTCCAACCCATTCGCGACATGATGTAAAAAACAAGATAGAGCGTCCTAATTATATCAGTTTAGCGGGTAGTACCGTTGTAGCGGGTATGACAGTTCAAAACGAAGATTTGAATTTATTTACAGAACAAAAATTCAGTCCAGAGACCATTGCAGTACCTATTATTGAAGGGATGGGTAATGTAAAAGTAAGATGGATCGTTAAAGGAAATCCTTCAGGAGCAACGGTAAACGTTTCCAGTGCCAAAGGCGGAACAGTCTCTGAAAAAGTAAAATAGATAATGTACTTATACAAAAGGAGATTATTAAAAGTTAATTTTGATAACCTCCTTTTTTATTTTGAAGAGTTGATGTTGAATGGAAATTATAAAAAAATAACGTCATTAATATTTATAATCTTATTTCTTCTATGTCTTTGATAGAATAGTTTATATGTTGAGAAAAATTATTAAATACAATAAAAATGAAAATTACAAATAGAGATATAAAAATATTTTTCTTAGGATTTGCTACCTTTTTTATTACCGAAACAATCTACGACTGGGATTCTACTATTGGTTCGATTAAAAGAGGTTGGGATGCGGGCTCAAAATAGATTTGTAGAAAACGAAATTTTTGACACTAATCTTTTCCTTTAAATAGAAGACATTTCCATTTAATAAACATTTATTCTGTAAATTATATTAAAATTAAATCGGTTTATATTTTAAAATCTAAAATAATAACTAACTTTGTATTCCAAAGTACTTTATTTATGAGCCAAAAACATCAAGAAGATTTATCGCATATTCGTTCCATGATGGAGCGCTCTTCCAGATTTATTTCATTAAGTGGCCTGTCAGGAGTATTTGCCGGGTTATTTGCATTAGCGGGATCATTTTATGTGTATCAATTGTTTAAAAATAATGGTATTGAATATTTTGATGGTAGTCAAAAGATGTATAGCTATGATTTAATAACCGAATTAGTTTTCATTGCTTTGGTGATTTTGATCTTAGCATTGGGATCCGGTATGTTTTTTACTTTGAGAAAAAGTAAAAAGTTTGATTTGCCGGTTTGGACTACTACTACAAAGAAGATGGTACTAAATCTAGCGATTCCTTTATTAGTTGGAGGCGTATTTTGTACAGCACTTTTATACCATCAATTATTTGCTTTAATTGCTCCTGTTACTTTATTATTTTATGGTTTAGCACTTGTTAATGCTGGAAAATATACTTTTTCGGATATAAGATACTTGGGTATATGTGAGATTATTTTAGGATGTATTTCCCTTTTTTATCTTGGATTTGGACTTGTTTTTTGGGCAATAGGATTTGGAATTTTGCATGTTCTATACGGATTAGTTATGTTCAAAAAATATAAATAGAAATGGGAATCATTGACACATTAAATAAAAGCTTCGAAAGTCGAGTCAGATTAGGTATTATGTCTGTTCTGATGGTAAACGACTGGATTGATTTTACAGAAATGAAATCGTTATTGAATAGCACAGATGGAAATTTAGCGAGTCATTCTTCGGCATTAGAAAAATCAGGATACATAGAGATAAAAAAAGAATTTTTCGGTAAAAAACCAAAAACCTCATATCGTGTTACCAATAGGGGTAGAGTTGCTTTTGTTTCGCACTTGAATAGTCTTGAAAAATTAATCAAATCCAAATAACTCGTTTTTTTAACTTTGTACTTTGAATTACAAAGTACTTTAAATTTTTATTATGAAAAAATTACATTTTATTTTAACCAGTAGTTTGGTTTTTACACTGCTTTTTTACAACGAGGATTTGGGTCTCAATTGGGCCATTTTCGGGATGGTGCAAACCGTCTTAATATGTTATTTTTTTCAAGAGAAATTCACCAGCAGGATGCATTTGCTTTTAGTAGTGACATCGGTTATGTCTTGCTTTGCATTTGCCTGGTATGGAGACCTTTCATCATTTTTTGCCATGGCTTTGTCGATTATTTTTTTACAATTCAAAACTCAGGAGCCAAAACTTAAATTGTTACAGGCTCTTCCTTTGGTGTTTATCAACGGAATCGCTTCGTTATGGCGCATATTTATGTTCAGCCAATATCTTCCTAAGCCAAAAATAAACAACGGTTTTGCTAAAAAACTGATTGCTTATTTTGTTATTCCATTCCTATTTCTTGGGTTATTCTTAATTGTATATTCTTTTGGAAGCGATCATTTTTCCTCTTTCTTTACTGATTATTATTTAGATATAGATCCTTGGCAAGTATTTGTACTGACCGTTTTAGGTTTTTTTATTTCATTCACTTTATGGAATTATTGGATTCCGGAGGTTTGTTATAAAAAGAATGATTTACTGGACAATGATTTTAAGGATGAAGCCAAAATGCAAAATCTAAATTCATTTTCATTTCTTGATTTGGATTTCGAAAGAAAGAGTGGCGAGATTACCTTAGTGCTTTTGAATGTTATGCTTTTGGTGTTTATAGCGACCTATAACTACGAGCAGTTTTTTGAAACAATTCAAACATCCACATTAAGCGCAGCTACTCACGAAAGAGTAAATGCTGTCATTTTTTCTATCGTTATGGCGGTAGGTGTGGTCTTGTTTTATTTTAAAGGAGGATTTAATTTTGATGTAAAAGCAAATAATTTGAAACGATTAGCTAAAATTTGGATTCTTCTAAATGGAATTTTAATTATTAGTACGCTCATCAAAAACTCCGAATATATTTCTAATTTTGGTTTTACCTATAAAAGAGTGGGTGTATTTGCTTTTCTGATTTCGGCAATTATTGGATTAATTTTTACCTTTTTAAAAATTATAAATCAAAAAACGAATGCCTATCTTTTCAGTCAAATGGTTTGGTATTTTTACGGAACGATTCTTTTATGCAGTTTTGTGAATTGGGGGAATCTAATTACAAATTATAACATTTCAGTAAACAAAGGGGTAGAGCCTATGTTTTTATCCGGATTAAATTTTAATGATGAAATACGTAGAGACTATTTTTTACGAAATAATTTAAATGGTCAATACATTGAACTTACGAGAGAGAAGGAAATTAGTCGCATGCAATCCAATTCTTTTTTGTCTAAAGCGTTGTATTATGAATTTGTAACTAGTAAGTAAAAGCAAAATCCCATTCAGATGTGAATGGGATTTTTTTTGTTTAATAATCGCCTCGTCCTTTAAATCTAGGATCATCTCTTTTGATAAATTCCGTTCTTCTTTTTGGTACTTCTGTTTTTGGTAAACTGGCTTCTTCGGTTTTGATCGAAGGTTCGATGAGTTCGTTTAATTCTTTGATTTCGGCATCAGTCAAATCACGGAAACGACCCACAGGAATGTCCAGCGAAATATTGATAATTCGGATGCGTTTTAATGCCGTAACTTCATACCCCAGGTATTCGCACATTCTACGAATTTGACGGTTTAAACCTTGTGTCAACACGATTTTAAAAATGGTAGAACTAATTTTTTCTACCTTACATTTTCGGGTGACGGTGTCTAAAATTGGTATGCCATTTCCCATTTTTTCAATAAAACGATCGGTGATGAGTTTGTTGACCGTTACGGTATATTCTTTTTCGTGATTGTTTCTTGCACGTAGTATTTTATTGACGATATCGCCGTCATTGGTCATAAAAATCAATCCTTCACTGGCTTTGTCTAATCGTCCTATAGGAAAAATACGTGTGGGATAATTAATGTAATCTACAATATTATCGCGAACCTCCAGATTTGTGGTGCATTCAATTCCTACCGGTTTGTAGAAAGCAAGATATACAGGTTTTTCATTTTTCTCACGGATTAGTTTACCGTCAATACGCACTTCATCATTTGGTGAAACTTTAGTGCCTAATTCCGGTACGACTCCATTGAGGGTTACTCGACCTTCTGCAATGATTTTGTCAGCTTCGCGGCGGGAGCAATACCCGGTTTCTCCTATGAATTTATTGAGTCGTTTTAGATTTTCTTCCATGATACAAAAGTAATGAATTTGGAAATAGTTATAGGAGTTTTGTATAATCTTTGTCATTTGGACAAAGCAGAAATGGCATAACGATCATACTATTCTGATGGTGTTTGTTCTACTCTGTTTCAAATAAAAAGTGGGAGACTTTTTTATACAACCCATCGTCATGCATGCTATGCCCTAACCCATTAGTTTCAATGAAAATAGAATTTTTCCAGGTGCTGGCTATTTTTTTTCCTTCTTCAAATAAAACAACTGTATCATTAGTGTCATGAGCGATTAATCCTTTTGTTTTTATTTTAGTAGCAAAATGCTTGGCTGAGAATTTTTCAAGTTTTAGTTTAAAATGGTGTAGATAATGTGCTTCAAGTCCTTTTGAAATTTTAGAGTTTAAACTCAACATTGCAATATAATTATCGAGAATAATTTTGAAATCACTCGGCGATCCTAAAATCACCATTTTCTCAATAGTGTTGTTTTGATAAACAGATTGATAATACAAGCAGGTTTTTCCTCCTAAGGAATGGCCAATTAGGTATTGCGGTTTAAATTTTTGAACTATAAAATCAATAGATTTAGCATATTGGGGAATATTAAATTCCTTTCCACTTGATAAGCCATGAGCAGGAGCGTCGATTGCTATGATTGTACTACCGGATTTTTTTAAATAGGGTACCATTTTTTTCCAGCGTGAGGCATTGCTTTCCCATCCATGCACGAGGAGTATTACAGTATTATTTCCTTTCCAAGTATAGGTTTGAATGTCGTGTCCGTTATGCTGAAAAGTTTCCGCATCTGTTTCTTGTAGTATTTTAGGAAGTTTTGCAGCAGTAAGCCTGCCTTCTCGGGGTTCGCTAAAAAGAGAATAAGCAAGTTGGGTTGCCTTGTCAAGAAATACGTAGCTTAATAAATTTACGTATAATCCAATAGTTTTAGTAAACAGATAATAAAGTATTTTTTTCATAAAAAAAAAGTCCCGATTGGTATCGGGACTTAACTATAATTAGAATTTAGAAAACAATTGTTCCATTTTCTCTTTTTCTTCGTCAGCCAATACACTGTCGACTAATATTCTTCCGGAGTGTTCATCAGTAATGATTTTTTTTCTGGAAGCAATTTCTACCTGTGTTTGTGGGGGTATCGTGAAGAAAGATCCTGCAGAGGCTCCTCTTTCGATAGAAACAACAGCTAAACCATTGCGAACACTTGTTCGGATTCTAGTGTATGCTTTTAGCAATCGTTCTTCTATTAAAGCTTGGTATTCTTGTGATTTCTCAGTTAAGAACGCTTCTTCTTTAGCTGTTTCTGCCATAATGGCGTCTAACTCTGATTTTTTATGCTTTAAGTGATTTGACTTCGCTTCTAATCTTTCTTTAGAACTAGAAATTACTTCTTTCTTGTGTTCGATTGAAGCTTTCATTTCTTTAATTTGTTTTTCAGACAACTGAATTTCTAATTCTTGAAATTCAATTTCTTTAGTCAACGAATTAAATTCTCGGTTGTTACGAACCGTTTCTTGTTGCTTAGTATATTTTTTGATGGACTCTTTGTGCTCATCAATTGCATTCTTTTTTACTTTGATTAGATCCTCAACAACTTCGAGTTCTCCTTTCAGTTTTTCTGAACGGGTGCTTAAACCTGCAACTTCATCTTCTAAATCGTCTACTTCTAAAGGAAGTTCTCCTCTTACGTTTCTGATTTCGTCAATTCTAGAGTCAATAAGTTGTAAATCATAAATTGCTCTTAACTTGTCCTCAACACTTAATTCTTTCGTATTCGCCATATTCTATAAGTACTTAACTGGATTTGAATTTTCTTCTGATAAAATAACTGCAAAATTAAGGATTTTTTTCCGAAGATACTCAACAATATAATTTTTTGTATAACGTTCGCTTTCAAAATGTCCTATATCGGCCAAAAGCAACTTGTTTTCGGCCTCATAAAATTGATGGTACTTCAAATCGGCAGTCAAATAGGCGTCTGCTCCGGCCTGAATTGCATTTTTTATGGCAAAACTTCCCGCTCCGCCAAGCACAGCTACTTTTTTAATTGTTGCACCTGTAAAACCGGAATGCCGAATTCCGCCGCACTCCATTTTTTCTTTTGCAAAAAGCAGAAACTCTTTTTCATTCATGGGATTTTTTAATTCGCCTATCATGCCTAAGCCAATATTTTGGTGTTGGTTTTGCAATTCATAAATTTCATAGGCCACTTCCTCATAGGCGTGGCTATTGAATAAGGCTTTCAGGATTTTTTTTTCTAAATGTTTTTCGAAAGTGACTTCGATTTTGATTTCGTCACCTTGTACAAATTCAAATCGTTCTCCAACCTGCGGATTGCTGTGCTCGTTTCCCATATAGGTTCCAATTCCTTTCGAATTAAAACTGCAATTAGCATAATTCCCAATCGTTCCCGCTCCTGCGTCAAAGAGGGCATTTCGTACTTCTTCCACATTTTTAGGAATCGTGTAGGTTACTAATTTCCGAATGAAGTTTTGCTTTGGAATCAGGATTTTAGTATGTATTAATCCTAATGCATCACTAAATATTTTATTTACACCTTCTTGATGATTGTCTAGCGCAGTGTGAACGGCATATATAGCTATGTCATTTTTTATGGCTTTGATAACAGCGCGTTCCACGTAGTTTTTACCCGTTATTTTTTTCAATCCAGAAAATAAGATGGGATGAAAACAAACCACCAGATTGCATTTTTTTGCAATTGCTTCGTCAATTATATTTTCTAAAGCATCATGGCAAACTAAAATACCTGTAGCCTCCGTTTCCTGATCGCCAACCAATAGTCCTACATTGTCAAAATCTTCAGCATAGGCGAGTGGCGCCATTTCTTCGAGTACGTCTATTATTTCTTTGATTTTCATGTTTTTGACTCTGATTTACACAGATATATATTTATACACAGATTTAAAGTTATTTTTAATTTGCGAAAATTTGTGAAATCTGTGTTAGATTTTTAAATCAAAGATAATTTATTCTACTTTCGTAAAATGAATTTACTTCGAAAATTACTATTCCCTTTTGCCGTTTTGTATGGTTTAGTAACGTGTATTCGAAACTTTCTTTTCGATAAAGGGGTTTTAAAATCATACTCGTTTGAATTGCCCATTATTGCTGTTGGGAATCTTAGTGTTGGAGGAACCGGAAAAACGCCCCAAATTGAATATTTGATTCGCTTGCTTTCGGATAAATATAAAATTGCTACACTAAGTAGAGGCTATAAAAGGCAATCTAAAGGTTTTATTTTGGCAGAAGCCACTTCGAATGCAGAAACCTTGGGAGATGAACCTTTTCAGTTTTGTCAAAAATTCCCATCGATTCAAGTTGCGGTTGATGCCGACAGAAAAAATGGAATAGAGCAATTGCTTTCGCTATCCATAAAACCAGAAGTGATTTTGCTTGATGACGCTTTTCAACATCGAAAAGTAAAAGCGGGTTTTTATATTTTATTGACTTCTTATGGTGATTTATATTCGGATGATTGTATGTTGCCAACCGGGAATTTACGCGAAAGCCAAAGCGGAGCGGCAAGAGCGAATGTGATTATGGTGACTAAATGTCCTCATAACCTTTCATTTGAGGAGCAGGATGACATTAAAAAGAGGCTAAAAGTTGGTAAAAATCAAGAATTATACTTTACTTTTATAGCATACGATGGTTATATTTATGGTGAAAATTTAAAGATAAAGGGGAATGAAATTCAAGATGCTGCTAAGGTACTAGTGGCAGGAATTGCAAAACCGGAACCATTTTTCGCCTATTTTAAGGATACTAATGAGGTCTGTTTGTCTTTTCCGGATCATCATAATTTTACCGATAAAGACATTTTAGAAATTAAAAAGTTAGCTCAAAACAACATGATTATCACTACCGAAAAAGATTATATGCGATTGAAAGGAAGTTTACCAAGCGGACAACTCTTTTATCTGCCTATAAAAAGTACTTTTATTTTCGGGAGTGAAAATTTTGATAAAACAATTACAGATTATGTGGGAACAAGTACAGGAAACCGTTAGTTACATTAAGCAAAGGATTGATTTTACGCCAGAATATGGTGTGATTTTAGGATCAGGATTAGGGAGTTTTACCGATGAAATGAAGGTAGAATATACACTGCCCTACAATGAAATTTTAAATTTCCCTGTATCGACGGTATCAGGTCATAAAGGGGCCTTGGTTTTTGGAACAATAGGCGGTAAGAAAGTAGTGGCAATGCAGGGACGGTTTCATTTTTACGAAGGCTATTCGATGACTGAAGTGACTTTTCCGGTGCGAGTGATGAAGTTTTTAGGGATTGAGAAATTAGTGGTTTCAAATGCATCAGGCGGTGTGAATCCGGCTTATAAAGTAGGCTCTATTGTGATGCTTACGGATCACATCAATATGACGCCGGAGCACCCTTTACGTGGGAAAAATGACGAACGTTTTGGACCTCGTTTTGTAAATATGAGTGAGCCGTATTCGAGAAAAATGATTGCAAAAGCGACTGAATTAGCTAAGCAACTTCATATCGAGGTTCATGAAGGAATTTATCTGGGGCTTCAAGGGCCTACTTTTGAAACTTTGGCTGAATATAGAATGGTCAAGATTCTTGGTGCAGATTGTGTTGGGATGTCAACCGTTCCTGAAGTAATTGTGGCCCGTCACATGGATCTGGAGACCTTTGGAATTTCTGTAATTACGGATATGGGTAATGAAGAAAGTATTGGCACTATTTCACACGATGAAGTATTGGAAGCAGCAAAAAAAGCTGAACCGCAAGTGAGGAGTCTTATTAAAGAATTGATTTTAAACTATTAATGACTAGATGTATTCAGCGATTGTTATGTAAAATTCCTCTGGGGCGAACGGTTTTGTAATGACTTCATTCATTCCAAAAGACAAGAGCATTTTGCGGTTTTCATGCAATGTGATCGCCGTAAACGCTATGATGGGGTGGTTTTATCAAATATTCTAATCAATTCTGTAGCGATTGTGCCGTTGATACCCGGTAAATGAGCGTCCATAAGAACCAAGTCAAATTTGCTTTTTCGAACTAAATCAATGGCATCTTCCCTATTGTCAACTAATTCACAAATGATTCCTTTATTGATGAGTATCTTTTTAGTGATCATTTGGTTGATTTTATTGTCCTCTACCAAAGTATTTTTTATTCAACAATTTTGAATCATAGTTTGCTTTTGGTTTGGTTTCTTCTTGTAGTGGTTGTTCGCTTATTTTAAAGTCCAGCAGGAATGAAAATGTAGATCCTTCTCCTAACAGTACTTTTTAGTTTAATTTGGCCGCCCAGTATTTTAATTAATTTTTTACGATAGTTAATCCTAGCCCCGTGACGCCATGTTTTTGATTTACTTCTATGGGACTTTGGGAAAAATTGTCAAAAACACTTGCCAGTTTATCTTCGGGGATTCCAATTCCGGTATCAGTAATTTCATAATATAAAGTTGCATTTTCATTCTGCAAAGAATGCAGTTTGGTAATTACGTGTACGGCTCCGTTTTGTGTAAATTTTAGCGCATTGTTGATTAAATTTCATTTGGGTTTTCTACCAATAACAAATGGGTAATTCCGTTGATGGCATTCAGAGGGGTTTAAAACTTGAAAATAAAGTCGCGCTCTTAGAGAACGTTTCTATGGCGTTATCATACTCTTTTAAATCAAAATAAATTTTACCCAGATTATAATTCTGAAGTGCTTGATCTTCTATGTTTTTATTTCGAGTCGCATAAAGGATTGCTTTTTGAGGGTGTAGCAGTGCCTCTTTTAATTGTTAGTTTGAATGCTGGAGTTCCTTAACTAGTGTAATATAAAATACTGTCCGTTTTCTCTGTAGATTGAGGAAACAGTGAGGAGTAAAAAACAATAATAAACACGAAAAAATAATTCATTTGTAATTAAATTTTTTCGTAGTTATTTTCTGTCAATAGTATTAGGTCAATTATTCTGGATGAATAACCAATTTCATTATCATACCATCCAACTACTTTTACCATTTTATCAATAACCGAAGTGAGTTGAGCATCGAATATACAAGAATTTTTATTGCCAATGACATCAACTGAAACAATTGGGTCCTCGGTATAATCTAAAATACCTTTTAAAGTAGTTTGTGCAGCATTTTTGAAGGCGGCATTTATTTCCTGTATTGTTACTGTGCGCTTTACATTGAATGTGATGTCAGTCAAGGAGCCGTCAGGGACAGGTACCCGGATGCCGCAACCGCCAATTTTACCTTCAAACTCGGGAAATATTTTTGTCAACGCTTTTGCAGCGCCAGTTGTTGTGGGTACAATAGATTGACTTGCTCCTCTGGCGCGACGCAAGTCTTTATGTGGTTGGTCGTGCAGACTCTGGTCTGTGGTGTACGAGTGAATCGTAGTAATGTAGGCTTGTTCTATACCGCAAAGGTCATTGATTACTTTGATCATTGGAGCGGCATTATTGGTAGTACAGCTGGCATTTGATATAATGGTTTCCGTTCCGTCAAGTATACAGTCATTGACACCTAAAACGACTGTTTTGATAGTGTCTACTTCTGATGGTGCGGAAAGGATTACTTTTTTGGCCCCAGCCAAGATATGGGCATTCAGCGCTTCAAAAGTCTTGTATTTACCTGTGGATTCGATTACGTAATCAATGTCTACACTTTTCCAGTCCAGATTGGAAATGGTTTTTTCATGGAAAAACAAAAAATGATTTCCGTCTACCAGAATTCCTTTTTCATCATCGCTGACCGTAAAGGGTAACACCCCGTGAATACTATCATATTTCACTAAATGGGCCATCGTTTTCTTGTCGGCAATATCATTTATGGCAACAACTTCTATTGAGGGATGGTTTAAAAGTAATCGGAATAAATTTCGGCCGATTCTTCCAAAACCATTTATGGCAATTCTTGTTTTCAAATGGATTCGTTTATTCATTTATTCGTTTATTTGGTTAAGCGATTAAACAAATAAACGAATAAACTATTTATAAAATATGTTTTTGTGCTTTATATGAGGAACGTACTAATGGTCCGCTTTCTACATGACGGAACCCTAGTTCTAAACCAAATTTCTCGTATACTGCAAATTGATCGGGTGTTATGAATTCTTTTACCGGCAAATGTTTTTTGCTGGGTTGCAAGTACTGACCTATTGTAACAATATCCACATTGGCTTCCCGCAAGTCCCGCATGGTTTGAAAAACTTCGGCTTCCTGCTCGCCCAGACCTAGCATAATACCTGATTTTGTTCTCTTAATTCCTTTTTCTTTCAAGTAGCGTAATACGGCTAAACTTCTGTCGTATTTTGCCTGAATGCGGACTTCACGGGTTAATCGGCGTACCGTTTCTACGTTATGCGAAACTACTTCAGGATTGGCTTCTACGATACGGTCAATATTTCTTTCGATACCTTGAAAATCAGGAATCAGCGTTTCCAGTGTTATATTGGGGTTCATTCTTCGAATGGCTTTTACGGTTTCTATCCAAATGATTGAGCCGCCATCTTTTAAGTCATCTCTGTCAACGCTGGTAATCACGGCGTGTTTGATATTCATGATTTTGATAGAACGCGCTACCTTCTCGGGCTCATCCCAATCTACGGTTTCGGGTCTTCCTGTTTTTACCCCGCAAAAACCACAAGAGCGCGTACAAGTGTTTCCCAGAATCATAAAAGTTGCTGTTCCTTCACCCCAGCATTCACCCATATTAGGGCAACTTCCGGAGGCACAAATTGTATTTAAGCTATATTTGTCCACTAAGCCACGAAGCTCAGTGTATTTTTTTCCTATTGGGAGTTTTACCTTCAACCATTTTGGCTTTGCAGTTGGTAAAGTATTTTCTAAAACTATTTCCATATTTAAATTTTCAAAGTACAAAGATAAGGAATAGAGTTTATTTGTAGATTCGTTTCGTTGTTTATTTGAATAAAGAGATACGGATACTTTGGCAGTACTAGAGTCGCTTTTCTTAGGAAGTAGTCGTTCTGATTTTCGGTATATCCATGCTTTTTGCTATGTTTCTCGAAATGGCGGCAAGGGATACCACTACCATCAGAGCTCAATTAGATTAAGGTACACTCGTAAAAAAAATCAGGTATAAAAAAGCTTCAAAATGAATGGAATCTTTTTTATATCTGCTATTTGTTTTCTATTTCATTTTTGGAATTATTCAATTTGTTAGAGTTTTATGGAATAATGAAGTATATGTTTTTCATGGTTGTGAAGATGTAGAAAATTCTCAAGGATATGTAAGTAATTATAAAGAAGGAGATATTATAGGAAGACCGTTAGTTTATTTTACTTTTTTTGGAATAGTGACGAGTCTGATAATAGACATATATTGAATTTAAAAAACAAGATAAACTTTTTAAGTAAGTTACCCTTTTTGATATTTCCAATAATAATTTTGAGGCTTTTATATTCTTTTGGTTTAGATAATAAATTTGAAAATCAAAAAATAGATTTGCTATATTCTTTAAGATAAATTTACCTTCTACTTTTAATGATTTCTGCCAATAATTTCTTGGCACGAAGCAACTTAATTTTGACATTACTTAGCGGCTCATCAATCTTGTTAGCAATTTCCTGGTAACTCATTTCCTGAAAATAACGCAACTGTATCACCTCTTGATAATGGGGTTTCAATTCTTTAATGAATTGCAGTAATCGGGAAAGATTTTGTTCCGTTATCAATTCATCTTCCGCAGATGGAGTAGTGTCGGCAATATTGTAGGCTTGCTGGTCGTGTTCATCGGTAATTTCTACAAAAAGACTCGATTTTTTTTTCCGCAATAAATCGATGTGAACGTTTTTTGCAATAGCAATAAGCCAGGTGTTGAACTGGAATTCCGCAT
This sequence comes from Flavobacterium sp. GSP6, assembly GCF_003984855.1. Taxonomy (NCBI): domain Bacteria; kingdom Pseudomonadati; phylum Bacteroidota; class Flavobacteriia; order Flavobacteriales; family Flavobacteriaceae; genus Flavobacterium; species Flavobacterium sp. GSP6. The sequence continues at coordinate 37,359 of NZ_RYDO01000012.1, forward strand.
TGTAAGTGGCTATTTTATCAAAAGCTTTCGAGAACGTCTCAATGGTGATATCTTCGGCATTGGTTTCGTTTTCGGTGCGTTTCAGCATAAAACCATATACTTCATTCCAGTAATGATTCAACAGAAAAGTGAAGGCAACTTGATCGCCTTGTTTTGCTTTTTCTATCTGTTCGTTTATTTCCAATGGACTGGTTTTGAGAATGTATTTGTTATAAAAATATTGATTTGAGTAAATAGCAATACCAATTCAATTATTGGATACCAATATACAACATCTTTTTCTTTTAATTTGCCTGCCGAAAATCCGATGACAATCCATGTTACAAGATACCGAAGCGCAATTAAACTAAGCACTAATATCCATTGGAATTGAAAAGACAGCAATACAATGGGCAATAAAATGAATAACAATTGCGAACAGTAAAACAGACCTAATTGTAATTTATCAAAAGGTTTGTAATAATTTGCCGTAGCCACATGTCGTCTTTTTTGAATCAGCCAGTCTTTGTAAGTTTTTTTTGGTCTGGAAAGCGTAATGCTTTCCGGCGTGAAAGCAATAGTGGTATTTCTAGCATTTGCCGCCTGGTTTACAAATAAATCATCGTCACCGGAACGAATTTGCATGTGATCAATAAAACCATTTACATTGAAAAACTCTTCTTTTTTATACGCTAAATTTCTTCCTACACCCATGTACGGATGTCCTGTTTTTGCCCAGGAAAAATATTGAATCGCGGTTAACAAAGTTTCAAAACGAATTATTTTATTCAGGAAAGAATTGGCAATTTTTTCATATTTCCCATACCCCAACACGATAGTTTTTTGCATCGTAAATTGAGAACTCATGGCTGTTATCCAGTCCTTTGAAGTGGGATAACAATCCGCATCAGTGAATAGTAAATACTCTTTTTTTGCGGCTTTTATTCCTAATGTCAACGCATATTTTTTGTTTCCCCAAAAGGCTTCGTTGTTTTGTACTTTTACCAAACGAATATTTGGATATTGTTTTTCAAAACCTTCAAAAATAGCCAGAGTAGCATCACTTGAGGCATCGTCAATCAAGACAATTTCAAAATCAGGATAGTTTTGTTCCGCCAGTAAAGGGATGAAATTTGCTGCATTTTCTTCTTCGTTTTTGGCACAAACAATAACTGAAATGGGGATTCTTTTTGGTGTTATTTTTTGGATTTTGGCGAAAGCAAATTTCCCAAAAACACCTAGATAATATAAAATTTGAACCGCAATAATAAAAATAAAAAAGTAAAGAATTAGTATAAGCATCTGAGTTTAATGAGTGTTTAAATCCCCGATCCCGAAGCTTCGGGACGGCAGAGTGCAAAGGTATGAATAGAATTATGAATTGTAAATTATAAATTATGATTTTTAAAAGAATTTATAGTAGGCATTTCTTCATCTCATTTGCAACTGCTATTGACTGAAAATCTTTTGTTTTTTCTAACTCAGAAATGATGTTTTGATGGTTTTTTTCGTCTCTGTTTTGAGATAATTTTTTTGTGGCTTGAATTTCAGTTATTTCAATTTCAAAGGCGACAATACCGCGAGTTTGCATCATGGTTTTTTTAGATAAATCTGCTATACGAATCGGGTTTTCAGAATTCTGTTCGTACTTATCGACCAGTTTTTTTAAGGATTCAATGATGGCTTCTCCTTCAATAATTTTTATTTTTCCGTACACATGAACCGCAATATAGTTCCATGTTGGAACATTTTCATGATCGTACCAAGAAGAAGAAATATAACTGTGAGGTCCGGAAAATACAGCTAAAATTTCGTCGTTGTCTATAAAACCATTCCATTGTGGGTTTTCTTTAGAAATGTGCCCACATAAAATTTCCTTGCCTTCTTTGTTGGTTTCCAGTTCCAAAGGAATATGTGTGGCACACAATTTCCCATTGGTTTGATTGATTAAAATACCAAAACTATTCTCTTGCAGAAATTTTTTGATTTCTTCCTGATTTTCGTTTTTGTAGATTTCTGGAGTGTACATTTTAGGATTGGGTTTTTGGGAATTAGGAATAGGGATTAGTAAAACGATTTTAAAATTTATTGGACTAATGCCTAGCACCTAAATCACATTTACTTCGGCCTCAATATGGATGCCAAAAATTTTAAAAATAGTGTCCTGAATATTTTTAGAAACATTCAAAATTTCCTGTCCGGTTGCATGACCATAATTCACTAAAACCAGCGCTTGATTTTTATGGATTCCGGCATCGCCAAAACGTTTTCCTTTGAAACCGGCCTGTTCTATCAGCCATCCAGCAGGAACTTTTACTTCAGTTTCTGAAATATCAAAATATTTCATTTCAGGAAATTTCTTGTAAATTTTTTCGAAATCGGATTTTAACAGAATCGGATTTTTAAAGAAACTGCCACTGTTTCCCAATACTGCCGGGTCGGGTAATTTGCTTTGTCGAATGGTAATTACAGCATTGCTGACGTCCTTTAAAGTCGGATTGCTGATGTTATTTTTGGTTAATTCAGCCGAAATATCGCCGTAAGAAGTATTGATTTTATGGTTCTTTTTAGTCAATTTAAAAACAACTGATGTAATGATGTATTGGTTTTTTATTTCGTTTTTGAAAACACTTTCCCGGTAACCAAAATGACATTCGTCCTTTGTGAAAATTTTTATTTCCTGATTTGCTACCGTCATTGCTTCACAGGAAACAAAAGTATCTTTGATTTCAGTTCCGTAAGCACCAATGTTTTGGACCGGCGTAGTCCCTACATTTCCGGGAATTAGCGACATGTTTTCTAATCCTCCAAAATTTTGATCGATGGTCCAAAGCACAAATTCATGCCAGTTTTCGCCCGCCTGACTTCTGACCCACACAAAGTCTTCGTTTTCTTCAAGGATTTTTTTGCCTTTCAAATCGATATGAATCACAAGGGCATCAATGTCTTTTGTCAAAAGCATGTTGCTACCTCCTCCCAAAATAAATTTTTGCTGCGTTTTATTTTCTTGTAAAATAGTTGCCAAATCCTGTATAGAATGAATGGCGACAAACTGTTTTGCTTTGGCTTCAATACCAAATGTGTTGTATTTTTTTAAAGAGAAATTAGGTACTATTTCCATAAAAGAAAGGGCGTTTTGTGTTGTTGAATCCTGCACCAAAAGTAAGGATTAAAATTTAGTTGCATACGTTTTCATCCAGATATGCATCATAAACAACGGCATTAAGTACGGCGTCATTCTGGTGTCTCCTTTTTGTAAATTCATTATCAGTTTCTGGATGTGAATATGTTCAAAATAAGGGATTTGAAACAGATCACTTTTTGCAAAAGACTCTAGTTCATCTTTAAAGGCTTGACTCTTTGTGATATAATCACCCCACGGCGCACTCAAACCTACTTTTCTGAAATTCAGAATTTCATTTGGTAAACGTTCTTCCATTGCTTTTTTTAGAATGAATTTCCATTTTTTCCCTGAGAAGAGCCACTTGTCATCCAATGATCCTAGACCAATAATTAATCTTGGGTCTAAAAATGGTTCTCTACACTCAATGGATGCGCCCATTGTACAGCGATCGTTCCTGTCCAGTAGTGAGCATAAATAGGTGTGTTGGTCAAAATAAAGGGCTTGTCTCCGTAAGTTGTCAGGATACAAAGATTTCGCTTCTTTGTAAATTTGTTTTCGGTATTCGTTTTCAGGAGGGGTATTAATACCAAAAGTTTCCGCAATATCATTTGGATAAATATTAGAGCCATTGTAAATAACCAAATCAGATTTTTTACTAATTTGAGCATAACGACGCAGCTTTTCATACCTCGGTTTTTTAGAAAATAATTCGATGTTGCTGATGGTTGCAATTGAATTTAACAAAGACGGATATTTCAAAGCTTTGTAGCGTACATAACCACCCATTAACTCATCAGCACCTTCGCCGGAAAGCAATACTTTTACGGCAGGTTTTGCCATTTGAGACACTGCTAAAATATGTGGTTCGCTTAAATGCATGATGGGTTCATCCTGAAAATAAGTGGAACGTATTAACTGATCATAAAGATTCTCATCTTCTAATTGCATGGTGTGAAATCCATAATTGAACTTCTCGGCCATCATTTTTGCCAGATGTGCTTCATTGTGTTCTTTCTCTTTGAAACCCATATTAAAGGTCTGGATGCCGTTGTATTTCTGGTGGTGTAACGAGGCTAAAATAGAGGAGGAATCCAGTCCACCACTCAATAAAACACCTACAGGCACGTCGCTTACCATGCGCATTTTAACAGAATCATCAAAGGTTTCCCGAAACCATTCGACTGGATTTTTTATTTCAGGTTGGTTTCGAATTTCATTTTTTAGATTCCACCACTTTTCTGTAGTGGTTTTTCCGCCTTCTTCAATAATTAGGCTATTGCCAGGCAGTACCTTTTTTACGTTTTGGTACAGCGTGTTTTCTCCAGCTACAAATCGGTTAAAAACATATTCTTCCAGTCCGTCTTGCGCCATTTTAAGCGGAACTCCAGCCGTGAAAAGTGCTTTTTGTTCCGATGCAAAATAAAATGTTTCGTTGTAAAAAGAATAATATAAAGGCTTAACGCCCATTCTGTCTCGAACAAGAGTCAGCTTTTTTTCTAATGTATCCCAAACAGCAAAAGCAAACATACCATTTAGGCGGTGGAGCATTTTTAAACCGTACAATTGAAATAATTTCATCAAAACCTCCGTGTCTGAGGTCGTTCTGATATCAAATCCATTACTTTTTAACTCTGGATAAAATTCTTTGTAGTTATAAATTTCGCCATTATAAATGAGCACATATCTTCCGTCTTCGGATAGGAAAGGCTGGTGTCCAGCTACTGAAACATCCAAGATTGAAAGTCTTCGGTGTCCAAAACCAATATTGTTTGCTATAAATAATCCTTTGTCATCCGGACCGCGATGTTTCAGAGAATCCCGCATATTAGTAAGAACGCATTCGTTTACTTTTTTCTGAGATTGTAAATGCAAGATTCCATTAATTCCACACATAATTAATTGGATTGATTTTGGTTGATTAATTCGTGGTATTTATGGGCAATAATCTTCATGTTAATACTATAATCAGCATTTTTTTCAACAATTTTTCTGTTCATAAAAACAGCTTCGTTTCGGTATTTATCGTTTTCAAATGCCCAAATTAATTCTTCGGCAAGTTTATTGTAATCATCTACGGGGACTAATTGCCCGTTTTTGCGGTGTTTAATCCAGCTTTTATTTCCGGAAATAGCACTTACAATTGGATAACAATTTGTTGCCATTGCTTCAAATAAGGATGCCGAAACGCCTTCCGTTACGGGCATACTGATGTAAATGTTTGATTCTTGCAATAGCTTTGGCAATTCCGTATTCAGAATTCTTCCGGTAAAATTGACTTTATTTTCAATGTTTAACTTTTTAGCTAACTCTTTTAATTTAAAAAGTTGTGTTCCGTCTCCTACAATAGTAAGGACGAAATCTATCCCTTTTTGGTTTAAAACAGCAAACGCTTTTAAAATAATAGCATGGCAGTATTCCGGCATCAAAGAGCGGGTGACGATAGCGCAAATTTTTTCAGGATTGGCAGTGTTTTGATTGCCAAATTGCACCAAATCAATTCCCTTTGGTAATACCAAAACTTTACTCATGTCAACTTTAGCCTCCAGCATAGATAAAGTCATCGCGGGCCCCCAAGCGTGAATTAAATCGGCTTTTTTGAAAGCGTAATGTTGAATTATTTTTTTTAATGGAAGTGAAATAGATTTTTCCGGCCACAAATCTGTTCCGCCTTGTTGTGCGATTGCAACTGGTTTTACTCCGGACAATGCAGCAAGAAAACCATAACTGGTGGTTCGTTCCGCAATTACCATATCCGGTTTTTGCAGTTGGATTATTTTTCTGATTTTTAAAACAGCAAGTTCAAATTCGAAAATCCGTAGTATTCGGTTCTTAAAACTATCGCTAGGCGTTTTTAATTCCCATGTTATAATTTCGAAATCACCAAATTCCTTGAGTCCATTCATCCAGGTGATGGCATCGGCTCTGTAGGATTCCCCCAAAAAAAGTATCCTTCTCTTTTTTGTCGATATCATTTGAATTACTCGGAAGTTAAGGCTCGATTGATGAAATCGTTCAATGGTTTTAGCACAATCAGTTTTTGACTCATTACGGCAACAAAATCTTTTTTGGCAGCTGCCGAAAAATCAATTTTCTGTGAAGACTCAAAACTTTTTAGTTTTAATAATTCAATAGCCGGATGTTCTTTTTCGTACCCTCGTGGCGGGTTTTTCAGGGTGTTTTTTTCATTACGATCAAAGTTGTTAAATTCTTTTTTGAAATCTTTCTTCTCAAGAATAGCTTCCAGATCCTCATGAAAAAATGCTATTTCTTTGCGCATTTTTTTTAAGTCATGGGATTCCGGGCAGTACAATCCGCCGGCAATAAAACTCGCGCCTTTTTCCAGATGAATGTAATAGCCGGAACGATTCAGCCCTTTGGCACCAGACGAAAGCCAGATTCCCAAATGCGATTTGTAAGGCGTTTTGTCCTTAGAAAACCGAATGTCGCGATTGATTCTGAACGTACAATTTTTAACTTCTAGCATTTCCAGCGATGGATCCAAAGGTTTCATCGCGTCCAGTAAATCCCCAACTAGTTGTTGGTAGTCTTTCTTGAACCTTTCGTAGCGTTTTTTGTTTTCCAGAAACCAATCCCGATTATTATTGGCTTTTAAATCATCAAGAAATTGTAGTGTTTCTTTTGAAAGCATCTTGTACTATTGTATTTGTTTTCTTAATTCTTCTTCGCTAATGAAACCGGATTTTCTCCATTTTACAGCTGCTTTTTCATATAATAATAGAGTAGGAAGTTCACTGATTTTCATTTCGGTCATTAAGGTTTTGTTTTTGTCGGCATCCAATCGTATGATGGTTACGCTATCTGCTAGTTCAGTTTGCATTTTTGTGATGTAGGGCGTCATTTTTTTGCATGGCGCACACCATTCTGCATAAAAACTAACCAATACTTTTTTATCAGAGTCTACTGATTTATTGTAGTCCTGCAAAGTCATTCCAGTGATTTTGTTGCTTGGTTTAGACAGTCCTGCAGCGTCCCATTTTAATATTCCGCCTTGTAATTGGTAAACATTAGTAAAGCCAAGTTCTTCCAGTTTTTCAACGGCACTTTGACTTCTTCCGCCGCTTTTGCAGTACACGAAAACAGGTTTTGTTTTGTCTAGTTTTTCGGTGCCTGCAACAAAGCTGTCTCCGAGCCAATCTACATTTACGGCTTTGTCGATATGATCTGACGAAAATTCCGCAGGCGTTCGTACATCCAGAATTTGTGGATTTGGTGTTGCTGCAATTTTTTCGCTAAAAACTTTTGCATCGATAGTTTGACTTTCTTTTGATGCTTGTCCATTACAAGATAAAAAAGCAAAAGATATGATTAATACGAATATTGAACTGAATTTCATTGTAATTTGATTTATAATTGAATACGCTAAATTAGGTGTTTTTTCAATTTTCAGGCCTTATAAAGTACTAAATAAAAGTTATAAGTTGAAAATTTTATAGCTCTGATGGGTCAATTTTAGAATAACTTCCGTACGTTCCGGATGGGTATCTGAAATGAAAAGTTGACCAAAAGTATCGCTGTTGACCATTTCGATTATTTTGGCCACGCGACTTTCGTCTAATTTATCAAAAATATCATCAAATAACAGAATTGGCTTTACACCGCTTTGTTTTTTTAAAAACTCAAATTGCGCTAATTTTAAAGCGATCAAATACGATTTTTGTTGGCCTTGCGAGCCAAATTTCTTTATTGGATGTTGGTCAATTTCAAAGGCTAAATCGTCTTTATGGATTCCTACACTCGTATAATGTAACGCTCGGTCTTTATTGATATTTTCCTGTAAAAGGGTCAACAAGTCTTTTTCGAATAAATGGCTTTCGTAAACGAGTTGCACGGTTTCCTGTGAACCCGTTATAGCTTGATGATGGGTATTGAAAATAGGAATGAATTGTTCTATAAATGCTTTTCTTTTTTCGAAAATATAGTTTCCAAAACCATTGAGTTGTTCATTATATATGGAGAGCGTGTCAGTATCGAAAACATGATTTAACGCAAAATATTTCAACAAAGCATTGCGCTGACTCATTACTTTCTGGTATTGAATAAGTTGCTGTAAATAGTGGGAGTCCAGTTGCGAAATCACACTGTCCATGAATTTCCGTCGGGTTTCGCTGCCTTCCACAATCAAATCTCTATCGGCCGGAGAAATAATCACTAAAGGAATAAACCCAATATGATCTGAGAATTTGTCGTAGGCTTTGCCGTTGCGTTTCAATATTTTTTTCTGTCCTTTTTTAAGGCTGCAGACAATTTGTTCCGTTCTTTCGTTTTTTTCAAATGCAGCATCTATAACGAAAAATTCGGCTCCATGTTTGATGTTTTGTACCGCCAATGGATTAAAATAGCTTTTTCCGTACGATAAATGGTAGATTGCATCGAGCACATTTGTTTTGCCAATACCGTTTTTACCTACAAAGCAATTTATTTTAGAGTCAAAATCAAAATTAGCTTCAGAAAAATTCTTATAATTGAACAGTGAAATTTTTTTTAAATACATGGGTAAGGCTTGCTGGTATTGAGAACTTTGCTGTTTTTGAACAGACTTTTCAAAGTGGGTGCAAATTATTGAAAAATATCGATAAAACCGTCTTTTCTGTTTTTTCTATGAGAATTATTTTGTCTTTGGAAACAAAGAATCTGATAAGATATTTTTTTTAAATATAAAAGCATATTTTTTGTGTGGGTTTGAATAAAAATTTTATTTTTGCGACTCACTAAATTAAATTTAAATGGCTACTTACAATAAAAGAGGATATAAAGCACCAAAAGAAAAAGAAACAAAAGACGGCGTTGAAGCAGTAGTAATTGATGATAAGGACAGTACAACAGCAGAAGTATTTTCTAAATTAGATCAAACCGCTACAATAACGGAGGATTGGGTAGCTAAAAACCAAAAAATTATTATTGGATTAGTTGCCGCTGCTACCCTATTTACTATTGGATATTTAGCCTACCAAAGATTTATTGCTGCGCCACAACAAGAGGAAGCCGCTAATGAAATGTTCGTGGCACAACAAAATTTTCAAAAAGCAACAGATGGAGTAGCAAGTGACTCCTTATATAAGCTGTCTTTGAATGGTTCAGAAGGTAAATTTGGATTTCTGAAAATTGCAGATGAATATTCTGGAACTGATGCTGGAAATTTAGCTAATTATTATGCGGGAATTGCCTATTTGAATACCGGAAAATATACTGAAGCGATTGATTATTTAGGTAAATTTAAATCGGATGATATTGTTTTAAGTGCGTTGGCAAAAGGAGCAATTGGAGATGCTTATTCTCAAAAAAATCAACCAAAAGAAGCGTTAGAGAATTATGTAAAAGCGGCAGGATCTAATAAAAATGATTTTACAACACCACGTTTCTTATTGAAGGCCGGAAAAACAGCTTTGGCTCTAGGAAATAAAGAAGAAGCATTGAAATATTTTACTGACATCAAAGAAAATTATGAGGGCGCTCCAGAAGCTGCTTCAGTTGACGTTTTAATAGGATTGGCACAATAATATAAAAGTTAATAGTCACAGTTTTTAGTTTCCAGAAACTGCATACTGCGACTGTGACTGAAAACTAAATAAGATGGCTACCGAAAATAAAAATTTATCCGAGTATGACAAAAATATGGTTCCAGATGCGAAAAAATTTCGTTTCGGAATTGTAGTTGCAGAATGGAATGACACCATCACCGAAGGGCTTTTTGATGGGGCATTCAAGACATTATTAGAAAATGAAGTTCCTTCCGGACAAATCATACGGTGGAATGTTCCAGGGAGTTTTGAACTTGTCTATGGAGCCAAAAAAATGTTGCAAACTCAAAATGTGGATGCTGTTATTGTTATAGGGTGCGTCATCCAAGGACAAACCAAACATTTTGATTTTGTGTGTGAAGGCGTTACGCAGGGAATAAAAGATTTGAATGTTCAAACGGATGTTCCGGTTATCTTTTGTGTTTTGACAGATAATACCATGCAACAATCAATTGATAGAAGCGGAGGAATTCATGGAAATAAAGGGACTGAAGCAGCTATTGCTGCTATAAAAATGGCTTATATCCGCCAGCAGGCTTCTTTGAATCATCAGTTTGATAACCAACAGTTATTGTCTTCCGGTGCTTTGCAAATTGAAAATTTGCCATTGGAATTAAAAGAATAAGAATAAAAATTTATAATTCTTTAACCTATACTATTGCATATATAGTATAGGTTTTTTGTTTTATTTATGATTAAATACGCTACCATTCCCCGTAGAAATTCATTAAATTTGTGCTTCTTGGTTTTATAATAAACTATTGTCGCCCGGAGAAGTCTATACTGAGCGAAGTCGAAGTACAGTCAAAGGGATAAACTTTAAACCTAATTTTTTTAATGTCGAGTATAATTCAATTACTTCCGGATCATGTTGCCAATCAAATTGCTGCTGGCGAAGTCGTTCAAAGACCTGCTTCGGTAGTCAAAGAATTGCTCGAAAACGCGGTAGATGCCAGAGCAACGGATATCAAACTAATTATTAAAGATGCCGGAAAAGCATTGGTTCAAGTCATTGACAATGGTTTAGGGATGAGTGTTACTGATGCGCGTTTGTGTTTTGAGCGCCATGCTACCTCCAAAATCCGTCATGCCGAAGATTTATTTTCACTGCATACCAAAGGGTTTCGTGGCGAAGCATTAGCATCTATTGCGGCAATTGCCCATGTGGAAATGAAAACCAAACAAGATCAGGAAGAACTTGGAACCCATATTATTGTTGAAGGCAGTAAATTTGTATCTCAAGAGGTAGCTGTTTTGCCTAAAGGAACTTCATTTGCCGTGAAAAACTTGTTTTTTAATATTCCAGCACGACGGAATTTCTTAAAGTCGGACACCGTAGAATACCGCCATGTAGTGGATGAGTTTCAGCGTGTGGCTTTGGCTCATCCAAAAATACATTTTACATTTTATCACAACGGCAGTGAAATGTTCAACTTGCCTCCATCAACTTTACGACAACGAATTGTGAATATTTTTTCAGGTAAAACCAATGAAAAATTAGTTCCGGTTCAGGAAGAAACTGAAATTGTAACAATTCAAGGATTTGTAAGCAAACCAGAATTTGCCAAAAAAAATCGTGGAGAACAATTTTTCTTTGTCAATGACCGTTTTATAAAAAGCGGTTATTTGCATCATGCGGTTATGGCTGCCTATGACGGAATCTTGAAAGACGGTGCGCAGCCCAGTTATTTTTTATATTTGTCAGTGCCACCCAACACTATTGATATCAATATTCATCCCACTAAAACGGAAATTAAGTTTGATGACGAACATGCTTTATATGCTATTTTACGATCTTCGATAAAGCATAGTTTGGGCCAGTTTAATGTGGCTCCAGTATTAGATTTTGATCGCGATTCAAATTTAGATACGCCGTATCATTACAAAGATTTAGAAGGTGCTACACCGACGATTCAGGTAGATGGCAACTTCAATCCGTTTTCTGAAGAAAAACCCAGTAAGCAATTTTCCAGTTATAGAAAACCAGAACCAACCGCTAATTGGGAAAGTTTATACGTAGGCTTAAAACAGGATACGGATGAAATAGGGCATTTGACTTTCGAAAATGAAGAAGTTACCTCGTCTTTATTTAATGACGAAGAAGTGGAGCATTCTGTTCATAAAACGTATCAAATACATAAAAAATATATTGTTTCCTCCATCAAATCCGGAATGGTAATTGTCGATCAGCAGCGGGCGCATCAACGTGTTTTGTATGAGCAGTTTTTGGTCAATATGACGGTTAATCAAGCCTCAAGTCAGCAGTTATTATTTCCTTTGAACCTATTTTATTCGTCAATCGAAATGGAGCTTATCGGGGAATTACAATTATCATTAATGAATACCGGATTTGTTTTTGAAGAAAATAACACCGATCATATTGTTATTTCAGGAATACCGGTAAATGTAACGGAGAGTGAAGTTTCACTGGTTTTAGAACAATTATTAAGTGATTTGCAGGACGGAATTCCAGAAAGCAGTTTCAGCCAGAACGATACGATTGCCAAATCGATGGCCAAAAGTTTAGCCGTGAAAACAGGAACACACCTGACAGAAAAAGAACAGGAAAATTTGGTCAACGGACTTTTTGCCTGTAAAGACCCAAATGTTTCCCCATTCTATAAACCCACTTTCATCACTATGCGTGTGGAAGATTTAGATAAAAAATTTGCATTATGAGAAACGTTACTGAAACCGTAAAACAATTAATTATTATCAATGTATTGTTTTTTGTAGGGACACTGATTATAAAAGAGCCCGCCTATAAAATATTAGCATTGTATTTTCCGGAAAACCCAAGTTTTCAATTGTGGCAACCGGTGACGCACATGTTTATGCATGGCGGTTTTATGCATATTTTTTTCAATATGTTTGCGTTATATTCTTTTGGATCTGCTTTAGAGCAAATGTGGGGAAGTAAGAAATTCTTGTTTTTCTATATTTCCTGCGGATTAGGTGCAGCGTTGTTGCATACCGGAGTCAATTATTACTATTTTCAAGACGGATTGAATACGCTAATGGCTAATGGTTTTTCTAAACAAGAAATTTTGCAAATTTTGAACGAAGGTAAGATTGATACCAGATGGCAGGAGATCTTAGCGGTTTCTGATTTTCAGAATTTCACAAGTGCCTATGTAGGTACTGCAGTGGGAGCCTCTGGCGCTATTTATGGAACGATAGTAGCCTTTGCCTTTATGTTTCCTAATGCTGAGTTGTCTTTGATGTTTATTCCTGTACCCATAAAAGCAAAGTATTTTGTTCCGGGTTTAGTGTTAATCGATTTGTACCTGGGTATTTCAGGAAAATCAATTTTTGGTGGTGGCGGAATTGCCCATTTTGCCCACGTTGGTGGCGCCTTATTTGGTTTTATTATTACGTGGTACTGGAAGAAAAATCAGTTCAATAAGAACCGTTGGAATTAAAAGTCTAACAGCTTTTAAAGTAGTATATAACCTAAACAGCAGCTCTTAAATCCCAATTAACTTATGAATATTATCGACGACCTGAAATTACAATACAAAATGGGAGGAATAGTGACTCAGCTACTCTTTTGGAATGTCGCTTTGTTTGTGCTTCCGTGGTTGTTTTTTGCACTTTTATCCGTGTTGAGTGTCCATATTGATTATGTTCAATATGTGAGTTTGTCGTCTAATCCGTTGGATTTGCTCTGGAAACCATGGTCGTTGCTTTCGTATGCTTTTTTTCACAGCGGCATCATGCATATTGTTTTTAATATGATTGTTTTGAATTTTTCAGGCAGATTGTTTATGACGTTTTTTACCTCCAAACAGTTGTTGGGCTTGTATCTTCTGAGTGCCATTTTTGCGGGGATTTGTTATATTCTGGTGTTTTATGTTTTAAATATCAATGCGCCAATGGTAGGGGCTTCAGCTGCTATCATGGGTATTTTAGTAGCTGTTACAACTTATTATCCGTTGATGAGCGTACAGCTTTTGATTATTGGAAATGTCAAATTATGGCATATAACCGCTGTAATTATTATTATTGATTTGATGCAGCTGCGTTCCGAAAATATGGGTGGACATATTTCTCACCTTTCCGGAGCTCTTTTTGGTTTTATTTTTATTAAATTGCTTCAAAATGGAACGGATTTAATTACAATTGTATCTCGTAGTTTAGATTTTTTTACAAATTTGTTTCGTAAAAAACCTACTACACCGTTCAAAAAAGTACACAAAAATTACCGTAAACCTGTTGAAAAAACGGCTTCAAAAATAATTGAAAAAGATAAAGCACAGCAACAGATTGATGAGATTTTAGATAAAATCAGCCAGTCCGGTTACGATAGTTTGACTAAAGAAGAGAAAGAGTTCTTGTTTAAAGTAGGTAAATAAGCTTTTTCAAGTGGTTAACATTTTTGTTTAAATATAAAATATAGAAAAAAATGAAAAATCTTTCATGGTTTAATAAAGGAATGTTTTTTTTGAACATAGTCCTTACCCTTGTGACTTTTACTGCCTATGTTTTGCCTTTTCTAGCCCCTAAATCGTTTCCTTTTTTGTCAGTTTTGACACTTTTTATGCCTCTTTTTTTTATATTAAACGGCTTGTTTTTTATGTATTGGGCCATACAATTCAAAAAACAGTTGATTGTATCGGGTTTAGTATTATTGATTGGCATTACTTTTATAAATAAATTCTATAAGTTTTCAGCACCGGAAGTAATTAAAGAAGAAAAAGATTTTACTATAATGAGCTACAATGTGCGCTTGCTAAATGTTTTTAAGTGGATCGATAGAGATGATGTGCCCTCAGATATTTTAAACTTTATAAATGATAAGAATCCAGATATAGTGTGTATTCAGGAATTTTCATCTTCGGGTAATATTGATTTAAAGGTATATCCACATCGTTATATTTTTATGAATGGTGATAAAATTAAAACAGGACAAGCAATATTTTCAAAATTTCCAATCCTTAATCAAGGGAAAATAACGTTTCCTAACTCCAGTAATAATGTGATTTTTGCTGATATAAAAAAAGGAAAGGACATTATCAGAGTCTATAACATGCATTTACAATCTATCAAAATTTCTCCCGATGTAGATGAAATTGATGAAAATATTGAGGTCATTAATCAACAAAAATCGCAAATGCTTTTTATCAGAATCAGCAAAGCGTTCAAACAACAGCAACAGCAAGCAGAGATTTTTAAGGAACACAAAATGAAATGTATTTACCCTACAATTATTTGCGGAGATATGAATAATAGTGCGTTTTCTTACGTGTACCGTAACATAAAGGGCAACATGAAAGACAGTTTTGAAGAAGCCGGAACCGGTTTTGGAGAGACGTATAAATTCAGGTATTACCCGGCCAGAATTGACTATATTTTTGCCGATGAGAAAATGTCAGTAAAGAAATTTGAAAACTTTCCTCGATTTATTAACTCGGATCATTTTCCTATTATGGCACGATTGTCTTATGAGTAGCAAGTAGAAAAATGCTTTATTTGATAATCAATTCTTGTTTTTTTAAATAATCCATCGCGTATTTTCCTTCATTAAACAGCAAATCCAGAACACTCAAATTGTTGATAAAACCATGTTTATCATCAAAAACCTGTGTGTAGTTTTCAAATATCGAAAGATCTTTTTTTCCGTTGACCAAAGCTCTTAAGTCGGTAGTTGTCTCGGTATCAACCTCGTGAAAGTATTCCGTGGTTGTAGTGTAATCCAGTTTTATTCGGAAACATTTGGATAGAAGGGCTACAATTTCAAAATTTAAATCCAATAAAAATAGTTGTTTTTTTTCAAAAATGGGACGAATGTCATCTTCAAAATATTCAAAAAAAGGAGAACTTCTGTAGGCGGCTTCCAATGATTTGAAATGCTGTTTTTGCCAGTCAAAGTCGGTTTCAATTTTGATGTCTTTAGTTTTTTGATGACTTTCTTTTGAATGCTTCACGGGAATATTCAACAGCTGAATCCCATTGGGACTATAAATATAAGCGCGGTTGCGATTGGTTTGTTTTTGAAAATTATCGGCAATCTCAAAGGTGATGCTCTCCGATTGTACCATGGCAGCAAAATTGCTAATAGAGGGGAAGTAAGTTGGGTGTATGAGAATATTCATATTTGTCTAAAGTTTTTAAAGTTATAAAGTCCAAAGTCATAAAGTTAGATTAGATTCTAACTTGATGACTTTCGACCTTGAAACTTTGGACTAATTTTTTGCCTCTTTTCTTTTTTTCCAAAAATATTCTCCTACGAAGAAAATAACGAGTCCTAACAGGAATAATTTAAAATACGACTGCGGTTGCCCTTCACCGCTAACCGTTGTGAAAACCCTGTCCCAGCGTACTTTTTCTAATCCTTTGCCATTAGGATCGATACTGAGCCATATAAATATAGGTTTCCCTACAATGTGATTTTCGGGTACAAATCCCCAATAACGACTGTCTTCAGAGTTATGACGGTTGTCTCCCATCATCCAGTAATAATTTTGTTTGAAGGTGTATGTTTTTACAACGGCACCGTTCAATCTGATTTCGTTTCCTGTAACCTTTAGATCATTTTTTTTACCATCCTCATTCATTTCATAATCAGTAATGATTGCTTTATAGAAAGGCAGCGTTTCAGTGGTTAACGCAACCGTTTTTCCTTTTTCCGGAATGTAAATTGGGCCAAAATTATCACGATTCCATTTATTGATATGCGGGAAGATTGTGTTGTCCGCATCCTTTGCTATCTGTCTGATTACAGCCGTGATACCTGGTGTGTTTTTTAATCGTTCTGCACCTGCTTCAGTCAAGGCACTCAGAAAAAGGGTGTCTCTTTTTGTTTGATCTATAAATCCAGCAGGATCCGTCACATCTAAATCCTTAAATATTGATTCAAAATCGATAGGTGTTTTTCCGTCCAGAGCTACTTTATAGGAGAACTGTGGTTTAGCTCTTTCGGGCATTTGCAAGAGTTTGCCATCAATATAAATCATGCCATCCTTTATGGACAAGCTGTCTCCAGGGATTCCCAGACATCTTTTTACATAATTCGATTTCTTATCAACGGGCTTGTAGGCACGTCTTTTTGAAGTATCAAAAAATCTATAAACGGTATCAACCGGCCAGTTGAACACAACAATATCCGTACGATCAATATTCTGAATGCCGGGCAGTCTCATGTACGGCAATTGTGGCCAGATGAGGTATGATTTACTTTTTGTCAAAGGAATAGAGTCGTGTACCATTGGGAATGCTACTGTGGTCATGGGAACTCTTGCGCCATAATTCATTTTGCTTACAAATAGAAAATCACCGACTAATAAGGATTTTTCTAAGGAGGAGGTAGGGATGGTATACGGTTGAATGAAATAGGTATGAACTACTGTGGCTACAATTACAGCAAAAAGCAAGGAGCTAATAGTGTCTGCCGTTTTGTTTTCAGGACTAAGGCTTCTGTCAGCATTATAATTTAATTTTTGGGTATAATTAATGTAGTATATATATAATCCAAAAGTAATTATTCCCAGAAAAGTATCTAATCCGGATCGTTTTCCAAAACTGCGTAGCGTTTCTACCCAGATTACCGGAAATACAATGAGATTGATGATTGGAATAAATAGCAATACAGTCCACCAAGTGGGACGTCCTATTATTTTCATTAAAACAATTGCATTGTAAACAGGAATAGCGGCTTCCCAACGTTTTCTGCCGGCGCTCTCATATAGTTTCCAAGTTCCTAAAAAGTGAACAATCTGGACTAGCAGAAAAAATACAAACCATTGGTATACTGACATAGTTTTTTGTTTTAAGTTTGAGATTTAAGATTGTTTCGCTAGAAATGTACTCAAACAGGTGAATAATTTTATTTTAATTCTAATACATCTTTCATTGTGAAAACGCCTTGCTTTCCTACAATCCATTCAGCGGCAATGACTGCCCCAAGCGCAAATCCTTCACGATTGTGCGCGGTGTGCTTCATTTCGATTGCATCCACAGCAGAATTGTAATTAACGGTATGCGTGCCTGGTATTGTACCAATTCTTTTGGCTTTTATAGGAATTTGTTTTTCCAGTTCGTTTGGGCTCAAGTGATTTGCTTCCGGTTTTTCTAAGGTCCAGTTGGTGTAAGAACTATTTGCAAGTATTCCGTTGGCCAATGAAATAGCAGTTCCGCTAGGTGCATCCAGTTTTTGGGTATGATGAATTTCTTCAATCGCTACTTTGTACGTGTCAAATTTCGACATGATTTTAGCCAGATATTCATTGAGTTCAAAGAAAATATTTACTCCTAAACTAAAGTTAGAACTGGAAATAAAAGCGCCTTTTTTTTGATTACAAAGTGCCACCATCTCCTCATACTGTTCCAGCCATCCTGTGGTTCCTGAAATAACTGGCACATTGGCCTGGAAACAACTGGAAATATTGCTCACTGCAGCAGTTGGAACACTGAAATCAATAGCCACATCAGCTGCTGAAAGTCCATCAAAAGTGTTCTTTTTCTCTTTTTTCAAAACGATTTCATGCCCTCTTTCCAGTGCAATCCGTTCAATTACCTGACCCATTTTTCCGTATCCTAAAAGCGCAATTTTCATTTTTTATTTTTTTTTGAATAGTGTACAATTCCTATTAGTAGTAATCCTATTAAAAGACCGGCGATAAAACCAGAAAAGAAATCATTCATTCGGATCGAATCAAACGCTTTAATTTCTGAATAATTCACTAAGGTGAGCAGCAGTAAAACGGTAGTGAGGATAAAAAAATATTTCTTTCCTATTTTAGTAACTAATAACATAAGCAGCGGTTCTTTTTTTTGTATTTAAGCTTTCCGGTTTTGTGTCTAAAACTGATAATTAAATGTTAGTCCTACATTCGTCTTAAATGTTACATTATCTGGATAAAGAACGGGTCTTACGGATAAGTTTTCATCAACATTAAATTGTAATAAAGCTGCATCTACATTCGCATCAAGAATATTCAGGGCGTAAAAGGCAATTGTTATCAAAGCGGACAAATCACGATTTCGCTGGTAAAATTTTTGGCCAGCAATTAATCGATTGTTGTCTAAGAATGCTAAATCGTCAGTGGTGTAGCCTTCTAGGCGACTTTTATAGGCGTCTCTGTATTGGTGGTACTTTTTATTACTGTCGATGTAAAAGTACAGACTGGTTCCTATGGCGCCATAAACCAGCGGTATTTTCCAGTATTTTTTATTGTAAGCCTGGCCTAATCCTGGTAAAATTGCAGAAAAAAAAGCAGCTTTTGCTGGGGTCAACGGATCAATGTCATTTGATTTCAAAGTGTCTTTTGCCACCAAAACCGCCTCTGTTCCCGTTTGGGAAAAAACAGTGTGATTTCCTAAAGTGAAAAGGAGCAGACTTATGAAAATGATTTTATGCACTATTCGTTTATTAGTTTAATGATTCTTTTGAAGTCTTCTTCAGAGTGAAATGGAATTGTGATTTTTCCTTTACCATTTCCGGCTACTTTCACATCGACTTTAGTTCCAAAATAATTTGTAAAAACGCTCTTTTGAGTATCTGCAATTTCAAAGGATGCAGTTTTTGGTTTTCCGGCGACTTTAGGTTTTAAACTTTCCTGATAGTTTTTTACCAAAGCTTCCGTATCACGAACCGATAGATTTTGACTGACAATTTTTTGATAAATATCAGTTTGAATATCCTGGTCTTCAATATTGATTATCGCACGACCGTGACCCATACTGATAAAACCATCTCGAATTCCGGTTTGGATTATAGGATCCAGTTTCAAAAGCCTCAAATAATTAGCAATAGTAGAGCGTTTTTTCCCTACTCGCTCACTCATTTGTTCCTGAGTCAGTTGAATCTCATCGATCAAACGTTGGTAGGATAAGGCAATCTCAATAGGATCTAAATCGTGGCGCTGAATATTTTCGACTAAGGCCATCACCAGCGATTCGTTGTCATTTGCAATCCGAATGTACGCAGGAACAGTAGTCAATCCCACAAGGGTAGAGGCACGAAGACGGCGTTCTCCTGAAATCAATTGGTATTTATTGAAATCTAGTTTTCTAACAGTGATTGGTTGAATAACACCTAATTCCTTGATAGAAGTTGCTAATTCCCGCAATGATTCCTCATTGAAATTGCTTCTGGGCTGGAACGGATTTATTTCAATAGCTTCAATATCAAGCTCAATAATGTTTCCTACAACTTTATCGGCATTTTTATCATTTACGGATTTTATATCGTTTTCCGGATCTTTCAATAACGCAGATAATCCTCTTCCCAGGGCTTGTTTTTTTAGTGCTTTTGCCATAAAACTATTTGCTGTTTTTCTTTATAACTTCTTGAGCTAGATGCAGGTAATTGGTAGCTCCTTTGCTTGTTGCATCGTAGTTTATAATGCTTTCGCCAAAACTGGGTGCTTCACTCAATTTGACATTTCTTTGAATAATAGTGTCAAAAACCATGTCGTTAAAATGTTTCTGAACCTCTTCAACCACTTGGTTTGACAAACGCAAACGGGAGTCAAACATGGTCAATAATAATCCTTCGATATCTAAATCCGGATTGTGAATTTTTTGGATACTTTTTATGGTATTCAGTAATTTCCCTAGTCCTTCTAATGCAAAATATTCACACTGAATAGGAATAATTACGGAGTCAGCGGCCGTCAACGCATTTAAGGT
Source organism: Flavobacterium sp. GSP6 (assembly GCF_003984855.1). Lineage (NCBI taxonomy): Bacteria > Pseudomonadati > Bacteroidota > Flavobacteriia > Flavobacteriales > Flavobacteriaceae > Flavobacterium > Flavobacterium sp. GSP6. The sequence goes on from NZ_RYDO01000012.1 coordinate 57,633, forward strand.
AAGTAATCCCAATGATGGCGCACAATCTATGATAATATAGTCGTAATCGTCTTTGATACTTTCTAATGCTAGTTTAAGCATATATTCTCTATTCTCCTTATCGACTAATTCAATTTCAATAGCAACAAGATCAATATGCGATGGAATCACATCCACGTTTATAGCAGAACATTTTATGATGGCCTCTTTTGGTGTGTGACTGTGTTCTAAAATTTGATACGTACCTATTTCTACGGATTCCACGTCAATACCCAATCCGGAGGACGCATTAGCCTGAGGATCAGCATCAATAAGTAATACTTTTTTTTCTAAAACACCCAATGAAGCAGCAAGATTAACTGACGTAGTAGTTTTGCCAACCCCTCCTTTTTGATTAGCAATCGCGATGATTTTGCCCATTTATTTTTCTAAATTTTGAACCGTAAAAATACAATTATTTATGGTTTCTAAAAATCTATTTTGTTAACATTTGTTAATGCTTGATTAGTCGCTATTTGACCATTCCTGTTTTGAAAACGAATTTCATTTTATGGGAGCTATTTCAGCTGTGCACTACAATCCCGATTGTTCGGGACTTGAGTTGCAATGTGGGCTAGGGGAAGTTGTGGATTCATTCTGCTTTGAAAAAATATTTTTATTTAGATTTTTACATTGATTTTCCAGTCAAATAATTTTAGTTCTTAATTTCAGTAATAGTTTTGCTAAAGCAAAAAATAATGCTATCTTTGCACCCGCTTACGGGGTGTAGCGTAGCTCGGTTATCGCGCCTGCTTTGGGAGCAGGAGGCCGCAGGTTCGAATCCTGCCACCCCGACAACTTTGTTGTCAATCCATATCAAAAGGCTGTAAATCGTATGATTTACAGCCTTTTTTATTTTTTGTAATTTAAACTAATTTAAGTTATTTCAAATAAAATGAGACCTAAACGGTGAACCAAATTAAAATCTACTTTTAGGTCACCAGAACGATGCAAACGCCTTTAAATAAAAGGATTACAAAGAATAGACCTCTCTCATTTTTGTACTCATTTGCACTGTTTTGGAATCATTTGGGTGAACTGTTTCGTGCTGTTCACTTCTAGAGTGATTAAATCGCTTTAAAACAACTTAAATTAAATGAGTTATGATTTCAAAAAACACCTTCGGAGTACAGTTTATTATTCGGGTTAATAAAACTAAAGATGGTAAAGTTCCGATCTATGTCCGAATAACTGTGGACAGCCAAAGAGTAGAAATGTCACTAAAACGGTGCATTCAGCCAATAGAATGGAATGCTGCCAAAGGACTGGCAAGAGGAAGCCGCAAAGAAATGACTGTATTAAATACTTATTTGGAACAAGTCCGAGCTCGATTGGTAGAGTGCTATCAAGAAATTCAATTGAAAAAGCAGCTCATTACAGCCAAAGGAATAAAAAGTTTGTTTTTAGGAGAGGACGACAAACAATTCACTTTGACAAAACTCGTAACCTACCACAATGAAACGATGAAAACCGTTTTGGCTGTAGGCACATTAAAAAATTACTCCACTACCGAAAAATACATTTTAGAATTCTTAAAAACCAAGAAAGGCACATCAGATATTTACTTATCCGAAATCAATTACCAGTTTGTTATTGATTTCGAAATGTTTCTCCGAAACCATAAACCTGTTGATCATCAAAAGCCGATGCAAAACAATGGCGTGATGAAACACCTGGAGCGATTGAGAAAAATGCTCACATTGGCTATAAAAATGGAGCTGATGATAAAGGATCCTTTCAGTAAATATGCTTTGAGGTTCGACAAAGTAGAACGTGAATGTTTAACAGAAAGTGAATTATACGCAATCGAAAATAAAAAATTCAGTATTGAACGATTGGATATTACAAAAGATTTGTTTGTTTTTAGTTGCTATACTGGATTGGCTTACATAGATGTTATGAAATTGAATGTTGATAAAGTTAACATCGGAATTGATGGGCAATACTGGATTACAACCAAACGTGAAAAAACTAAAAATCCCGTTCGAGTTCCCATACTACCCAAAGCTTGGGAGATAATTCAAAAATACCAAGACCATCCTAAAGTGATTGCTTATGGAACGCTACTCCCACATCTTTCAAATCAAAAACTAAATGGCTATTTAAAAGAAGTTGCCGACTTGTGCAGCATCAAAAAAAATATTACGTTTCATTTAGCACGTCACACTTTTGCCACAACCATCACTTTACTAAATGGTGTACCCATTGAAACAGTAAGTAAAATGTTAGGACACACCAAGATAAGCACAACTCAAATTTATGCCAAAGTAGTAGAACAAAAAGTGAGTCAGGATATGATTTTAATTTGAATTATTGATTTTCTTGATAAAGATATTTAATAAATATTCTTGCGTTTTTAAAAGATTACAAATAAAAAGTTAGTTTTATAAAAAAAATTAATGCTTTTACGGAAAACCGTAAAATAACAAATTTTTTTCCCCTTTTATTTACAGTAAATTAAAATTCCTATTTATAAATTAAAACAAAAAAATTATGTTTGAAAATCCATTTTCATTTGAAGGTAGAATCAGAAGATCCGAATTTGGATTTTCATTTATTATTTATTTAGTAATTGCAGTGATAATTAATCTAATTATTTCAAGTAATTCAGATGCAGCGGCAGTAGGTTTAGCATATATTCCTACCTTGTGGTTTTTATGGGCACAAGCTGCAAAGAGATGCCACGATGTTGGAAATAGTGGTTGGTGGCAATTAATCCCATTTTATGTTTTTTGGCTCATATTTCAAGATGGTGAACCTGGGCAAAATCAATACGGGGCAAACCCTAAAGGAGTACAACAAAATAACAACTACAATTCTCCAACAAATACACAATCTCAACCTTCCAATACTTCTTCTGGAGGTTATAATGCTGGGCATTATGATGGTGGTCATAATAATTCTAATGGGCAAGGAAATTCATACAATCCAAATTATAATCCAAGCAATGACTCTAATTCTTCAGGAGAATACAAAAGCGGAGAAATGTATAAATAAAATAATGAAATATGACAGATTTAACAAATTTTACAATAAGCAGCACCAATCCTTGTCTAATAATATTCCTAATTGACCAAAGTGGTTCTATGAGTGATAAATTTGGGAATGCTTCACACGATAAATCCAAAGAAGTTGCAAATGCAATAAACGAATTATTATATGAAGTAGGTTTACGATGCTATTCAGGTGATGAAGTAAAAAACAGATTCGAAATTGGGATTATTGGTTATGGTAAAGATAGCAAAGTAGGATCGGGATGGGAAGGCAACTTGTCGAACAAATGGGTAGTATCAATCAAAAATATTTTTGAACATCCATTAGGTAATGAGGATGATAAGCCAATTTGGATTACTCCTATAGCAAGTGGATCAACCCCTATGAAACAAGCTTTTGATAACGCCAAAAGATTAACACAAGACTGGATTAATTGGGGGAATCATAGAGAATGTCATCCACCAATAATTATCAACATTACCGATGGTGAAGCCACTGACGCAGGTAATAATTATCAAGATTTAATAAATGAAGTCAATCAATTAAAACAATTGAGAACAAATTATGGTCTAGTCAATATCTTGAATATTCATATTTCAGGAAAAAATGCAGACCGTGTTTTATTTCCAAATGAAGTTTCTCATTTAAATAATAAGTTTTCAAAATTATTATTCGATATGTCAACCCATTTAAATGAAAATATGGTTAGAATTGCTTTGCAAAAAGGGTATAATATTCCTAACAATGCTAAAGGTTATATTTATAATGGGAATGCTGTTGATTTAATCAATTTCTTAAATATTGGCACACCTCAATAATGAATATTAAAATTCTACAACTGCATAAAAGAGCTTCTTATGAATATAAATATATTCAAGATAAGTGTAACTTTTCAAAAGTAAATAAATGCATTGCCCTTTCAGATGGAACAACACAAAGTTTTAAATCTGAATTGTGGGCTAAAATGATTGTGGATAGTTTTATAAATCACCCAACCTTTGATATAAAAATCCTAAAAGATCAATTTAAAAAGTTAGCATTTAATTTTCAAAATAATGATTTCGAATACAGTACAAATTTTGCAAAAGCAGCCTTAGAAAAAGACAAACAAAAAAAGGGCGGGACGGCTACATTTATTGGATTACAATATCATAATGAAGATTCAATCAAAGTATTGAACTGTGGGGATACCTGCTTATTCATCATTAGAAAAGACAAAATAATTCCTTTTCCTTTTAAAAGCCTTGGTGAATTAGATCACAATGATCATTTTATAAATTCAACAAAGTTAATTGAAGACAAAATTGACGATGAGTTTTTTAATTTTATTGAAATAAAAGTTGAAAAAGACGATATAATTATATTAGCAACAGACGCTATTAGCAGGTTAATATTTAGAAAACCTGAGGTTATAAATCTACTAATTAAAATAAACAATTTTGAAGAATTAAACCAATTTTGTTTAAATCATTGGGACAACAAAGAATTAGAAGAAGACGATATTTCTATAGTTATTGTTTCTCCTTTTTTGCCTACTAATACAATTGAAATATTTCCTCCAAAAGATTTCTCCTTCCCAAAAGAAGAAGAAAAAGAATTTGTCCCTTTTATTGGAAATCAAAATTACATTAACGAAATAGACCCTATTCAAATGCAACAGCTAAACAGAATGATTCAAGATCTTTTTAGAGAGACCAATTTTTTAAAAAACAAATTAAAACTAACACAAATTTTATTAATTAGTGCATTATTACTGCTCGTTTTAAACACAGCTTTGCTCTTTTATTTGATTAAAAATAACAATGTATATAACTTAAAGGAAGAAAATACAATAACAACACCTTATGAAGCAAATGAACCTGACATTGTAACGGAGGCAAAAACGGAAAAAGATGTAAGTAATACACCTACAGAAAATAATTCATCTGCTAAAGAACAAAAAGACGGCATCATTAAAGAGCCAAACATAAAAATAAATGTTCAAAATGAAAAGGAAAACACAAGTCCAAAATCTGAAGGTTTAATAAAAAACACTGTTAAACCTGATAAAGTTGTCGAACAAAAAAACACAGCCACTCAGACTCCTAAAAGCGAAACAAAAAATGACAGTTTAAAAAAATAATTTTATGTTTCCAACATTATCTCAATATAACAGGGTAATTCAACAACAAGGATCTAGTGCCTTTCGTACCTTAAATAATTTATTTTTTTTACCAGCTAAAACTTCCCCCATTAAAATTTATAATTTTGGTTCAGGTTCTTTTGCTGTAGTTTTTAAAGCTTTAGAAAATAATAAAGAAATTGCAATAAGATGTTTTATTGGCTCCGATGATGATTATGTTGAGAGATACCGTAAAATTGACAATTATTTGAAGGATATTGATGAAAGTTGGAAGACAAACATACAATTTTTAGACAATGAGATTAAAGTTGATGGTAAGTATTTTCCCGTTCTTAAAATGGACTGGGTAGACGGAAAACTATTAAATAAATACATTGACAATAATCTTAACAATAATGAAATTCTTTCCAAACTTCAAAAACAGTTTGTAAAAATCAGCAATAATTTAGAAGAAAACAGAATAGCCCACGGCGATATTCAATGCGGTAATATTATTGTTAAAGAAGTAAATGGCAAGCCAAAAATTAAATTAATTGACTATGATGGTCTTTTTATTCCTAATTTTAGAGGGGGAAAACAAAAGGAAAGAGGTAGGTCTGAATTTCAACATCCTCACAGAAGTAATTTTGCTTTCAATGAAAAAATAGATCGTTTTTCGTTTTGGGTAATACTATGTGCTCTCGAAGCTTTGAAATTTGATAAAACACTTTGGAAAGAAACGATGCAAGGTGGCTTTAACACTTTAGACAATATGTTGTTTGTTGGAGGTGATTTTAGCAATCCTAATCATTCCAATCTATTTCAAAGAATTTCAAATTTAAATCAACCTTCTTTAAATTTTTATATTGCCAAATTACAATTGTCACTAAATACTTCTAATATTGATAAATTAAGTTTTTTTGGTCAAGAGAACTCCTTAATTGATAATGTGACGGATGAATCGGACAATGAGAATAACACAACAGGTAAAATAGACCATTCAAAAGGAAACAATACAAATCAATATGCTCGTTTAAAAATCACATCATCACCTAGTGGTGCATCGGTACGAAATAAAGATTTTGCATCAATTGGAAACACTCCTCTTACAATAAATAAATATGAATATATTAATGAAGAAATAAAAATTATTTCTGGCACAAAATCAAAAACCAGAACAATCAATGAATTTTCAAGTGATATTCACATAACTTTTGAAGAACCAGTTTACAAAAGTCCTATAAATAGTTCGGTCCCGCCTACTCCTCCAGTCATACCATCCCCGCCACCTCCTGGAAATGATGATTCAGGAATGTGGATTGGTTTATTCGCGGTAATCGTTATTATTGTTTTTGCTTTTATTATTTACCATAGTAAAAAATCAAATTATGACGACAATGCAGAAGTTACAGTTGATACTACAGCAGTAGTTGTTGATACTACAGCAGTAGTTGTTGATACTACAGCTATTAACTTTGATGATGTGACCATTGATACCACTGCGGTAGCAGTTGATACTGTTGCAGTGGTAGTTGATACTGTTGCAGTTGTAGCACAAACTAAAACTGTAAATTTTAGAAATGATTCAAACTATACGATTTCTTTAGCATATGCTTTTTATGACAGAGGATGGGAATCTATAGGTTGGGTAAGAATTTATTCTAAAAGTTATCAGGATGTTATATTACCCGATTCTTTTACAGGAAACACTATTTATTGGTATGCAACAAATTCTAATGGCGAATATTATTTAAATAAAAATGGATTTAATTTCTGTATTGATAAAATAAATAAATTTCATTTTTATACAGATGAGAATTGCACAGAACAGGCAAACTTTATTAAAAAGGAATTAACAGGTTTTTATACAACACAACCTTTAAATTGATTTATTAAAACCCTAAAAGTAAGATAGAAGTCCAAATTTCTTTAATATAATAAATTAAATTACTCATTTACAGGCACTCTATGAATTATAAATAAGTCATAAAAGAAATTTGGTGATTTGTGGCTCTGAATATCTCTAGCTTCACTGCCAAAAAAAACTTAACAAAAAAAGCAACAAATTTTCTATTAAGCAAATCATATGAAAACTTTATCACTATTAGCAACAATACTTTTATCAAATCTCTGCTTTGCTCAAACAGTAGATTTTGTAAATTATAAACTTTCAGACATTGGTTATATTTCCATTCCACAAAAAATGGAAATACAATCAGGTAATTACAAGAAACTTGCTCAAGAGTTTCAAAAAGATTTTAAGAAGAAATTTGGGTTTGAAATATCAGGCAATCGCATTGTCTTTCAACAAAAAGGACTTAACAACTTAGAAAAAAGTGGTTTTTCTTCTTATGCAAGAGTAATTTTAGAAACCGATATTGGTAAAAATGGTGATTATGAAAAACTAAATACAAATTATTCAGCGACTCAAGCCGAGATAAATGAATTAAACCAAGAGATAAAAAGTCAAGTTCAACAATCATTTGCAGGAACAGGGCTAAAAATAATTAAGTGGTACGGAATATCAATAGTTAAAGTAAACGGAAAGACAGCACTGAAAGTGTCGTATTTGCGACAACTTAATAGCAACCCTTTTGTTTTAGTAAATATGTACAGCTTTCAGAATAATGATAGATTGCATAGGCTTATACTTTCATATAGACAATCAGATGAATCAACTTGGAAGCCGTTTTACAATATAATTTTGAACAGTTTTACAATAACGAATATAAGATAATTAGACTTAAACATTTTAGAACCTTTAGACAAAATGAGCAAATGATCAAATTAATTGAAACAACTATATAATAAAGAAAGGGCAATCAAGCGGTCTCTCTGCGGTCGTTCCCTTTGTTCCGTTCGGCTGTTCCAGTCGGTCGTACCTTCCTCCATTCCACAGACACTTCACAGCACAAAAAAATAAGGCAGCCAAAAAATAGGCAGCCTCATTTTTTCCGCTGTTCGTTCCTCATCTTCACACGTTCTCTTCCTTCGTTCGGTCGGGCTTATGCATCCATAATACCGCTTCATTTCGTTACAGTCATTTGTTCGCTTAACGCTACATTTCATTCCGCTGAAAGCTCTCTCATTCATTTCACTGCATTCCAGCCGTATTATATCTGCCGCTTGGTAGATGTAGGTTTCTTTAAATAAATAGTTAATGGCTCGGATATAGCGTCCCGCAATGGCGGGAAGACCGCAGGTTCGAATCCTGCCACCCCGACAAAAATCCATTCTGTCTCAACAGAATGGATTTTTTTATTAAAGCATAACAAAAACTGATACTTCCAGTTCTTTATTCCAGCAATAATATCTTATTTTTGCACTGTTAAATCCAAAAAAAACATCACTATGTCTGATACAATCGAAAAAATTAAATGTCTTATTATAGGTTCTGGTCCAGCAGGGTATACTGCCGCTATTTATGCTGCTAGAGCAAATATGAATCCTATTTTATACCAAGGAATGCAACCGGGTGGCCAACTAACGACTACTAACGAAGTAGAAAATTGGCCTGGTAATCCTGAAGGGATAACGGGTCCGGAGATGATGGTAGGATTGCAAGCACAAGCGCAACGTTTTGGTACGGATGTACGTGATGGTTGGGCTACAAAAGTAGATTTTTCAGGAGATATTCATAAAGTTTGGATCAATGATACAATAGAATTGCATTGCGAAACAGTAATTATTTCTACCGGGGCAACCGCTAAATATTTAGGCATGCCATCTGAACAACACTATTTAAAGATGGGTGGCGGAGTTTCGGCATGTGCCGTCTGTGATGGATTTTTCTATAGAAATCAAGAAGTAGTAATCGTGGGTGCAGGAGATTCAGCTTGCGAGGAAGCACACTATTTATCTAAACTTTGTAAAAAAGTAACCATGTTGGTGCGAAGCGAAAAATTCAGAGCATCGAAAATCATGGAAGAGCGCGTTCGCAAAACAGAGAATATCACCATATTGATGAATCATGATACTGTAGAAGTGTTAGGAGATGAGCAGGTTGTTACCGGAGTAAAAGCTTTAAATAAAACAACTAATGAAGTTTTTGATATTCCTGCCACTGGTTTCTTCGTAGCTATTGGTCACAAACCAAATACAGATATCTTCAAAGATTTCATTTCATTAGATGAAACGGGTTATATTATCAACACTCCCGGAACTTCAAAAACGAATGTGGAAGGCGTTTTTGTGGCAGGTGATGCCGCGGATCATGTGTATCGTCAAGCAATAACTGCAGCCGGAACAGGATGTATGGCCGCTCTTGATGCCGAAAGATATTTGGCCGCTAAATAATCATAGTTAGGAAAGTTAATATTGAAAAAGTCCCATTTGCCATAGCAAGTGGGACTTTTTGTATAACATCAATCCGGTTTTTCTCTCTCTCTTTTGGAGAGGGTTGGGGAGAGGATTATTTCAATTTTTTCGCCAATTGAGCTTCATCAGTAAATTTCCGTATTTCTATTGTTGGGCTACCCAGAAGTTGAATTTCAGATTTGCCAGCGGCATCAATAATTACCGCCGTCTCCACAAATAAACTGCAGTTGGAATAACTTTCAGTTATTATGTCCGCATTTTTTGTATTGAATTTATTTCCGGTGAATGAGGCATTGTTATCCAGTCGAATCCGCATATTTGTGGCATTTCCTTCTAGGGTTGCAGCTGATTTTTGGTACAAATCTACCTTCAAATCAATTGTGGTAACTAAGGCTTTAAGTGTTGCATTTTTGCTTAATTCGACAGTACTGTTTTCAGATTTTAAATTGAGTTCTGTTTTTGATTTGTCATCTGCCTGAAGTAAGAAATCCGTTGCGTTGACATTCACGAATAATTTGGAGGTATCATAGGCTTTTAGTGTAATGGTGTTTAACAAAAGCTCCTGTATCGCATTGACGGTCGATTCATCTTTGGCGGTAATGAGATTTAATTCATTGGTATAGGTCACTCTTACAATCATTTTTTTATAGTTAACAGCTGATTTTGTTGTATAAATACGCAAGGTGTTGTCTCTTAAATCCAAAGAAATAATACCGTGTAAGTTATCATCAGCCTCAATTTTTAGGGCTGTTTTTTCTCCTCTTTCCAGATGGACTTCTAGATTGTCTTCGACCAGCAGCGCTTCAAAATTGCCGACTTCTCTTTGCTCAACAGTCACTGTTTTTGATCCTTTTATTTTTTCTTTTTTCTGAGCAAATAGCAATGTAGTTGATACAAGCAGCAGGAGTATAACAGTATATTTTTTCATGGTCATTTAAATTAGTGTCTACACAAATATAAAAAAATCATCCACTTGTGATGGATGATTTCTTTATATTTTAACAAAAGTATATCTTATTCTTGGCTGATGCTCCCGCCTGAACTGGTATTTTTCTGAATCGATTTTGGCTGTATGTCGTACGTGATGTTTCCTCCGCTGGATGCCTGAGCATTTAAGCTAACGATAGGATGAACGCTAATGGACGCACCGCTGGAAACATCGGCACTAACTTCATTTGCTAATAATTTATCAGCGTTGATTTCACTACCACTTGATGCAGTTGTTTTAATCTGTAGCGCTTTCCCATTAATCGTAATGGTACTTCCGCTACTGGTGTCACAAGTAATATTGTCAGATTCGATGCTTAAATCTATCGATGCTGCACTCGAAGTATTCAATCGGATGTTCTCCCCTTTCAGGGTGTTTTTGCTCGTGATAGTCGAGCCGCTTGTTGCTTCTAATTCATCAATAACAGGCATTTTTACTGTCACTTTTTTTGATTTCATGTTGATGAAAGAATTTTTATCACACGAAATAACAAGTGTTCCATTTTCTACTTTGGTAGTGATGTGTTTTTGTAAATTATCATCTGCTTGAACAATTATTTCAATTTTATCAGATTGTTCTATAACGACATCTATGGCATTGTTAACCTCTATGCTTTTGAAAGCACCTTCAACAAGCCGCTTTTCTGTGGTGATATTTCCGCTTCCTTCTATTGCATTGAAATTAATGGAGTGGTTGCACGAACCGAATAACAAGGCTGTTAGGGCAACCAGAATGAACTTTGTAATTAAGGTGATGATTTTCAACATGACTAATTCGTTTTAATGATGATCCCGTCTTTATTTATTTTCAATCCTTTATTGGTTTTGTTTGATTTTAGGGTGTCTTTCTCTACAGTAACTCCATTGTTATTTATGGTAACCGTAACATCCGTGCTATCGTCTCGAGCGGTGCTATATACATCATTATACTCGTTTTCATCAGCGGGACAATTTAAACATTTTATTTGAGAATTTTCTACTTTGTAAATGTAATTATCTGAACTGTAGTGTAAATTGAAAAATTCATCATCAGATCTGTCGTAATTTTGTACAGAGGCATCTGGTTTTAATAACGTTCCTTCAGGTACAAATACTGTTATTTCTATTTCTTGATCTCTGTATTTATTTTTTAAATCAGTAAGTAAATAGTTGTCTAAAATCAATTGATTGCCTATTATTTTATAACCGTATTTAATTTGTTCGGCTCTTCGTTTTGCCTCTGATAACGATTTTCCTCTTGCTTCTTTTTCAATCTGAATATAAGGCAGTTTCTCCTCTGTTTTTTCGATTTTAAAACTAACTTCATTAGAGTAAATAATATCTGTTCCGGTAGAATCTTGTGTTACCATGAAATCATTACGGTCTTCCACATTTTTAGCAAAATAATCATTGTGTTTGAATTTAATTAAAAGGGTGTCATTTGGATTTAAATTAAGGGTTTCTTTCTTAACCACTCTCCCATCTACGGCAAATGCACTGGCCTGTTTTATTCCAATTGATATTGCTAATGCTACTGCAATTAGCCATAATGCAAACAGCGTATATTTTGCAATATTTCCAATAGACTTCATGTTTGGGGCCAATAGCTTAAACCCTAATAATGCTAAGAAGAAGAACGGGATTCCAACAGCAAAGAACATTAACAATCCAAAAGCCCATATTGGATAATCTGTAAAATTACCTGCTTCTATAAAACCTTGCCAAGGAAAATCAATAAAAATTCCGGAACCTAATGTGAAAATACCTATTAACAAAAAAAACAGTATTGTTATTCCTGTAATAATCAAAATTACACCTAAAAATTTGGCGAAAATTTTAAAAATAGTCATGATAAAGTCGCTAAAAGAACTTCCTATTTTCCCGACACCTGTTTTTATCTGGTTGCCATACTTGTCGTAATCCACATTTTTTATTTTGTCTGAAACATTTTCAAATTCTTCTCTAACTTTTTTTTCAATGTTAGAAATGGTAACCGGTTCCCCGGTCATTTCCAGTTTTTCAGTGGTAGTAACCGCCTCCGGAGTTACAATCCAAAGAATGATGTAGGCGAGAATTCCAGTTCCAAATCCAGCAAAAACCAATAAGATAAGAACGATTCTGATCCACACGGCATCTACGCCAAAATAATGCCCTAATCCTGCGGCTACTCCGCCAATCATCCCTTTTTCTTTGTCGCGATATAGTTTTTTAGTTCGTCTGTTTGAGTGGTCACTAAAACTTTGAGAACCCTTCAAGTCATCTTCAATGATGTAATCTTCCGGTTGTCCCATTACGGCGATAACGGCATCTACATCTTTCAAACCAATAACGTATTTGTCTGTTTTTTGTTTGTCATTTAATAATTCCGAAACACGCATTTCAATATCCTTGATGATTTCATCATGTCCAGACGAATTGGATATAGAACGTTTTATAGCATCAAAATAGCGCGTCAATTTTTGGTATGCATCTTCATCGATGTGAAAGAACATTCCGCCTAGGTTTATATTTACAGTTTTGTTCATGACTATTGTTTTTGGTTGGTTATTAGGTTTACGGCATCGGACAATTCCGTCCAGGTACCATTCAATTCGTTTAAAAAAGTTTGTCCAATTTCGGTCAAGCCATAATATTTTCTTGGAGGTCCTGAAGTGGATTCTTCCCAACGGTAGTTGAGCAATCCATCGTTTTTTAATCGCGTCAGCAGTGGATAAATGGTTCCCTCCACGACTAATAATTTTGCGTTTTTTAATGTGTCCAATATTTCCGATGTGTAGGCTTCTTTTTCTTTTAAAACGGATAGGATGCAAAACTCGAGAACACCTTTACGCATCTGGGCTTTTGTGTTTTCAATGTTCATAATTTCTTTTTTTGATTTTAGTGTTGATTAAACGGTTCATTTTTTGATTGCCGTGCCAGTTCTCCTTTCTGGCTCGGGTGATGATTTGTCATTGCGAGGAACGAAGCAATCTCGTATTGCATGATTCTCTTTTTATTTTTTCGGAGCTTATTCCTGCTTTCCACTTTATCTTTACTTGCTTAAAGAAAGCAAGTAAAGGATGTCGTTTCAATCAGGGCTAGTTTGTTCGCTCTATGTATTACGTCTGTTCTCTTTTAATCTGACTGCTTCCTTATTTAAGGAACGGAATCGTTATTGGATATTTGTATTTTTCTCCGTTTGATGTTTTAATCGAGGCATAAATAATCAAGAAGAATTCAGCCACTTTCAAAAGTCCGAAAATCAGAACGCAAATTAATCCAACCGTTAATAGTGCAATGTTGTCTTCAAGGTTGAAATTCGAAAGTGTAATGTCGTTATGATGTATCAATGATTCGAAAGAAACATTTTTGAAAGCCGAAATAAGAAATGAAGGAATTGCAATCATAATCAGCACCAAAGAGTAGATCAATATACTCAATTGAAAATTCAACACTTGTTTTCCGTGGTGATCCACAAATTCAGATTCCTCTTTCTTGGTTGTCCAAAGAATTATTGGAAAAATATAATTTCCAAAAGGAATGAAATACTGCGTTAAAGTACTTAAATGCGTAAATGTCGCGATGTTTTTTTCAGTTGTTGTTTCCATGATTAAAAGTATATAGTAATTTCTTATGCAAATATATATCTTAAAGATAGTATCTTGTTACGCATAGTACCAAAAGTTAACACAACATTAACAAACAATTTTTGTATGTACGCATAGTATTTTTTTGTAATTTAGCAAAAAACCTAGCGGTAATAAACGCGCCTAAATTCAAAATCCAAAGAATAATACAGAATGGCGACACTCTATTCCCATAAAAACAAACAGTAGCTACCTATGAAACTTACAGCCTCTAAACTTAATAAATTTTTGTTTTTCAAATTACCCTCGGCATTTATCTGTGGCGTACGCGTAAAAACCATAGACGAGAACCAATGTATAGTTTCTGTAAAACACCGTTGGATAAACCAAAATCCATTTAACTCGATGTATTTTGCCGTGCAAGCCATGGCTGCAGAGCTTGCCACGGGTGCTTTAGTAATGTTTCAAATTCAAAAAAGCGGCAAAAAAATCTCGATGCTTGTTGCGAATAACAAAGGAAATTTTACCAAGAAAGCTACTGGTAGAATCACTTTTACCTGTAATGACGGCCATTTAATAGAAAAGGCGATTCAAGAAACCATTGCTACAGGAGACGGACAAACGTTTTGGATGAAATCCATTGGAACCGATGAAAAAGGAATTCAAGTATCCGAAATGGATTTTGAATGGAGTGTGAGGGCCAAATAAATAAATCTTTTTTAAACACTTATTCACAATCGAATCTCTTTCGTGAAGTGACCATTAAGCAGAATTAGAATTTTTGGTTTAAATAGGTTACTTTTTTTGTGAAATTAGAGTACTGTTTTTTGGCTTTATCTAATAGTTCAAAACCCAGAATAAATTTGAACCCCGGAATGTGTATTTAGCTTTTGATCTGAATGAATTGAATACCCGTAGGCGTTTTAATGCGGGCGTTTATTAAATTGATAGGTACCCCGTTTTTAATTGTATATCAGCGCTATCAAGATTAATAATACAATCTAAAATCGAGTAGCTGACAAAGGGCAAAGTGCTTTTCATGTAATTCGGTAACAATATCTACAACATTATCTTGCTCTTCAAATAAGCTAAAAAAAGCTTTGTCTATGGCACAGCTTGTTAATGTATTGGATGGTGCTCCATATCCGGAAACGGCACGTGCTCCAGTGATATCTAAAAAGTATTGTGCTTCTTCCGGGCTTAAGTCCAATACCTTTGCATTTGCAAAATGTAAAATTTTTCCTTTCATTTTTCCTTCAAAAAGCTCGGCTATTTCCTCTAAACTATAGTAATAGTCATTGAGACAAATGGTGTTTCTTTCGCCTGGCATCACTAAGTAGATTATTTCATAATTTTTAAAATTATGGTCGTCATAAAGCAATGCATTTAAGCTTTCTTCTAACCCCTCAATGGTATCACAGGTTTTGTAAATACTGGTTATACCTTGTTCAAAAGCCAATTGCTCTAAGTTTTTAATCACTTCAGTTGTGGTGGTAATTTCTGTATTAGGAACGGCTTCCAGGCAGAAAATAAAGGTATCAGAATCCATTAAATTCTGGGTGTTCGGATGGTTCATTAGTTACGAATTATTTATTGGTTCCAATAATAGTTAAAACGAGGTGCTTTAGTCTATTTTGTTTATAGCTTCTAAAAAATTTGTGATTGTTATTTGCTCAATGTTGTGGGTACAGTTTACAAAACTGCTTTCGATAGCGGATTTTCAATCCGTACCCGTAAATAATATCAAAATAATTCTAATAAAACCACTTCTAATTCACTCTCTAAACTGGCATAATTTCTTGCTGAATCATTCTCTTTTTGGGCTCGGATTGCAAATCCGCCCTATCGTTGTCCGAAAATTAAATATCCGAGTGATTAGGATTAAAAAGTATTCTCATTACATTATTTAAGTTAATGATAAGCTACCGTTTAGAGTTATTTTATCAGCATTAATGACCCCATAGTTTCTATACCATCAAACAAATTTTGAAGTCGAATGTTTTCATTTTCTGCATGCTGGTTGTTGTCATGGTTCGCTATTGGAACGGAAATGGTGTTTGTTTTTAGATATTTTTCAAATAAATATAACGGTAGACTTCCTCCCATAGTTGGTTGCAGTACAACTTGGTCTTTTGTTGTGGCTTCAACTGCAGAAATCACCTTTTTGACAATTGCTAAGTCCATGGAGGTGCGTTGCGCATTTATTCCATTTTTATCACGGATGACTTTTATAATTTTAGGGTACAAATTTCTTTCTTCATCTGTAGGTTCGTTGCTTGTGACGAAGTAGCCTTGTTTTATTATATGATCAATTACTTTTTGTTGTTGTCTTTCCCAGTCGTTCCCTAATACTAACCTCAGGTCTATAACAGCGGTAGCAGTAGTTGGAATTTGATTTGAGGCCATTTTGCCTACGTTACCACTTTGCATACCATTTATGTTTAAAGAGGGCAGGTTGATCGATTCGCTTAATGTTTTATCTCGCATTTCAGCACTATTTATA
This sequence comes from Flavobacterium sp. GSP6, assembly GCF_003984855.1. Taxonomy (NCBI): domain Bacteria; kingdom Pseudomonadati; phylum Bacteroidota; class Flavobacteriia; order Flavobacteriales; family Flavobacteriaceae; genus Flavobacterium; species Flavobacterium sp. GSP6. The sequence goes on from NZ_RYDO01000012.1 coordinate 74,098, forward strand.
CCAAGCTCAGTTTTCATCTGTTCGTCAACAGAAGGAACTGTCAATAATGCTTTATTCTCTGATAGTGTTAATGGTATTACATCATCATAAAACCCCTTTATCGTCACGCGACCATTGTTATCTTTCATTGATGCTAACAGCTGTGCTAGCATCATCGCTGGGTTTGGAGCCCAATTACCATAATGTCCGCTATGTAATGGCCTTTTTGAGGCATATACCGTAAAGTAAAGGTTTGTATCTCCTCTAACACCAAAATAAATTTGCTTTTTCCCAGACTGATGTACCGGTCCGTCGCATATTATCCATAAATCGGATTGTAAAAGGGCTTCGTTCTCTTGTAGGATTTCATCTAGGTGTGTTGAGCCCTTTTCCTCTTCTCCTTCAAAAAAGAATTTAAGATTGTAACTCGGTTTTAAGCCGCTTTTATTAATGGCGTCGTAAGCATTTATAATAGCATCAACTCCTGCTTTGTCATCGGAAGCACTTCTGGCATATATTCTCCATTCGTTATTGTATTTTCCATCTAAAGGGAAAGGAATGTTACTGCCGTTTTTATCAATAGCTGCCGTATATAACTTTGGGATAAAAGGACTCAGATTTTGATTCCATTGTTCAGGATTTACAGGTTGGCCGTCGTAATGGGCATAGAAAATCAAAGTTGTCTTTGCACCCGGTATAAGAACTTCACCGTAAACGGCTGGCGGAATATTTTTAGTTTTTCCATGTAATAACTGCACATTTTTGATACCTTTTCGATTCATCATTGACATGATGAAATCAGCATTTTCACGAAGGCTTAATGGCTCTGATGCTACGTTAGGGATACTTAAAAATTCTGAGAATTCAGTAATAATTTCGTTTGCGTTCTTTTGTGTGTATTTTTTTATTTTTAAACTTTCTACTGATTGTGCGTTAACTAGTTGTATAGTCAAAATCAAGAGTGGAATAATTAGATTAAGCTTTGTCATATAAAATAGGATTAGTTAAGTATTTAGAATATTAATTTTGCGGGCGGCTGCTACCAAATATATATAAATTTTTCCTGCTTTTGGGTCCCTATAACCAGGATAGGCGGATTTTTAATCCGTGCCCGTAAATAATATCATAATAATTCTAATAAAACAAATTTTAATTCACTCTCTAAACTAGTATAATTTCTTGCTGAATCATTCTCTTTATGGGCACGGATTGCAGATCCGTCCGAAGGGTCTGGATTCTCCCGTAATAAGGGGATGGGATGGACTGTGTAAAACGAGTTTCATTGTTAGTGCCACGCCACATAACTCTAACTGTTGAAAGAAGAACTAATTTATTTCATTTATTCTCGTTTTTAGCAACATCTTGTTCCAACTTGAATTGGTGGACATTTCACACTTCCGTAACTACAATATACGCAACAATCTCCTTCTAATGGTCGCAATATTGTTTTACAATTTTTACACTCGTAGAAAAATTCACAAGCATTTGTCGGCATCATTTCGTCTTTTTTGTATCCACATTTCGGACATATGATTGTCGATTTCAATTCAACAGTTTTTCCTTCATATATTCCACAAGTTTTACAATTTACGTATATTTTATTTTGATAATAATTTCCAATTGTTGCGATAAAAAGTCCAAACATTCCTGCATAAATTAAATAAGTTGAATTTTCAGATTTACTCAAATAATATCCGGAAAATATAATTATTCCGCTCGAAATTGCAATTAATAATGGATAGAAGTATTTATGTTTTCTATACGAAATATATATTCCGATAATTGAAATCAAAACCATTATTTGAAAAATCCACATTGTCCAACCTCCGAATAATTCTAAACTTCCAAGCCCAAGTGCTGATGCTCCAAATGCAAAAAGAGGAAAACAACAAGGTGAGAAAATTGCAGTTAGAAAAAGTCCAAATGTTCCAAGTTTGTCAATATTATTTATAAGTTTAAATTTCATTTTTTTTATTTTCTTTTTTTGACTTTTCTTTCGGTTTCTCTTTCGCGCAAGTCTTAGTGCCAAGGTCAGTTGTTTTTCCGATGGGTCTGGATAAAAACCTCCAAGCGAACTGTATTTTTGTAGTCACTGAGTGAATATAAGTAAGTCGAAAGTTTAAAAGTCGTAAAGTCAAAAGAATTAACTTTAAGTAAAGCAGCTTTAAATCAGATTTTTACATGATTTTATCCTGATTTTAAAATACGACATTATACCATAGTTATTACTTATGTGATTTAAACTACACTAAAAATTCTTTTTTTTAAAACGGACTGTTTATTCATGAAATAAAATAAGTCACACAAAGTATTAAAAAATAACGACCAGCCCATTCTATATTATTTCAACAAACATCTTATGTTGTTATAGCTTTATACTTTGTAGCGATTTTTTGTTATTTGCTTAATGTTGTGGGCACAGTTTACAAAACTGCGCTAACTATTGTGGCATATCAGCGCTATCGGGTGCACGGATTGCAAATCCGCCCTATCGTTGTCCGAAAATTAAATATCCGAGGGATTAATATAATCGTTGTCCGAAAAAATCAGATGTCCGAGCGATCGGGGTAGCTGTTTTTTTTATTTATTTTCAATTTCCGTTACTATAGTTTTCGCCCAAATATCGCCTAAACGTTGGTTTCTGTCGGTGTTTTTAATTGTTATTATTCCAATTAGACCAAATGGGAACATATCAATTGGGTCCATTAAATGTCTTTTTATTGATTGGCTCAAACTCAATTCTCCGTTATTTTTGGTTAAAGATTTAGGTTTTAAGCTAACAATAGAATTTCCAAGAGTTGCTCCTAAAAATACTTCAGGAAGCACAATTATCGCAAACCAAAAAATAATTGGAACTAATCCTAATATTCCTGTAACCGAATATCCGCCTTCGTCATTCGGTTTTCCAAATGAGTAAACAAAAGCAAAGAAAAAACCATATACTAATGCATAATCAATAAATCCTGCAATAAATCTTTTCACTAAATTCGGCTTAGTAATATTTTCTCCCATTATTTTTTCAATATTAATTCAATCGATAATTTATCAACTTTTAAAAGTTCTAATATTCTTTCAGCTTTCAATTTGTCATTTTTTAAAGCTTTTTCAAATTCTTTGTCTAAACCGCAAACATAAAGTCTTTCATTGACCGTCATTCCGCCAATATTTTCCACAAAAATAATTTTATTCTCAATTTCTTTTTCAGTCATATTTTCGGATTCTGTGGTAAAATTGCTACCAACGTCAGTTCGTCTAAAAACCTCTAAACGAACTGTATTTTGTTACTCATGGAGTAAATATATGTTATTTAAACT